>NZ_JAVDTD010000004.1:0-425067 GCF_031455655.1 Sphingobacterium sp. 2149 | reverse complement strand
ACTAAAACTATACCACTAAAGTGGCATCATTTGAACCGTAATAGCTGGCACCATCCGACCGAAATGACTGGCACAAATCAAACCGTAATATCCACGAATTGTATCCCTTAAAGAAATTGCGAATATTTGTTTTCTTTCCGAAACACGTTTTTTACATCTTTTCAAAGAGAAAACTAATCTTAATTTCAGAAGATACCAACTTTGGAATAAACTCATAAAGTCATTACCTTACTTAAAAGAACATTCGATTACCGACACTGCATATCAGTTTGGATTTACAGATAGTTCCCATTACAGCAGAACATTCAAAGAAACATTTGGACTTACACCCAAATTTTTGTCATCATTAAAATAGCCACTTTATACAAGTTTGTTTTATTGTTGCTGTTCATCTTTGTAGTGTAAAAAAGCGATATGAACAATTACCTTAAAGAAACTAAAATTCTTGACTATTCTAACGATTCGATTCAGAAATTAGTCCGAGAGAGAGAATGGAATCAACTTGATATGATTTCAAGGATAAAAGCCATTTATAATTTTGTAAGAGATGAAATAAAATTCGGTTATAATCTTTCGGATAACATTCCAGCATCAGCTATTTTAAAAGACGGATATGGGCAATGCAACACGAAAGCCACCTTGTTAATGGCTTTATTGAGAGCTACCGAAATACCGAATCGTATTCACGGATTTACAATTGATAAAGCATTACAAAAAGGAGCGATTACGGGAATTTGGTATAAACTTTCGCCTAAAAACATTCTGCATAGTTGGGTTGAAATATTGGTCGATGAACAATGGTATTTTTTAGAAGGTGTAATTTTGGATAAAATATATTTAGCCAAGCTACAAGAGAAAAATAGCGATTGTAAAACTACTTTTTGTGGTTATGGAGCTTACACAGATAATTTTAAAAATCCACCAATTGATTGGAATTTAAACAATACGTTTATTCAAGACAAAGGGATCAATCAGGATTTTGGTTTATTCGATACACCTGACGAATTTTACGAACAACATCAACAAAAATTAAATGCTTTTGAAAGATTTATTTTCAAAAATATCGTTAGGCACAAGATGAACAAAAACGTTGCGAAGATAAGAAACGGCAGGTAATAAGCAGTTATCTCTTTCGTAGAAAGAACGCAAGAAGAATATATTGCTATGTTGAGGACTATAACATACGCTCACAGCAATTGTGTAAGCGCTTAGGTATGCGCCAAGAAGGATTATTTCTTGAATATATATCTTTTACAAAAAGTGATGACAGATCACCACTATATGAGAATACCCTGCAGTTTGCACTATTAAAAAAAGAATGGCTCTAGGTTTTCATCCGCTCGATCACATTCTTTTTGTAGAACTTTCCAATCGGAAGAATCGTTCCGTTTTTTAAAGAGAGTTCACCACCGGCAATTTTGGAAATCTCCTTCAATGCAACAAGATAAGATTTATGGATCCTGACAAAAAGTTCAGGGTCCAGTTTATTTTCAACTTCCTGTGTCGTGATCTGGCTCATATACATTTTCTCCGGTGTGAAAAATTTGACATAATTGCCATAACTCTGTGTATAATATATCGTATTAAAATCCAGTTTAACGATTTCATTATCGACTTTTAAAACAAGGTGGTCCGCTTTTGTTAGAGGTTGTTGGGCATCGGGATTATTCTGCTTTAAAATTTTTTTAGAAGTTCCCAGGCGGTTAATTACTTTATCGATTGCCGAAAGAAATGTTTTAAAATCAAATGGCTTGACTAGGTAGTCCACCACATCATATTTATAGGATTCCAACGCATACTCTTTGTAGGCAGTGGTGAGGATTACAAAAGGTTTATTAGACATTGCTTCCAGCATTTCCATTCCGGTTAAACCGGGCATATTGATATCGAGGAACATCACATCCACCTGATTGTTATACACATATTCCATTGCCTCTACAGCGGTGTAAAAAGATCCATTTAGCTGAAGTTGCTTCAGTTGGCTGATAAAATGTTCCAATACGCGGTGGGCACCTTCTTCATCGTCAATAATAATACAATTTAGTGGGTTCATATAAGCTGTTTTTGAAGGGGAATTAAAAGGGTTGTTCCATAGCTGGTTTCAGACTGCTTTTCATCAAGGTTGAACTTGCCATTATAAATAAAAGATAATCGTTGTTTAAGATTGTTGAGACCCACCTGAGTAGAGGTTTTTTTAAATTTATCATCTGCAAGCGAATTCTCAATAGTCATCAGTAATTCATCCTGTTTTAACTCGATGTGAATATGTACAAACCACTCGGATAGGTTTTGACTATGTTTAAAGCTATTTTCAACCAAAATAATAAGAAGCAGGGGCGATATTTGCCATACATTCAATTCCTCCGGTGAGTGATTGCATATAAATCGTATATCACATCTTTTACCGACCCTTTCCCTTTCTAGATCAATATAATTCCGTATAAAATTGACTTCATCAGCCAAGGGAACTTTCGGCACGTTGCCATTTTCTATCTGATAGCGCATGAGTTCGGATAGTTTGACAATAAGTCCCGGAGTACGGCCCGGTTCGGTTAGGCTCACCCCATAAAGATTGTTGAGCATGTTGAAGAAAAAGTGTGGATTTAGCTGTGCATGGAGGAATTTTAAATTCATTTCATTGAGCAGGATCTTGTCCATGCTCCGGCGCTGCACCTCCAAAGCGTAACTCTGCATTAATGACAGGGCCATAATAGTCGCTGTACTGATGATACAGATTACGAAATGATATAAAAAACTAATTACCAGTTCATCCGGCTCGAAAAAATCAGGTTGTATCCAATTGATATCGGCGATATAAAGGATCGTCGCTCCTAGGAAGATCACAAATAATGAATAGGCGACATAGATCATATATTTTTTTTCTAAATAATACCTAAAGATAAAAAAACGATGAATCTGCGCCTGGATGTAGAGGATCACAAAAAAGACAAATCCTTTCAAAAAGTTTTCTGGCGAGTTGATAAACATCCATTCGTGAAGCATCGTCAAAACAAACATGGCGCAGAAGATAATAGTCTCCTGGATCCATCTTTTACGCATGTTGGTTAATGTATTATTCATATAAATACAGTCTTTTCAAATCTTAGCACATTCTTGATTAATTCAAAAATTCATTGCACTATTTTCATCTTTCAAAATTCTAAAAATAAAGGTAATTCGGAAAATTAAAATGACCAACGTTTTTTGACCTTTAATAAGGTCTGTTCGTCCGTTTTATTTTTAATACCGCTATAGATCATCTTGTTTTGCAATACTAAATTTTTGCAAATGAAAGAATTATTAAAAAACTTATGCAGACAAATACTGGTTTTTACCCTAATGTTAAGTACAACATGGGGCATGGCCCAGACGACAGGAAATGAAATTGAGGTTAAAGGAACCGTTGTCAGTGCGTCCGAAAATGCACTTTTGGCCGGAAGCACAATTGTAGTCAATGATGCTAGTGGTCGAACATTTGATTCGACCAACACGCGCAAGGATGGAACATTTAGCTTAAAAGTGAAGTCCTCGACGACTATCAGGGTGGTCATCAATCATATCGGTTTTAATGCGTATAATTCAGGTGTTATAACCCTTAACCAAGAAGATCTTGATTTAGGACGAATATACCTGGATACCAAAAGCACGATGCTTGACGGAGTTACCGTAGTGGCAAGCCGCAAAAAGCCGTTGGTCCAAAGTACCAAAGACAAGCTCATCTACAATGCAGCATCAGATATCAGTAACAAATCAGGAAACGCAGCAGATGTATTGCGCAAAGCGCCCATGCTGACTGTTGGTGCCAACGGTGACCTTAAATTGCGGGGAAATTCCAATATTAAGATCCTTATCAATGGCATACCTTCCCGTATCATGGCAAAGAACCTGAAGGAAGCCTTAAAGATGATTCCCGCAAGTTCTATTGTTTCCGTGGAGGTGATTACCAATCCCTCCTCCAAATATGAGGCGGAAGGTGCTGCAGGAGTCGTCAATATCATTACAAAAAAGAAATTAAAAGGCACTAGTGGTACATTGGATATTACCGGTGGAAATTTGGAGCAAACTGGAAACCTTTCCCTAAATATGAGCACCGGAAAATTTAATTTTTCAGCTATGGGTAATTATAGCCGGGAAAGAGAAAAAATGACATCTTCTCTTAACAGAACCAATCTGAATAATGGAAAACAGATCGGATCGCTGTTTCAGGAATCTGATATGCTACAAACCACAAAAGGTGGTTCTGCAAGTCTTTCAGCACAATATAAAATAGATTCCTTGCAGACCCTTGAGGCAAATTATTCATATTGGAACGGTTCGTGGCCGCAAAAGGGCGGATTGTTTAACCGATATACCAATGCCGATCAGTACCAGGTATACAGACAAAAAACTGAGCAAAGTGGTAAATTCAATTTCTCTGAATGGGTATTGAATTATCAGCAAAAATTTCATCGTGAAGGACAGGAGTTGCAGCTAATAGGGCTGGCTTCTACGGCATCTGATGTGTCCAATTACTTGACTGAGCAGTACAAAACGGATGGGGCGCTTGCTTTTACAGAGCGGGGGCCCAATAAGGGCAAGGAAAAGGAGTGGAGTCTTCAGGCCGATTATTCACATCCTTTTGGACAGGAGGGAAAAACCTCACTGGAAACAGGGGTAAAATTTCTGGGAAATAATTCCAAAAGCGTGTATGAAGTTCTTAACAGTGCACTGCCGGTAGATCCTAGCCGTTCGGGAAGTATGCAGTACAGACAGCAGATTTTCTCTGCGTACGCTACCCTAAATTTTGATCTCGGAAACGACTGGATATTACGTCCCGGGATCCGCTTTGAAAATACTGACATCAATGCGACCTTTCAGAATAATGCCCCTTACAAAAGAAAGTTTTCTAACTGGGTACCAAATTTGTTGGTTGTAAAGAAATTAAGCGAGCGCCATGAAGCGAAATTAGATTATAACGAAAGAATCCGACGTCCATGGATCATGGACCTGAATCCGTATGCCAATGCAGCAGATCCACTGAATATTACGCAGGGTAATCCGTATCTGAATCCTGAGATTACCAAAAAGCTGGAACTCTCCCATACCTATACCGGAAGCAAAAATACACTATTGACAAGCAGCATTTATTATAGCTCAAATAAGAATGCGGTTGAACAGATCGCTAGGGTTGATGAAAAGGGAATCTCCTATACCATGCCGGATAATATTGGTGAAAGCACGCGAATGGGCGTGAATGTTAATGCGGTGTTTAATCCTGTTAAAATCTGGACGGTCAACGCAGGTGTTGAGCTCTTCCATTTAAAATTCAAAAGTAATTCATTAGAACTGAAAAATGATGGGACATTTTTTAATTCAAGCATCAGCAATACCATTAATCTGATGAAAGGGCTTCAGTTTAGTGCTTCAGGAGATTATGGCAATGGCTTTATCACATTGCAGGGTAAAACTACAGCAAATTACTCTTACCGTTTTGCAATGAAGAAGGATTTTATGAATAATAAGGCAAGTCTTACCCTGGCGGTCACGAATCCATTTCAGAACAATTTTAAGGAGACTATGTATGCTTTTGCTCCAACTTTCCAAAGTACGCAGATCAACAGATTTTATAATAGGGCCGCTACATTGACGTTCAGCTGGCAGTTTGGCGGATTACGTGCCTCAAAGGAGAAAGAAAATCATTTTTCTGATCAATCGGATGATAAATCACCAAGAAGGAGAAGAAAATAATTAGAAGTTCAAGTTTTGACTTGTTGAACCTTGAACTTTTAAGATAGAAGGTTATTGATCCTCGGGCCAGTATTGTCAGAGGACAAGTCCATCTGAAAGCAAGAAGAACCAGTCCTTCTACACAGACAAGCGTAATGCAAATCCAAAGCAATGTGCCGATACTATTGTTTAGTACGGCATATAGCATATATTCAACAACCGCATTAAAAAAAGACCTAAATAATCGTATGGACTGTATTAATTGCTTCAAGTTTCTGTTGGATGTTTCATTGGTCCTTTCTAAATGTCAGACCGGCAAATTCAACTACTTGTTGATTATCTTTTTCAGAGAAGCTGATGTTAAATCCTCCAAACCCTGCATTTATTCCACATGTAACAGCGTATTTAGGTGATATTACACGTAAAGGTATAGACCTGACACTGCCAAATGTGGTAAGCTTCATCATTAAAACTTTGTCTTTTGATATATAAATTTCAACTTCTCTAAATTTTGTATCTCCAATTAGCATCTGATAACCGAAATGCTTGTATTTTCCTAATGCATTCTCCCATGAAGAACGATCAAGGTTTTTGAGCTTTAGTCCATACTCGCGTTCACGATCTTCAATTCTTTGAAATAAAAAAGTTTCGGTATTAACTTTCTTAAAAATAAATCTTTTGTTATTTCTTTCCACTAAGCTATCATTTGGAAATATTTCGATAGGCAGAAATTCATCCTTTGATAAAGGAGTAAGAAAATATTGTCTTTCCCCATCAATAAGTTTGAGATGATCTTTTTCTAAAATGACTTTGATATACCCTTCGGCCTGCGCATAATTACCTACATGTCTTTTCAGGCTATGCTTAGATAATTTGATTGGGGCTGATGAACTGTGAATTTTTCCTGTTATAGGAGCAGGAAATAGGTCGCTAATCTTCAGTTGGTACTTGTTCAAGAAACTGAAACAAAATTCTTCTGCAATTGCACCACCCTCTGCTGAGTTTGTCATGACAATTACCGCAAATTTCCTTTTGGGAATTAATAGCAGTTTTGCCTGTGCAAATCCTGCACTTCCAGCGTGATAGACAGCAAAATTGGAATCATTTTTAAACATAAACCAGCCTAAGCCTTTTTTATTACTTTCAATAGGCACATTTTGGTTCTGCAGCGAAAACATTTCATGGATAGTTGAGGAATCGACTATTGAAGAATTTTCTCCGTTATATGCTTTCATAAGACCAATAGCATATTTCGAAAAATCATTTATATTGGTGTAAATTCCGCCCGAAGCAATATCCCGCAATTCATACTCTTTTATTTCATTTCCTTCCAGATAGATTTTCGAACGATATTTCAAATTATCGATTGCAAATCCGGTTTGGTTCATACCTAGCGGAACTAAAATATTTTGATGTATGTAGGCTGCATAATCTTGTTTGCTCAAGGCTTTCACCAAGGTTCCAAGAATATTATAGCCGGCATTTGAATACAGGCCTACCATACCAGGCGGATAGGTGATATAAGTTGCATTGATTTCATCCAATACGTCGGTGTAAATTCCAGATCCCAAATCTGAATTCCTCCATATATCGGGCTGAATACCCGATGTATGAGTAAGAACAGATTTTATGGTAATATTTTTTAAGTCAATACATTTTGTTTTAGGTCTAAATGCCGGCAGATAGCTGTTTAATGGATCGCTTATGTTTAGTAAGCCTTTTTGCTGAAGCTGCATCACGCTTAACGAAGTAAATGTTTTGGTTATCGAGCCCATATTGACAACCGTATTTGTTGTCATTGGCACTTTGTTAAATTTATCTGCGTATCCAAACCCATTTGACCAAATCACTGAATCATTTACGATTATTGCAGCACTTAAACCAACTATGTTTTTGTTTTGCTGTAAATTCTTATTAAAGAATTCCTCAGCTGAGCGTATGAGTCTCCGCGTCATACTTAAACTACTATCTGTCTGTGCTTCGCTCTTTACAAAGACAAAACACGCAAAAAAAATAATTAATAGTCTACTTAATATTTTGAATGGCATCTTTATAGAAGTTTCGGCGGTTTACAATAGCAGGTCACAGGGAAATTTTTGGCGGAGTATAGGATAAAAGTAAACTTTAGTTTTCTTTCGATCAAAATCAGCCTATTTTATTCCGTGAAGTAAACTTATAAAAAAAATCCAAATGGAAGAATAGCGCATGATAAAATAGTGAAGGATTTTCAGATTCAAACTTTAACACCGTAATTTATAATTTTGTATTCTATTAGATTTCACCAAAATGAGTCTAGAAATAAATCAACTGGAGTAAATGTCGCTTGCAACCGATGGTCCACTTAAGGAAATAGTGGAAAGTATATAACATATCATCCGACAGGTCATCAGTCAGTTACTGCCCTAATAATATTTGCAATGCTTTTTTGCCACTTTCACTGGCAGGATTAATTTCCAATGATCGGCGATACATCATAATCGCTTCTTCTTTTTTGCCTGTTTTCATCAGCGCTTCAGCATAGCTGTCAAAAACATTGAAACTGCGGGGAAAAAGCATGGTATTTGCCCTCAAAACATCAAGAGCTAGCAGCAATTGTCCGTTACGCATGAGCTCAATTCCCAGAAAATTCAATTCCCCTTCATTCAAGGAGAAACGTGAATCTGTTTGGTGCTGGCCTAACATAGCTGCTGCATAGTCAGCTCCCCGTGATACCAAAGCGCGGACATACAGCCTTGCAAGCGAACGTGGTCTGGTAAATTTTTTTCCGCTGAGTATGATATAGAGTTCGGGTGCGATAGGAGGGTTTTGGGCATTGTCCGTTACAAAGATAAACTGTTTTTTATCTAAGTTTCTGAGCATAAAAGTATTCATTCCTGGTATACCGCCACTGTGCCAAACCACTTTTCCTCCACTGGTATCTTTGAAAATAAACCACCCGAGGCCATAAGCGGCCTGGTCTATGCCTGATCGGCGATAAGGGATGCTGCCATCGTTCAACCGGTTTGGGGTGAACATTTGCTCCATACTTCGTTCGCCAATCAATTTCCCTTTATAAAGTGCTTGGTCAAATGCCAGCATATCATGTACCGTACTGGCCATATTGCCAGGGCCCTGAAAACCTACCCAATTAAAGGTGAACCTTTTCAACTGCTTTACCAATTCGATGGGACGGAGGGTATCTACATAGTGTATGGGTCTATCATATTTGCGGGCATAACGTGGGTCGTAATCGAAGTCTGCGTTCAGGATCTCAGAATTTAACATTTTCGCTGGTCTGAATATGAATTGCTCCATATAATCTCGAAAGGAAAAACCGCTTTTGCGTTCTATAAGTAATGCTAAAATACTATAATTGGTGTTACTGTATTCAAATTTGTCGCCCGCTTTAAAATGTAGGGATTTGCCAAAAGACTTCAAGGCTGGAATGATATCCTTATTTGTGTACCGACGTAGTGAATCTTTTTGGAGTAGTGGACCAAATAGTTCATCGGTATTAGGTAGGCCTGAGGTATGCGGTAATAGATGGCGTACTGTAATTTCGGGATAAGGAAAAGCCTTGAGATATTGGGCAACTTTCCCGTCGAGCGATAGTTTGCCTTTTTCTATAAGTTGGAAGACTCCGACCGCTGTTACCGGTTTTGAAACAGAGGCCAGAACAAAACGAGTATTTAGCTCATTGGTTTTACCAGCTGCAGCATCGGAAATGCCATAAGCTTTTTCATATAGTATCTTTCCATCCCCGGCGATCAGGACATTGCCATTGATGTTATGATCGGCATCGAGATTATCTAAAAAAGTGTCGATTTGCATGACAATATTCTGCATTTGAGCCTTTGAATATCCACTGATAATCAAGCCCAGGATCAATAAACTAGCGATGCGTACAAAATTTTTCATTTTAGTCGTTTTTTATTAGACGCAGTAAGTTGGTTAATGTTGCACTGTATACCAAACCTATTCTTAAGCATCCTATTTGGCGCTATCTTCTAAAGATATTTTAAAATCTATGCACATAAATTTTAGAGCCCAAGCGTACATCTAGCCAATATGGCCTACCTCGTTAACCCCCAAAGGAGGCCTTTCTGTTTAATATTGTAGAATGAAACCGTTAGAAATCTTTTGCCGAAATCGGGTAATGCACGCTCAAATTACCGTGCATGATAAAAGCATGGGCATGAAAGATTATCATCTTTACAACAAAAATGGTCTTGCTTTTTATGTTTTCAGGAAATTTCAGGGCGTGTGGCAATTGGCATACGGTGTACTTGCCGATGACATCAAGGAAGCGTGCATTGACGCGCTTATACTTCGCTTTGATACGGATGTGCCTGAGTTGTTTTATCATCATGGAAAACGCCAGGTAGTGGAAGTTAGGGCCAAGGAATACAGCCTTTGGCATATTTATCTCAATAATGCTTATGTAGGAAGTATTCAATATTATAGCTTCACTAAGCAGTTCAATTACCACCTTGACGACAATTGCTTATTGACCGATGATCAAGTGCAAAAGTATATTGCCATGATCCAACGCGGGGAATTAAAGTGGATAAAGGACGATATTCGATGAAAAAGAATATAAAGTTCAAATGTGACGTGTGTGGTCAAAAGCAAGTGGTGGAGGTTTCTGTTTTGCATGGCGGTGGGACCTTGCAAATTATGATTGATCGGTTTTTTATAATGGATGTAGATTTTCGCAATGGCAATTGGGTAATGCTATGTAACAATACGAGCTGGTTGACAACTGATGAACTTGCTATTATCCTTGATGAGTTAGGCTATGAGGAATAAAAAAAATGAGCAAAATTATCTCAATTAATCTTACGATCATTACAATAGATGAATGCCCAAAGCCGGTTTAAATTAGGGGAAAAAACCAGCATATATAGTTAAGAACTGATCTAGGACACGCCCCCCATTATTAATAAAAAGTAAGTTTATTCCGTACTGTACAATCGTTCCCTATAATTTATTCCCCACTCACTCATCACTTTGATTACCGAATGAAGACTTTTTCCAGATTCAGAAAGCTCATACTCGACCGTGATAGGCATTGTATCTTTTACTGTACGTTTTATAAGTTTATTTAATTCCAGTTCTTTAAGTTCTTTTGAAAGTACCTTAGGAGCTATTTCTTCAAGTTGTCTAATTAAATCCATAAACCGCATAGTTTTTTCATAGTACAGATGACTGATGATCAAACTTTTCCATTTACCACTCAACAGCTGATTTGTATCTTTAATCCCTCGAATCTGGCGCAAACACTTTTCTCCGAGTTCCAGTTTTGACTTCTTCACTTACTTACATTACTTTATAGACATAAATATAAAAATTACTTTCAAATAATACACCTGATTACCTAAAAGTAACTAATTACCTAAAGGTAATATGTAACCCAAATTACTGTCTTTACTAATAACTTTGGTGAATTACAAATTTTTAAACTCAGCAAGATTTAGCTAAAACATTGTTGAATAAATCTAGTTTTAATAATAAATGGATAAACAGAAAATTAAATCGAAAAAAGCAATCATCCCTTTGGTATGTATCGGAGTGCTAGCAGCCGGTCTGGTTTTGATCTTTGCTTGGTCTGCAGGATGGCTTGGAAATAGAACAACGACAGCAAGCTTCCTTAAAGATATACCGGACTCATTTCCTGCAGGTTATAGACGGGCACATTCGAAAGGAATTTGTTTCGAAGGCACTTTTCGTTCAACAGGCAAATTAGCTCCCTTTTCGAAAGCAACTGTATTTTCACAGGATTCATCTGCTGTATTAGGTCGCTTTTCAATCGGAACTGTAGATCCTTTTGCTGCTGACAATTCAACACGAACAGTTAGCATGGCAATGATGATATCGTCAGAAAACAACCAGCAATGGAGAATGAAACTGAACAATCATCCATTTTTCGTTACACATGATGCTTTAGGCGTAATTAGAAGATCAGATGCGTACAAAATCGACAGCACTACGGGTAAGCCAAACCCGGCATTAGTATCCGCTTTTCTTAAAGACTATCCAGAAGCCCAAAACTTTATCGATTGGGCTGATAAAGCGCCATGGGTAAGTAGCTTTGCAGTAGCAGAGTACAATGTTATCAATGCATTCTATTTAATTGATTCTAAAGGGAATAAACATGCCGTTCGCTGGTCGATGCGGCCGCATGCGCCTTTCAGTGCCTGGTCTAAGGAGGAACGTGAGCACGCGAGTCACGACTTCCTTTTTGACGATCTAAAACAACGCCTAGATAAAGGGGCGCTCTATTGGGATTTGGTCATGACCTTTGCTGAACCTGGTGACGAAATTGAAAACCCTTCGAAGGCCTGGCCGGCAAATCGTCGTCACATCGTCGCAGGTGTATTGGAAATTAAGAGAGTTTTTGACCAAACTGAGGGTGGATGCCGCGATATTAACTTTGATCCCACAAAAGTACCGGCAGGAATAGAGGTATCCAAAGATCCTGTTCTGACAGCTAGAGCAGGTATTTATGCCCATTCTTATAATGCACGTGTCCGGGAGATCGGCTATGGAAAGGCTACTGATGCCATTGGAAAAAAGGAAACTTCTAAAGATAAATAATATGTCACAGCAGAAGAATCTAAAATCTGGCTCAAGAATTCGTGAATGGTTCAAATCTGTAAAGATTTTCAAGCTAAAAAGTCGTCATATTAATCGTTCACTTCCTTTAAACTTTAATCTTACAGGAAGAATTCTACATTGGCTGATGGCAACATTGATTTTATCGACAATGTTTATTGGCTTAGGAATGATGACTTCTCTTAGTAGTCGTCCCTGGTTGATCGATCTTCATATTCCAATTGGTATAGCAATTCTGTTTCTGTGTATATTGCGTTTTTTGAATAGAATTATAAATCCGATTCCAGCGTTGCCAAGTGATATGCCAAAGGTCGAAAAAAACATGGCTCACTTTATGCATTGGGTTATGTATGCCTTCATGTTTGCTTTACCTATAACGGGCTGGGGACAGCTCTCCGCGGGCGGTTTCCAAGCCAAGCTATCCCAAAATATTATTCTTCCATCACTTATAGATCAGAATCCTGTTTTATATGCTTGGCTCCATGACATACATAGAGGTTTAGCCTGGTCTCTTTTTTTCATTGTTGTGGGGCACCTTTCTATAGCATTGTTGCATGCATTGGTAATGAAAGATGGAATTTTTTCAAGTATGACTTGGGGTAAGGGTAAAATTAAAAAAGAAACTAAACGACCATCTGCATGATTACAATAAGATTATTTATATCCAATTATCAAATGTTTTTAAAGTAACTCAAGAGGGGTTCGCCGTCTTTGTAATCAATATTACTAATATATTAGTAATGTATAGGAGCGAGCTATGTCGATTTCTTTGGCGGTTGCTCAACAAGAGAAAACAATGGCGGAAATATTTAAGCCATCATATTTATTTCAATGGAAATTTGGTAAGTTTAGAGCCAATACAATAGTAAAAGATGCACCGGTTATTTCTTTGTCAATTTAAAGGAGAAGAGTATTTATCAATCAGTAGCTTTGAAGAGGTGATGGCTATTGTGGAGCGTTATAAACCAGAAAACTGGCACGAATTTGAAAAGTATCTGCGACGTGATGATCCTCCTGGCTATAACGAGTATTTTGCTGAATTGTATGATGGAGGGTTACCCTTCGATAAGAGAAATTTAAAATCATTGACAATAGATCGTTACAAGGATAAGGCTCTTAATAATCTATTGTTTGAACAATTACAGCATTGTCAGTTTCAAAAAATTATCTTTTCAGAATCCTTATTGGATGTTGAGCTTCCTAAGAATGTACAGGAGGTACGACAATTCTTTTGCAATGGGAAATCGACAAAGGGAACCATCGACTTAAACAAATATAGTATGCTAGAGGAAATCCATATTTTGGGTTTTAATAAGAGCATTAAATTCGAAAATAAGAGTAATTCGGTAAAGCATATTACATTATGGTATTTCAACCCTACAAGTAGGTCTATTGAGTCAATCGTGGATGTTTTTCCTAATGTGGAAGAAATATTGATCCATCATACCAATGTGCAAAGTTTGGAAGGTATCGAGAAGCTCAAAAATCTTAAAAAGCTTTTTTGAATATTTATGATGTGACCGATTTTCTCAAGCGGCAAATAAAAGTTGTTGGCCTTCTTTTTAAAACCAAGAGGTTTTAAGATTTCAATAAAGCTTTCTTTTATGATTCTGTCAAATTTTTCTTGGGTTTCTGTTTTCATAAATGAATGTTGTGCTCTATTATACTGAATCTGTTTTGGGCTAAAATCTTTATTTTACTCGACGGTGTATTCCCAATAATGATCTGTTTTGTCATTACACAGAAAACCCTCAAACAAATGGCTGGCGATAAGCTTATTCATTTTTTTGTAATCTGTTGCGATGAGAAAGAAGAAGCTATCCCATTCAATGGTAAACAGAATTTCTTTATCAGACGAATATAGGTAATAATCTTTACCGCCGATCTCATCACAGAATTCATATTCCGTTAATCGATCAAAATCTATAGTTGTAGTCAACCGATATCTTGGCCTTAAACTGTATGTAAGGCTATTTTAATCGTTACTTTTGGATGATCATAAGTCATGATCGACTTTAAAATTAACTTTCTAATTTAGTAAATTGCGTATATTTAAGGGTTATGTGACATAGTTATAAATCAAGTACTAAATGGAACAAAGAGAATTTTCGAAATTAATACTTAAATTCCTGGAAGGAAATTATCCACAGTTTGCTCAGACAATAAAGTTTCAAGATGACGGATCTTTTGATTGTGATTTGAAAAGTGAATCCGGAATATTTTCAATTTGGATTGCAACATATAATACCGAAATAACTATTGGAATTGAAGATCCAAATGGAAAAACAGATATCCATAGTCATATTCCATGTTATGGGTTAGATGATTTAGAAGCTTGTGTTGCAGAATTATCATCATTTATTGAAAATATTAAAGCTGACAATTTAGTTTTATATCAAGATGAGGATGGAAAATATGATTGGATAGAATCATTTGAATTTGAAAACCTTGATAACTGTAAAAAGTTTTCCTGGAAGATTAATCACGACGTCACATCATAGCAGTTTTTTCCCTTCCACCCGAATATACACATATGAAAAAGTATTAACCTTAACTTTTTTTCAGTGATCATTACCTTTATAGATCCACATCGGCTCCGTTTGACCTGCTCTTTCAAATCCGTTCTTTTTATAAAAGTCAATAGCCTTTCCGTCGGCGGTGAGCATCTGCATATGAAAACCCTTATAAATCTCTTGCATTTTATCCATAATCAAACGCCCAACCCCTTTGCCTTGATAGGAGGGTAGCACCAGTAGATGCGGATAATAAACGACGAGATACCCATCGGAAATGGCATTCCCCAAGCCTACCAATATTGCACCATCCCAGGCAGTAACCAAAGAATGCGAATTTAAGAGTGCTTTTATCAGTAGTTCTGGTTTATCGGCCGCACTCCATTTATTAGCTTGGTAAAGTTTCAGTATGTCGTTTTCGTTCAAATCTCCGTTCAGGCTAATAGTTATGTTCATATAATATCCGGTAATTTTTGTCGATATAAATGCTATTTATTACTCATAAACTTTTGCTCCCTTGAAAATATCAGCAAATGTCGACCACGCAGCTTTCTCAGCATCTACATTTGCGTAAGTATTATCATAATACCCTTGGATATCTTCTGTATACGCCGCCAAAGCTTCCAGAAAATCAGGTAAGGTTTTGTTTTCCCAATTTTCAGGCTGTTGGAGCAAATCCTGGCGCAACAAATCAAGAAATTTGATGAAGCTTTGTCTATCTTTTACGATCAGTTCGTTTAATTGATTATTCATATTATATACTTAACTTTTTATAAATTAAGAATCTGATTTTGATGTTTTTCATCCATTTTTATGAAATTCTATCACATTATCCTTCTGTGCATGTATACCCAATGCGGCTCCAAATCCGACAAGTGAACACCAAATAGTGACGATATTCTCACGTCCATTTAGCGCAACTAATTTAAATATTGGATGTGCGTGCAGATAATCTGCTATTGGCCATACCAGTACAGATAACCCAAATATGACCACCATTGAAAGCCAGAATTTTGGGAAAGGCAAGATTATATTTGTATTTAGTGAAAATAGTATTGCAGCTAACGTCGTTCCAACATACATTGCATACAATCCAAGTGGGGAAAGAAAGAACACAGTGATGGCAATTGTTATGATAAAGATAACTATACTCAAAAACCAATGAAGCAGTATGCCTATCAATTTCTTAGGAAAACTGATCTTGTCAAAATTGCTTAATGACACGGCTAATGAGATCAATGTTGGGATAAGGATAAATGACCAGTCCCATTTAATGTAAACTGAAGAAATAAAGCCCGTCAAAATGCAGCAGAGCCATGTCATTACTTTTCTGATCATTTACAATTTACTTACTATACAACAACAGGATATTTGTTCGTAATATTATTTAATTTCTGAAGAACTGGCTTGATATAAGTCTGGTCAAAATTAAGTTCAAAATCCAATGTAGCGCCATAGATTCCTGGATTGTCAGTACAGCTTATTTCAGCATTGATGTTACCTAGCCCATTCCCTTTAATTTTCATATATAAATAACCTTCCAAATCTTTAAATTCAATTTCGGAATTTAAATTTTCATATAGCAAATTCAGATCCTGTTTAAAATTCTCAAAGTCAAATGTTGTTAGGTCTGCATCGTAGGTGCCACCGAACGCGCCAGCCTGTACTGAGATTTTAGTCCTTAACCAATTCTTATCCCAGCTGCTAGTGGCATCAATAACTAATAATCCAATTACCGTAATTGAAATTGATTGGCCTCCTGAGTGCAATCCAATCGTAAAATCATCAAGCTCGTCCATTTGCCATTGTTAAGTTATATTATCTATACATTATATTGACTCAGGTTCATTCCATTGAGGGATACCGATAAACATTTCCTTCACAAACCGTTCTGTATATCGCTGCATCCCAGATTCCTCCTTATCAAAGTAAGCCGTTATTGTTGAGCAAACTGTAGGGGTATAGCAAAGTTTGACGCGGAGGTTCTCTACCCATTCAGCACGAATAACAATTGTGATTAACCTTTTCGTATCTCGGGATAAACCAATTACCGTAATATCTTTACACATTCCGGCAAACCAATCGATAATATACACCTTAGTACCAGCGCTAAACTGTTTCGTGCCGATACGAGTTTGTAGTTTCTCTTCACCATGCCTGATGTTCTCTTTGATATTAGCAACCAATGTCCATAATGGTGTAGGTTTTAAATGATCCATATTGATTCAGTTATACTTTAAATATGGTGAAGTTCTATTATTTTATCAGAGATCTTCTGGTATTTCGCACTGTTCTTTCCATGATCCATCAGCGGAACAGTTACTATATTTTTTTATTTCTTAAATATAAGACCGCTATCAAATATAACTATTTGGAACTATTATTCCGCTCACGCTTTTTCGATGCTGCAAATTTTTGTAAGTTGGTATAATAGAAAAGCAGCAATTTTATGCAACAAACTACCAAGACAAAACGGTCACTGATCTTAACAACAATTATCTGTAGCGTTTATCTTGTGCTGACCATATTTTACCATCATATTGACAAGTATTTTTCTGGTATTGTGTACTGGGGTCTGACAGCTTTAATCCCCGTTACTTTTGTCACGATATTTGTTTTTGAAATCAAGGGAATTATCGAAATTATCCGCAATCAGAAGAACTTGTCTTTAAAATTTTGTCTGCCAACAATAATTTGTTCAATTACAATTTTGTACACGCTATTTAGTCCCTACAAGCTTGATTCAGAAAAACTCGAAAGCGAGGTTGAATTTAGCGCCTGTTATGAAGGGACTCAAAATCAAGCTTATATCCTTTTCAGAAAAGACAAGACATTTGAATTGCATTGGACAGGTGCTTTCGGATATAATGAATGGAGGACGGGCAAATGGCAGAGAGCAGGTAATGTATTAACGCTCAAATATGATGGAAAAAAGTTGAACAACTTGGCGAAGTTATTTTGATTTCAAAGGGTTATCTAAATCCAATCGGAAAATCATTTGATAAAAAGAAATATCCATATCCGATGTTTTATCTTGGATACTGTAAACATGAAAATTAAATTGTCCTCAAAACTAAACGAATAAAATAAGTTACCGACATTTATGTTATTTTCTAGCTGTCCGTTTACAAGAAGGTAGAGTAACATCATTTTAACGTCACAGGGGTATTTGCAATTATGAATAAACTTTTAATAATTTCTATTTTCTTTTGTTTATCTGGTACTGGGCTAGCTCAAGATAAGGAGGATATCGTATTGTCTGTTTTATCCAAAAACGTTGTAGGGAAGACATTCAGGTTTAAACTGAGTGATAATAAGGATTACCTGAATGAAGTCGATGTAGCCTATCTAGGCGAGATAGAGACGGTAGCCAAAAAAAAGTATTACATGGTAACTTGGGGCAGGGTATGGGGGCCGAATAAACATACTACAGGTTCAATTCTGTTATATGATAATAAAAAACAATACTTTGGGAGTTATGTGTTGGGAGCATCAAGTGATCTGCCTATAAAGTTAGACAAGAATGAACTGTTCTTTTATAACACAACTAAAAATGAATGTGACCGATCGTTAGTCACCAAAATTGATTTTTCTGAGATTCCTAAGAATATCTTCATAAAATGCAGTGGTGAATTAGGGGACGTTTACGAGCTTAATTTAGATTCCTTAGAAAAGAAATAAAACGCTCAATCTTTCGCTACTCTGCTACATTCCGCCACAGTACAATACTAAAATCAGTCAATAGCTGACAAATTTTGCCATCACTGTCCCTTCCAATGTAAGTAGCATAAAAACCATCTCCATACCCCGTGGAGTAAAAGACTGCATTGTAATTTTGAAAATCGTAGTTTAAATAATCCTCGAATTTTTCGGAGAACATATTGTCCCAGTTTTTGTCGAGCAGCTTATTCAGACTATCCTTTGCTGCTTGATCAACGAAAAGACCTAGTCCTGCATCCACTCCATATCCATATATTTCTTTGGATTTGAGGGGGATTGGAGTCTGTCCCGGTAACAATGCAAACTCCCATTTCCGGATGGGCTTATCTGAGAACTTTACCCGTGCAAATGCGACCCTTCGATCCTTATTGGCATTGATATCTGCCATTGCCAATTCGACTGGAAACTCACCAACAGGGAAATTTTCATTAAAGGCTATCGCATCGTTTAACATGACAGGATCAGTCGCAATAATCTGGCCTGATGATACTTTTAGATTTCCGACAGCTATCTTATCAAACGTTATTTCCGTACCAAATTGCGCTACTTTTGTGCCCTTCACGAAACTTCCCTCAAATATTTGCGGGAATGCAAGAGATGTGTCCCGAACGGTTATTTTCGGTATGGTATCTTTGAAGTCAAATTTGGCTGTCGGTACAACGATATCGTTACTATTACTTGGAACTTTGTGCGTCGAAGTACATGAAAATAGCACCAGGGCCATTAAACATATTGCTATTATTCTCTCGTGCATTGAACGTATAATTATCTTTGTCTAATTGATGACTCTACAGGATGACCTATCTCCTTAAAAAACTTTCTGAGCATTTCATATGTGCTGGAATCAGCAACAACTCGATTGCAGCTATCTATTGCCATTGCTTCACAACTTAAACAGATATTCAAAACAGATACAATTTCGCCCGAGCTTTTATAGAATACGATAGCATCCCTGTAAATGGGGGCACACATCCAATTGTTGAAATTAGTTGTTTTGGTAAGTAAAATATTCTTTAGTAGACTGATTTCCTCATTGCCACATATAAATGTATTGGTTCTTTGACTAGAAAAATGAAATCGACCTGTATCATCAATTAAATATTGTGTTACACCCAATAAAGCATTCAGCCCGATCAGGCGAATTTCTTCGTTTTCGCTGAGATTGTTCCGTTTTTCCTTTCTCACTTTTAAACTATTTCGTTCTGGTTCCAACGTTTGGATTAACGCAGTGTATTCCTCTCCACGCTGAAGGGAATATGTTTCGATGTAGTCAAATGGCAGGCCTTTTATATAATCAGCCGAGTTTACTGAATTGCTTTTTACACTATCTTTCGACATGTATAAATTCAAGTTTATAGTTATCTGTTAGACACTCTAGCGTAACGAAATCGTACCATATATCATGACTTTTTCTAAAATTAATCAATTTATCGCATCCATGAGTTATCATCGGGATTGTACTTCCTCTGATGTATACCAAATCCAATACCAAAAGAGTTTCCTTCATATTATTTATACTGGTTCATTTTCGGGGTTCTGACTTTAATATCCAAATTCCTCAAAGTTCGCCCAGCCCATTGTTATCCAGCTTTCCCAATATGATCGCCCCGTAGACCCAGCACCGTCTGGGTCAATAGTATAAAAGTCAGCGATTACTTCAAAATGTTTTCTTGTATTAGTTTCGTTTAAAAAATGGGTTAAGCATGCCAACATCTTGTTGAATGACGAAAAGATAATTTCGCTCAGTCCATCGAGCTCGCCATCATATTCATGGTCGTAGACTCTAATCGGATAATCATTTTTTTCGACGGAGCCTCTCGTATCAAATACCAGTGGTCCAGTATCATTACCTTCACTCGCAAAAGGGATCAGGCCAAGTGGGATGAGTTGTTCCGGTAGGTACCAGTCAAGATTAGCTATTATTTCCGCTAGCGGTTGAGAAGGTAAGGAGTGAGGTAGTCTGACGATTGAACAATCACAGTCGGCAAAGAAATAACGCTTATGCCATTCAATAAAGCTAACGGGCAACGAAGTGCTAAATTTTGCAGCCACTTTTTTGTAATCATCATTAGTTAATGATCCAGGAATAAGCTTCCATTCGTACCAGCCATCTTCGTTTACCTCGGATGCCATCATTTCCTTTGGAACATCTTCTGTGTAAACAGAACTTACATCTCTGGTCAAATATGCATTAAAAAATTGTTCGATATTGTCGGTCATTTGCAGGCAGTTTTATCGCTTTAAAAGTATCACTTTACATCTAATATATATAAAGAATTTTTGGATTGGTGTACAAAGAATTTTGAACTTTAATCTTCCTAACGATTACTTGTTTTTTTTTACAGAATTACTCGGGTTTTGAACAGTTTATAGGATCAGAGTTCGTGAGACTTTGGGACGTTGACGAATTAATTGGAGCCAATACCGACTATCAAATTTTAGAGAACCTTCCAAAGACTTTGGCAATTGGTGGAAATGGAAGTAGTGAATTTATTGCAATTGAAAAAACAGTTGACAATTCAATTAGAGTAGTACTTACGCCTTTTATTGATTTGGACAAACAATATCATATTGAAATTGGAATCTCTTTTACTGACTTTTTACAACGATTAGACAATGGACAAGAATGGTTCAAATGAAACTTATTAGGAGAAGAGCGTCAGAGGCCCTAAACGTATTGGCAATAGTGGGGCTGACATTCATAAACGGTTGTTGGATGGCTAAAATAATGGCGTTGGAAATTTCCGAGTTTTCGGTTAGGAAAAACGTTTTGAGGTATCGAAAATTTTTAAATAGAATTGACAACTGATATCTCAAATAATCTAGCAAGCTTTACAGAGCCTGTAAAAGTAACTATTTTGGTAAATTCATAAGTAGTTCCTTTGCAGGCACTTCTTGAATTTTACCATCAACTTTTACCACCAAACTCTCACCCTTTGCAGCACTTTCTTCTGCCAATTTTCGTAAAGCCTTCTGCACTCCTAAACGAATTCGTTCAGAAAGATTGATATTTTCAATATTTACCTTATCGTTCATTATGGTATTTCGATTTTAGTGTTGACCAAATTTCGCTATTTGAAACGAATTCTCCAAATTTATCACCTTGAGCAATTATTTCGGGTATTAAATCCATGTTATCAAAAACCAGCCATCGATCACATATTGGAATATAAATGTTAAACAGGTTTTCTAAACCACGATGATATCGTCTTTCTATCACATCAGATGGAATATTGTGTCCCCCGTTTTCTACTCTCTTCTTTACACGTTGTATGGCTAATGAAGGTGAGTCGAGCCAAAAATAGAGTACAGTGACTGAATACCCCAGTTTTTGAGCTTCGACTACTAAATTTTTATAGCTTCGAGTGGAGAGCGTTGTTTCAAATGCAAAATCAGCTTTATTCTTCATCAATTCCGCTATACGCTCTAACATAATTCGTCCAGCTGATACAGCTACGCTTTGCGGGTTGAAAGGAGAAATACCTGCTGCTATGTTGTCGGCATTTACAAATTCCCTGCAATCTAATATCTCCGGTAACACGGTGTAACTAGCGGTTGTTTTTCCTGCTCCGTTGCAGCCAGAGATAATGTAGATATTTGGCATATGCTATTTTTTTGTTAAAATAGGGAAAATTGACCAAATTTTAATTTCTTATTTAAAATTGGTTATTTCAGTAGCGGTAGTTTACTCACTTCAAAAGCGGAAGGAGCACAAAGTTCGAGTAGGCTTTTTTTAACAGCTCTACGGTTTCCCGTAACAAATCCTTCCTTCAAACCAGTACCTTAGCCTTCCAGTTTGTAATCATCTTGAAAGTTAATATTGTAAATATATTAATTCAGCATAAATAATGTATATTAGGCTTGGGTATTAACCTTGCCCGATTGAAAAGTAGTATTCTATGATACTAACCACGACCAATTCCAGCCTTCCAATAGCAGCCAATGTAGTCATCGGCACCACTGTCTTTAGCGATATAGGAGCGAGCTATGTCGATTTCTTTGGTGGCCACTCTACCACCTATGAGAAGCAGATGCAGGAGATGTACAAGCGTGTTACCGAAACGCTCAAGCAGCGTGCACAGGCAATTCGTGCTTGCTATTATTGGGCTTAGTGTCGATATCGACGGAATTTTAGGATGTAATACCCAACTCTCGGTGCCAGTGATATAATCCTCCGGGGTCGAAGACATTCCCTTTTAAAAAACGCTGCAAAAACTCTGTGAGGGACGACGTCAATGCAATTTTAGGGTGCGTTGCATTAAATATTTCATATCGGCAATCTCCTAAATACCTTAATCCCCATATATCTGAATTAATCATATATTCTGAAAAATAAAACCAATTATTCCCATAGTTGTCTGAGTACTCCATTATTCCATCAAGTGGTATAATATTGAAAATATCTTCATTACAACCGAAACCATTACATAAGAGATAAAATCTTCTAAACTCATCGGGCAAAGGAAATCCAATTTTTTGCTCAAAGGTATCAATCTCCGAGAGCATTGCTCCAGGATAGATGTCAATTCCATCTTTCTCGTGCTTTTGTTTTATAGCTGTAATTAATTGTCTCATTGCTATTATGCGGTAAAACTGGCGGGGTATAACATCATCTTAAGATAAAGTTATTAAATATATTCGTCCATAAGTAAACGCAGTAGTAGTAAATGTAGTTCTGATAAAGTTAATACCTCCGTTCCAATTTCTCGAAACCTTCGGTGGAACCATAACAAGCATATCAAACTCTTTCGTTTAAATTTTCCATTGTACTCGTACAAAGCAACACTTTAAATTTATTGTCAGCGGCTTTGAATGTTAACAAGTCTCCCTGATTAATATCTGTTATTTTTAGCATAGGATGTTTAATCAATAATTTTAAAGTTCAGTTTGTTATTCCCTATTAAAAGGAGTAGTTCTTCGTTCGTTATACTTCCATCAATTTTTTTCGGTAGTACAACGCCAACCGGATGTCCAAAATTTAAGTATTCGGTGCTGTACATGTTTCCTGTCGAATCAATCAATCGTTCTGAGTCAGACCATTCGTACCCAATGAAATCAACTTGGTCTACTAATTCTTCAATCGTTTCCAATTCAATAATATCTTTGGGATATTTTAAGTCAATTATTATCGAAGGAAACACGGGAGGATTAAATTTGTCCTTGCTTTTCCAGTTTTTCAAGTATTTGGAAATGATTTGCTCAAGTTTGTTGAAATTGAAATTGTCATATATACTCCACATATCGTTAAACAACTCCCTATCTATGTCCTTTATGGGTTGAATGGAGCTTAAATGTAATTCTGCGTCCCTCAATCCCCTTATTGGATTTTTAAAAACATCAAAGGGAATCTTCCTTGTAATTGAATTATTTATATCGACAATTTCTACCCACCAATAATCAACACGTTTAAGTTTTTTTAATCTCTTATATTCGGCTAGTTTGCCCGTAAAAAAATAGTAAATCCAATTCCTCTTAATTTGTGAAGTAGAATTTAACAAGGAATCACTATATGATATTTGTAATGTTTGTATCATGCCATTATTGCTGACAATATTTGCTCGAACTTTTTGATTTTCTCCATTTTAATGATCACCGCCAGAATAGATCCACATAGGCTCTGTTTGACCAGCTCGTTCAAAACCATTCTTTTTATAAAAGTCTATGGCTTTCCCGTCAGCAGTAAGCATCTGCATATGAAAATCCTTATAAATCTCTTGCATTTTATCCATAATCAAACGCCCAACCCCTTTGCCCTGATAGGAGGGTAGCACTAGTAGATGCGGATAATAAACCACGAGATACCCATCGGAAATGGCATTCCCTAGGCCTACTAATGTTGTACCATCCCATGCCGTAACTAGAGAATGCGAGTTTAATAGTGCTTTAATCAGTAGTTCCGGTTTATTGGCTGCACTCCATTTATTGGCTTGATAAAGTTGTAGTATATCGTTTGCGTTTAAATCTCTATTGGCACTAAGCTGTAGGTTCATATATTATTCTGTAGTTTTTGTTGGTATATCTAGCAAATGTTGTTCGCTAGTAAATATGCGGACGAGTGAAAGAAATGCTTACTATTACTCGTAAACTTTCGCTCCTTTGAAAATATCAGCAAACGTTGACCACGCAGCTTTTTCAGCATCTACATTTGCGTCTGTATTATCATAATACCATTGGATATCTTCTGCGTATGAGGCCAAAGCCTCCAGAAAGTCGGGTAAAGTTTTGTTTTCCCAAGTTTCAGGATTTTGGAGCAGATTTTTATGCAGAAGATCAAGAAATTTAATGAAGCTTTGTCTGTCTGTGACTTTTAATTCGTACAATTGATTATCCATGTGTTTTTACATAATTGATTATAACACTTTTGCTAGTTTAATAAATAAATGTCCTTTATTATCAATTACTCGTAAATGTTAGTTGCAATATTTTGCAATAATAGCGGGTAATGGCGAGGGAGCTTACGGCAAGCGAATTAAGTCACCGTTATATGCTGTGCTTCCTGTCATTCTGTAGTCGGTAATAGTTTGTCAGCTAAATATTGTTTCCATTTTTTTCCAATAAATTCGCAGTTTCCGCTTTTGATTTGAGCATTAGGAAAGTCTGCAAGAATTGCTGTTAAGTCGTTCCAAACATCTTTCAATTCATCGTCCTTGTTTTCAAAATTTAAACTAAATTTTCCGTTTTCTGCTTTTATATGCTTGAGAAAAATACCTTCTTGTGTCGAGCTAATTCTATCCGCAAGTTGTATGTAGTAACCTTGATAGTCTGGATAAGGAACTTGCTCTGGTTGTCTTTCTTCACCTGAATAATAACGGAACAAAATGTCGTGTCCGTATTTGCTTAATTTTTCTTTCCAAAACAAAGGTCTCGGAACTTCAGAAAGGTCAGCGGTCAGATACACTTCTTTTTCACTTGTCCAAGGCTTAAATGTTGTTTTTATTAGCTCTTGTTCTTCAATGTCAAGGCTGTTTGTAACAAGGCGAAAAGTCGCAGGTGTAGCGAACTCTAAGCAAATTCCATTTTCAACTTCTCGTGCTTCAATATATTCAATGTAGTTGGCGTCACCAACATTTGTTACATCTATGTCAAAAGTCCATTCGTAAATTTTTGATGGAATGATTTTGAAAGGCAAAATGTGTCTTTCTGAATTTGCCTTATAATTTGCTTTCACATTATAACCAACAATAATTTCAAGCGGATTTTCTTTTATTGCCAAAACGTGTCCGTCTTCAAAATAGAAGTTGTCCGACAACCATTTGTCAAGGTCGTTGAATGTATGTATGGTAGTTTTTAGCATTGTTATATGATAGAGCGGCGACTTAGCGAAATAAGGTAGCCGTATCGAAGATACGAAAGTGGAGCTGTTTTGCCAAGTCGGTTGTAGTAAGCTGTCCTTCCTCAATCTTTAATAATTGCACCTACCTTAAAAGTTTTCTGTCCTCTGTCGGGCATAACGGAATTAATTCTATTTGCAAAAAAATCCTTGATTAATTCCCAGTTACTTATATTCATACTACCATTCCCGTTTTTGTCGAGGTGGTCAATAACATTTAAAGTACCAATAATTTCAAAATTGTCTCGAAACTTCATAAAGTCTTTTCGGAAAATTAAAAATCCGTATGAACCTAAAAAGTATGGCCGAGTCTCAGGATGAATTGACCACATTTTATCAAGTTCATTATCAGAATATTTGAAGTATTCACACTTTCTATTTCCTATTCCAAAGAATTCGATATTATTAATGTTTGAAGTCGTCGGTTTTTCGAAACTGTCGTAGGTCAATGCCGCGAAAGTAAACCATTGCGGACTTCTGTCCTTGCGCGTACTCGTACAAAGCAACATTTTATATTTATTGTCAGCGGCTTTGAATGTTAACAAGTCTCCTCGATTAATATCTGTTATTTTTGCCATAGAACGGTTTGTCTCTGCATTGCAGGTAACAACTGTTTTTGTCAAACTAATATATAAAAAGTTAATAGATTTTGGCAAGCCGATGTCATCTGCTTTTTTTTAATAAAAGTCACAGTAGAAATTCCATTCTTCTGTTTTCGCATTTTTAGCAAAATACATCGTTCCGCTATCAACTATATTCAAATTTGCTTTGTCGTCGGATGCAATTTGAAATACAAATTCAAAGTCGTTGCCAAAATATACACCTGGTTGACAAAAGCTTGGATAACCTCCAAGTTTGTGTCCATATTGATTTTCAGCTATATCATAATAACCTTCAATTATTCCCGAATCTTCAAGTTTTAATATTTCATCTTCCATTTCACTTGTTAAACCACCTCCGTCCCACACAGGATAATCTTCTTCTATTTTTGAAGGTTTTAGGGGGAATGGTTTTAGCACTGAATCAGGATTGTTTAAATCTTTAATTATTAATTTGTCTGATTTTTTATATTCTCGCAATACCCATTCATTTCCGTTGGCTGTTATATCCATTGGAAGTTCTTCTGCTATAAAAACAGTAATCACCATTGTATCAGCTAAAATATCAGGTCTAATTTCAATATCTTCTAAGCAAAGCTGAAACAAAGGAAACATTAGATTTCCATTTTTGTCTTTCGGAATTTCTTCATCTTCTTTGTATAAGTAAACTTTTCCTATCCAACTTTCAGAAATAGAATTTGTTGGCCTAAAACCTCCTGTTTTAAATTCTATAGCTTTTCTTACAATCTGTTGTTTTATTTTATTTACTTCATTCATTGTGAATCGCGTTTGGGCAATTGCAGGTAATAACTGTATTGGCGAAACTAATATACTAAAAGTTTCGCCTATCCATCCTTATATATGTATTTCCACTACCGTCCCAGACGATTAGACAATTTGTATCAAAAAATGACGCATAGTGTTTTCAGTCAGCTTAGACCGGGATAGTGGAATCTGTCCAATCTTGTAAGCTTTATACGTATGAAAATATTTGTGAAGAGGCTACGGTTTCCTGCAACCAGCCCTACTTCCAAACCAACACCTCACCCTTAAAGTTTGTAATAATCTTGAAAGCTAACAGCTGTAAACATATTAATTCAGCATATAGATACCAATTCCAACATTCCAATAGCTGCCAATGTTGACATCGGCACCACTGTTTTTAGCGATATAGGAGCGCGCTATGTGGTTGCTCTACCAGCTATGAGAAGAAGATGCAGGAAATGTACAATCGTTTCATAGAAACGCTCAAGCAATATGTCCACGCAATTTGTGTAATGCTAATATCGCGCTATGAGAGGCTTCATCCATCCAATGGCATATAAAAAATTTGAACCCTAAATATCTTTGCCATATATAATATTACTAATATTATTAGTAATATTGTAAAATGAAACCACTAGAGATCTTTTGCCGAAATCGGGTAATGCACGCTCAAATTACCGTGCATGATAAAAGCATGGGCATGAAAGATTATCATCTCTATAACAAAAATGGTCTTGCTTTTTATGTTTTCAGGAAATTTCAGGGCGTGTGGCAATTGGCATACGGTGTACTTGCCGATGACATCAAGGAAGCGTGCATTGACGCGCTTATACTTCGCTTTGATACGGATGTGCCTGAGTTGTTTTATCACCATAGAAAACGCCAGGTAGTGGAAGTTCGGGCCAAAGAATACAGCCTTTGGCATATTTATCTCAATTATGTAGGAAGTATTCAATATTATAGCTTTACTAAGCAGTTCAATTACCACCTTGATGACAATTGCTTATTGACCGATGATCACGTGCAAAAGTATATAGCCATGATCCAGCGTGGGGAATTAAAGTGGATAAAGGATGATATTCGATGAAAAAGAATATAAAAACAATAAAAAAACCTTGAGTCTGGGAGGATCTCAAGGTTTACCAATTACTACCTAAATTACTACCTATTTTTGAAAAGTACTATTAATACAATATCGAATCCTGTTTGGTTTTAAAAAAAAATTATTCCTTGGTGTTGAGAATGAAGTATTAGCTGTCTAGAAGGTTTTTGTTACTGGATTTTTAACGATAGATAATCTAAGCAGTAAAGAATGTTTTACATTGACAGATCAGGTGTGGATGATTTGGAGTACTCGTCAGGCTAACAATAATATTCGATGAAGTGAAATAGCATTATAAAATCAATTTTTTATCAGTTGGCAAGTTTTGAACAACAATCATCTATCGCTGTGTATTGATAAATCCCTGGAGCTATTTTACAGACGTCCATTTGTACGCGATCACCCGGTATTGGTCGGTTATAACGAGTCTGTCTTTTACGATAGTATCGCTTAAGTTTTAAATACTGTTTCTATTTAAATCTCCAAGCATCATTTTATAATTTGGTTAATATTAAGGTAGTTAATATCCCTAATGATTCAAAAAGGGATTGCTTCCTACCTGAAATAGCTCACATTTTTCTCTAATTTAAATAAATTAGTCCTACTTTGCACCAATAATAGACCTGAATTCCTCTTCAGAATAATTTTCTATAATACCGTGTTTGGTTTTCAGATAATCAAAGATAGCAAGATTGTCCAGCCCATGTGATTCCCGAAGTCCATCAATAATTGTTTTTAAATAGGAAATGCTAGGTTTAGTCGAGGATTGTGAATCCTGTTCATTTGTTATTGTAAAAATAGGATAACCATTATGCTCACCCAAGTATAATAGATTACCATACCATGAAGGCTGTTTAAAAATATAAGAGCCCTTTTCTATAGCCTTTTCAAAGTCAATTTCTAAGTTGGTGCTTGTATTGGTCTCCTGTCTAGCAATATCTATCAATTGGCTTTTTGTTATCAAATACATTCGTCCATAAGTAGATGCAATAGGAGTAAATGTAGTTCTGATAAAAGCAATACCGCCGTTCCAATTTTTCGAGACTTTCGCAAAGTAAAGTTCAGCGGAGATATACATTTGTTCACTGTCGATCGGAAGCGTTTTATCATTACATCCATTGTAAGTTGTGTTTGCACCAGCGGGCTGGCCTCCCTTTATATAGCAAAAAAACCTTTCTTGCAGCATGTTGGAGCCGTAACATGCGTACCAAACTTTTTCGTTCAGATTATTCATTTTTTAGTGTTTTTTGACTTCTTTCAGATGCCAGCGCAATTCCTCAGGAACTAATGCAAAGGCATAGCTAGAGATCCCAAAATCTTTTGAGAATAGTTCCCTATCATTTTGCCAAACTGTTATTTGATCCCAATAAGCCAGGAAGAAATCTCCTTCCTGAATAAAGTCCATCCAACCATCTGCTTTAATTGATGCTTGTTTGTCGATCAATATGATACCCGAGTAATTTTCTAGACTACCATCCAGAAACATTCCATCATGGCCTTCAATACATGATTCTGACCAGTCAAAGTCAAATTCAAAGCTCATACCCAACAAACTATTCAATTCATCAACAAGCTGGATTTGCACGAGTTTCCTTAATTTTGGCCCCATAGAACTTGAAAATCCATATTTACTCCAATTATCTTCCATAGATTCCTATTTATGTGTTGAAAGTACTCTTTTCAATTTAAAGAAAGTATATCCGATCAAGGGAAATATGGCTGAGAGAATAATATAGATGCATTTCGCTTGAAATTGCCAATTTATATTCAATGGGAGTGGCATTTCCTTGATGAGATGAGTTATTAAAACATCATATGCTATGTAATAAGCCTCAGGAATTAGCCATAAAATGGTGATACCTATATTTGTGTTAAACTGATAATTTCCTGTTATGAGTATACAAAATATTAACATCAGTAGTCCAATCAATGCTGGCCAAAATATAGAGAATATCTTTCTATTTCTTTTCGCTTGTAGGTATCCTGCATAAATAAGTGCTGCAACTTGAAATCCAAAAATAATCAGGTTAAAATTTAAACTCCCCGTAAAATATCTCAGCCAATCACCATCTGTGAACACCGTATAAGATGTCAAAGCGATAAAACTGAGATGTACAAATAGGGGAGCGTTAATTCTCTTCATTATCTATATTACGTTTGTGGAATCTCAATGTCTTTATCGATTTAAGAAGATCCTGTTCAGTTTGCGCTTTCAGGTTTGAACCATGAAGGTTAAATCGGACTTTTGAAGAGTCTCCCCATAGGCTGCCGATGTACACTCCGGTGTTTCCTTTTCCGGATATTCTCGGAAATACGATTTTCGCTCTTCTGTTATCGATAGTATCCCAGGATACATTTTGTTTTCTGTAAAGATCAGCATCGAGATCCAAATCCAATATCGGCATATCTTTTACAATAATATAGTTCGAAGAGTCCGTTGCACTTTCCTCCATCATCTGTCTGGTAATGACTTCTATGTTATGCTCTGTCAAACTATTGGAATACATCCCCAGATCGAAGTAAAGCGTATCGTTGTTGTCTACAGCAATTGCGCCGACATAACTGTCGATTCCGTTTTGTTTGACTTGTTGCCATTTATAGGGAACCTCAAGTGTAAATAGACCAAAATCCATTGTCTTTGTGCGAGATGGATCCTTGCAACCAGTAATGAGGATAGTAAGGGCAGAAATGTGGAATAGTTTTATGAACTGTTTCATGCTATGGCTTATACGTTGAATTTACAAAATTAGGCTGGACTATCCATCTATGGCTAGTATTTTTTATTATTAAATCGTAAACGGGTGGAGTGGAAGTGCCAAATTAATCATTAGCTTCGTGCAACATGATTTTCTTTTTAGATATAGACGGTGTCATGGTACATGCCAATCCACATAGGTATGTAGAGCAGGCAACTGATGACTTCTATGTATTCAGTAGTGCTGCTGTAGAGATATTTAATACAATATTCATTGCAAAGGAAGATCAGGTGATCCTCTCCACCTCGCACCGTGCTAGATATACAATAGCAAAATGGAAAAAGATATTTCTTGATAGGGATATTCGAATTGATTCACTTCAACTGTTGGATAATACTGAACAACATTTGATTGATCACTATACGCGAAAGATTGAAGACTATACTCAATAGGTAATTTCCTATTAATAGTTGTCGCATTGATTATAAGTCAATCAGAGAAAAACTGGAAAGCTGGATAATCTTTCAATTTGATAAAGTCAAATCTGTAGTAACAATTCCAATAGCTTATTATTCTACTTCGGATCGCCCTTTCATATAATGTGTTTTCAGTAAAGAATTCTTTGATCCAACTCTTTTGCTGCGGGGTAATGCATGCAATAATGGTCAAATGGATTTCCATAACATACTCACCTAATAGCTGCACTACATATGGAATGCTTTCCGAGGGAAAAAGATTCATTAGTTTCGCTATTGCTATTTCACGAATGTACCCATCATGATGACGGGTCATGAGACCTAGTTCCTCAAAATCCTTCATCGTTTCAACGTCATTTTTCGTTGTGGATCTATATATCCGATATGGAAATTGATTAACTTTTCCCTGCCATAGGACGTCGATTTGTTCCATTCTCATTGTTGTTTTTTGTTCATATCTCTATAACAAGGTTCTTATTAAACCCATTATAAGGTTCATTGATATAGCCGTGTGGATTGCATATAATTTCAGTGTTACCGATTTTATAATTTACGGGAGTATGTATATGACCATGAATCCAGTAGGAGGGTTGATGCTTTAAGATAAAGGCTTCCATATCCGAGACGTAGGCGGCGCTGATCGGATCGTCCAAATACTTCTTTGGTAAGGATCGCATGCTCGGAGCATGATGCGTCACTACGATGTTATGTTTTGCTTCGCTGACACTAAGACTTTCCATCAGCCATTGTCTCGAAGTTTGGTGGATTCTAAACGTATCGATGCTTCTTAATTTTACATAATTGTCACCTAATCTGATCTTCTTATAATCATTCATACGGCTTTGACATAGCGATCCATATGCAGCAGGATTGCCCTTTAACGAAAAATCAGTCCAGAGTGTGCAGCCATGGAAACAAACGAGGTTGATCTCCAAAGATTCATTTTCCAGCACATGGATGTTTGAATTGCTTGCAGCGTCTTTGATTTTATATAGTGTTTTCGGATATGCGCCCTTATAATACTCATGATTTCCCAGCACATAGATGATCGGTATATCCAATGAAAGTGATTTGAGCCAGCTGATCCCTTTTACCCCTAGATCCGTATCTCCAGCCAATACAAGTACGTCTGCTAATTTCAGATTGATATCGTTGTATCCAAATTCTCTATGCAGGTCGCTAATAATATGGATTTTCATCTTTGTCTTTTTGTATATCCTTATCTAATTTTATTTCACCATTACTAAATGACAGGGGATATGTATAGCCGCATTTTACAGCACGTCCATCTTGATATCCCGGTTTCCAGGGACTAGATTTTCTAATTAATTCAATTAATGCTTCACCTGTATGATAACCAATATCTTTGGTTATCTGAAAATTACTGAGCCGTCCATTTTTCTCAATCGTAAAATTGATAATCAGTTTGCCATTTACTTTTGCTTTCTTGGCAGCAGTTGGTATCTTATAATTTTTAACAATCCAATTTTTAAACCCGTTTGTACCATAAGGTGGCTCAGGAAATATTTCAATCATGTGAGGAGAAATATCCGCTATTGAGTCATCCAAAACAAGGGACTGACCAACAGCTTGCGATAAGATGCTTATCGATACAATACACATAAATGATAACTTGTGAACCCAAAAAAATCCCATTGTATTAATATATATAACTAAGCAACTAATTTACATATCTAATTTGTATCTTGATGCAACATCTTTAATCTAGTTATAAGGAAAGTATTGAACGATTATGTCACTTTCATAAACGATTTCAAATATCAGTTCTCTCCAAATATGGATGAATTTGAACAAAAGAGCAGTCGAAATCGCTCGGGACAAATTGGTGGATTCAATTACCAGTTTCATGGTGCGGGCTGCCGTTTAGAGAAAGACGGTATAGTATGTGAATTTGACTTTATGCCAACCAATGAATATCCCATAAAATTTTCTTTATGGAAAATGAGCGAATTTATTTTGACCAACAAGGTATATGGAATAGATAAATTAGAGGAATCGGAATTACATGAGGTACTACATACACTGGTTGAAGATGGGACTCTTGTCAAATTGGTATTAGGTGGCGTGATTTCGGAAATATACCAAATTTAACGCAAAATTCTATTTTCGGATATACTCCTTAGGTATAGGATGTTTTTTCAGAAAATCAATAGCATCTTCGTTTTTTTTCTTAAAAAATGAAGATGTATTATAAATATTTTGGCGATCTTGAGCCGTCATATCATGATTATTTTTATCTTTTTTATTCGTATTTGTGCTCATGTTTTAAACCTCCTGATACAAAGTTCGTTATTATTTTTTAAATATAAAAAACGCATCATAATTTTTACCTCTCTCAAAGGATTCCCACTTGTCTTTATAATAGGCTTTCACTTCAAATATTTCTTGAATATCTTCCCAGAATTCCGCTATTCCCATTTGATACAATCTCGTTCTGGATGCCGTACTACCTTTTGCCATTACGATGACTTGAGGATGTTTATGAATAAAGTCTAAGACAGCTCTAGCTACAGTAGTAAGGACCTTTTTTGTATCTAAATTATTTGATGTTGTTAGATCACTTATCTCTTTTGTACTAGGATCAAAATCTCCAAATCCAAGATTATATATGTTTTCCTCAATACTGATCTGTTGAAACTGAATTACTTTTCTTATGTTGCCTTTTGGGCCTATACTGAAAAATTCGTAATAGTGTATGTCAGGCGTTTTTTCAAAACTATAATACTCCTCATGCATAAAAAATTGGTTATTTATCCAAATAGGTTTGGTAATCCTGTTACTCTGGACTGGTACAAAAATACACAATTTCTCGGAAAGCTAAAAACACGCAACTTTATTCATCATAAAAGTTTCCGCTTTGCGTCCTCAAATTCGGCTTGTGTAAGTATTCTTTTTTCCATCAATCCATGTAATCGCTCTATTTCAGTAGCAGCATCCTTTTGGGGAATGGGGGAGTTAGGCACATAATTATGAACGATGAGCTGCGAAAAATATATACGGTTATATTTCAAATCAAAACTCTCTTTATTCATGGAGAGAAAAACGATAAAGTCAATCAAAGCGATAAATGCGGGTATAAGCGTCCAGCAGAAAAGGAGATAAAGGAAGCATAATCCGGTCTGCCCTAGGTAAAATCTATGTGCACCAAATCCTCCAAGGAAATGAAAATGTATTATCTTTTCGATTTAGGGAAACTAAAAATCGTGTTAATGCCCGAGGAACATTAACTTATGTCAAAGGAAATCCTGATAAACTAGTTTTAAAACTTATATTAGCGGAAGGTGGGGGAATGATAAGTATAGATGGTAAAGGTGGTCAATATAAACTTCACGTTCCGAATAATATTGAGTTGAAAAGAGTAAAATAAAAAACAATGTACAGTGCGTGATTAATATTTGCGCAATTTCAGATTAACACAATAGCTAAAACGCTTCTCTCTGTAAATCAGATGGAAGCGTTTTTTATTTAAGTATTCACTTTATTGTCTCAATAAAGCTGCTAACTAAATCTGTTACGATTTCCCGCAACCAATCCTACTTTCAAACCAATACCTTAGCCTTACAGTTTATAAAAATCTTGAAGTTAATAGCTGTAAGCCTATCAATTCAGCATACCAATTCCAACATTCCAATAGCTGCCAATGTTGACATCGGCACCATTGTCTTTAGCGATATAGGAGCGCGCTATGTGGTTGCTCTACCAGCTATGAGGAAGATGCAAGAGATGTACAAGCGTATCATAGAAAATTCCAAGTAACATGTCCACGCAATTTGTGTAATGCTAATATCGCGCTATGAGAGGCTTCATCCATCCAATGGCATATAAAAAATTTGAACCCTAAATATCTTTGTCATACACAATATTACTAATATTATTAGTAATATTGTAAAATGAAACCACTAGAGATCTTTTGCCGAAATCGGGTGATGCACGCTCAAATTACCGTGCATGATAAAAGCATGGGCATGAAAGATTATCATCTCTATAACAAAAATGGTCTTGCTTTTTATGTTTTCAGGAAATTTCAGGGCGTGTGGCAATTGGCATATGGTGTACTTGCTGATGACATCAAGGAAGCGTGCATTGATGCGCTTATACATCGCTTTGATACGGATGTGCCTGAGTTATTTTATCATCATGGAAAACGTCGGGTAGTGGAAGTTCGGGCCATGAAATACAGCCTTTGGCATATTTATCTCAATAATGCTTATGTTGGAAGTATTCAATATTACACCTTCACTAAGCAGTTCAATTACCACCTTGATGACAATTGCTTATTGACAGATGATCACGTGCAAAAATATATAGCCATGATCCAACGTGGGGAATTAAAGTGGATAAAGGACGATATTCGATGAAAAACGATATAAAAGGAATAAAAAAACCTTGAGTCTGGGAGGATCTCAAGGCTTACTAATTACTACCTATTTTTGAAAAGTACTATTAATACAATATCAAATCCTGTTTGGTTTTAAAAAATAAATATTTCTAGATGTTCAGAATGAAGTATCAGCGGTCTAAAGGTTTTCTATTACCGGATACCTAACTATAGATGATCTAAGCAGTAAAAAATATTTCACTTTGACGGATCAGGTGTGGATGATCATGGAAGAACTTTTTAACAAAAGACGGTTGTCCTTATCCAAGAGTGGGTTGATTTGGAGAATTCGTGAGGCTGAAAATAATATTCGATGAAGTAAAATAGCATTTCAGAATGCAATTATTATCAAGTGGCAAGTTTTGAACAACATTTTCAGCGAAATGAACAACTATCATCTCAAAATAATTTACGATCTTTACACTAGATGAATGCCCAAAGCCGGTTAACATCTAGCTCAAGCGGACATCTAGCCAAAACTGCCCCCCCTTAACGGTTATAAGGGGGGCTTTTTTTTGTTTAATTATTTATCTTGATTTCTTATTAGAACTGAAAGATTATCAGTTACGGTTTCCCGTACCATAGCACCTTTCAAACTCATACCTTAGCCTTACAAATTGTAATCATCTTGAAAATTAATATTTACAAACATATTAATTCAGCATAAATAATGTATATTAGACTTGGGTATTAACCTTGCCCTTTTGAAAAGTAACAAACCATGATAGTAACCAGTACTAATTCCAGCCTTCCAATAGCAGCCAATGTTGTCATCGGCACCAATATCTTTAGTGATATCGGAGCAAGCTATGTCGATTTCTTTGGAGGTCGCTCTACCAGCTATGAGAAGAAGATGCAGGAAATGTACAAGCGTGTCACCGAAACGCTCAAGCAGCGTGCACAGGCAATTCGTGCTGCTGCTATTATTGGGCTTAGTGTAGATATCGTCGAAATCTAAGGAAAGGGGAGTAAACTGTTTATGATTACTGCGGGGGGAGAGGTCAGTGACTGGAATTTTTTAGTTTTGGATGTAGCTAGCTAGGGGAAGATTACAGAAAGTTACTAACTAGTATTGACAAAAATTGAATTAAAAGCTTAAGAAAGGAATAACTATTCAAAATTCATGACCTTACCATATTTCCGAAGTTTGGCTTTATTCGCTTGAAGAGCGGTATGTTGTATTATAAAGCAATATTTTTTTTAAATTTTAGGTAATTGCCACTTTTTGATACTATATTTATAATATTATTTTATAGAAAAGTCATTTGTGCAGCGATGAATTGAATAATGTTCTCTTTCAAATATTATTAAGCTTGTATTAATTTGTTTGTAAGTTTGTTATTCATTTTCTTCTTAATTTTATAGGATAACATTTTTTCTTTATTGTATTTTTTTTATTTAACCTATTTAACCTAATTTTATGAGTAACCACATGAGAAAAGGCATTTTATTAATTTCAGTTATTTTATGCGCCTTGATTATTAAGGGACAGAACAAAGATTTTATACCTCCTTCTCCCGAAGTTAACCGATTGGTTGAATTTCACAAAATTAAGGCGAATGAATTTCAAGGGCTTCCTGATTACTCAGTGCCCCTATACGAAATTAACTCGGGAAAACTCAGGTCTGCAATTTCTCTTTTTTACTACTATACGGGGTTTAAGCCCCATGAAACTTACAGTAGGGTAGGACTGGGCTGGGGATTAAAGGCAGGAGGTAGTGTTTCGCGTGTCATTCGGGGAATTGCAGATGAAAGACCCTCTGGTAAATTGAAATTGAGCAGTACAATAAATTCGATAGCAGATCTTAATAGCCAGACTGTACTACAAGAGTATTACCAACTGAGAAAAGCTGTAGACGGTGAGGCTGATACTGAACCTGATGTATTTACTTATTCGCTTGGTGATAGATCCGATAGCTTTATCCTCCGTAGGGTAAATAACAGCGTCCAGGTTGTTACACTCTCGGGTGATACACTTATAAAAATTATTCCGCTAATTGATGTAACTAATTCTACGATTAGTGGATTAAATGGGTTTAAGATTATTGATCAGGATGGAACCAGTTATGATTTTGGTGAGGGAAGTGAAATTGAGAGGTATATGTATTCTTCAAATGGGGAGCCGACGACCTGGTTGCTGAACCGTATGGTCGATTACAATAAGATCGATACAATATCATTTGAGTACGAGCAAAACCCGAGACTCATCACTAGTGATGACAGCTATCTAGCTAGCGACCGAGTATACAACGCAACTCCTAGTACTTGTGTACCTATTTTTGATTACAACAACTCAACCAATAGTCAAATAAGTTATTATTATACAAAATATCTCAAGCAGATCAAATTTAGGGGGGGGGCAGTTGATTTTGTCTATAATAATATTAATCTTCAGAATGTAATTGTAAAAAATATGTTCCAGGAAGTTGTTTATAATTCCACTCTTTCTTATATGCCGCTTTCAACCAACCATCCGCACAGTAAATTGGAACAAATTAAGTTTTTGGATAATTCGACTTTTAAGTTTACTTATCTTTCCTGCCCAGATAATTATGATTTTAGAAGTTCGACCGGTTACAGGAGGGACTGGTATGGCTATTATTCTGGGTTGGGAAATTTTATTAACGAATCTTACGATGGCAATGGTAATGTAATGACCAATAGGAGACAACCCTCGCCGTTATTTACGAGTTCTTTTGCACTATCTACTATAGAGCTTCCGACGAAAGGTTTATATAATTTTGTCTGGGAGCAGAACAAAGTCTTGAAAAATGGAGTGTTGGATAATTATTATGGTATCCGTTTGAAGCAGATCAAATATAGTTCAGAAGATAGTCCAGCTATTATAGAAGAATTTAGATACGGTCTGAACGAAAATGGTGCGGGTGAACTGGCTGTCAGTATTAGTGATAGAGATCTGGAGACCTTCAAACTTGTTTTTACAGCAAATGAGCCCCACACATCTTGGAACTATGGAAATAGTTTTCCAGTGGATCTATATATGCCAATATCAAGTAATTACCCACGAAATATATATTACAGAAATGTAGCAAAATATATCGTCAATACTGTTACTGGGAAAAATATTCGGGAAACCTATGAATTCGAATTTCCTCTTATTTTTATGAATACTCAAAAAAAGAGTTATTTATCAAGGTATTGGCCACTTATCCCTGAGCCGGGATTTGAAAGCGTTCCGGGTTTCCCCGTTTTTGATGATTTGATTGGTAATGAATTCAACATTGCCCAACTGAAGAGAAAGAATATTTTTGATTTCAGGAATGGTCAGTACGTTCTAATCGGTTCTGAGAAGAATATCTACCGTAAAATTAATAAACAGCAGCTACAATATTTTAAAGCTGTTCGGATGGCTGAATATAAGAGAATCTTGGTCAACGGCCCGGTACTAAGTATTGAATACGAACCTCAGCTGGTTTCTGGGCTCGGCTTGAATGTTGCGGGAGCCTGTGTTACTTTCAAAGTGCCACCAATTATTTATAAACCCCTAACGATTGATATTGCGACTACAGTTCTTGATCAGTCTTTGAAAGTTGAATATTATGGGGCGGACAGTATAGTTAACCAGGCAAAGTATGAATATATAGGACCTAGATTGCAGAGTTCCATTTCCTCGGAAGTGGAAGAATATTCGACTTCCAGATTTCTTAAGACAAAAACGACTGTTTATGCAATAAAAAACTATTCCCAGTATCCCTTGCTTGTTACGGATAATGCTATCCAAACCAATTATGGACAACTATTATCTCAGTTTAACCAAAGTAATTTTTATCCGAGTCTTGCTGAGAGCAAATTTACCTTTGTGAATGATGGTACCGAAGTTAGAATGCGCTCGGTTAATAATTCCCAGGTAACGGAATACGGATACTTCAACAGTTCTAAAGTTTATCCAAAATATATTTACCAGGTATCAGATGTGGCAAATTCAATGACAAATGAATACCATGTGAAAAGAAATGGAACAACCGAATTTACAGTTTATGATAAATATGGAAATCCTGTAGAGATCAAGGAGCAGGACGGCAGACTTACAACCTACATTTGGGGCTACAAAGGAAAATATCCCATTGCAAAGATAGATAACACAAGTTACTCTCAGGTTTTTGCCATCATTGGACAGTCAACAATTGATCAGCTCAATTCTAGTAATATTTCTGATAACCTTGTTATGAACGTTCTAAAATTACTCAGGTCACAGCTTTCAAATGTAGAGATTACTGGTTTTACATACAAGCATTTGGTCGGGGTGACTGGAATAATTGATAACAATCTAAAGAAAAAAGAATTCCGTTATGACAGCTCTGGCCGTTTGGAAGGTATGGTTAATTTTGAGGGAAGTTGGTTGGAGCAATACAAATACAATTACAAGCATTAATTATGAAAAAGATTTGGATATCAATAATGCTTTTGGGAATGGCAAAACAGGCTACTTCACAACAGGTCGATTTAAAGCTCAGTTCTTATGGAGGACAGCCTACTATAACTGCTATCTCGAGTATTACCCTTCAGAACGGTTTTGTTATTCCTACAGGAAGCAATGTACGGCTATATATATCAAATACGGTCAATGTTGGTAGTTTGCCAAGTAACACTCAAAATTACATACTTACAAGGAAATTTAAAAAGGAGGGCGTCAATCTACTTAATATTGATAATGAAAGAAGTATTTTTGAAGAGAACCAGACTATTTCATATTTTGATGGACTGGGGAGACTGATTCAAAAAATAGATTTAAAGGCGAGCCCAGCCTATCGTGACGTAGTAAGTTATAAGGAGTACGACGAATACGGAAGGGAAAGCAAATTATATGAGCCTTATGCCGACAACCTTAGTAATGATGGTAGTTTTAAGACGAATGTAAAGCAACAGCAATTGGATTTTTATTCGGCTACAACAGGTTGGGATGATTCTACTCCCAAAACAACCAAACCTTTTTCAGTGATTTCTTTTGATCTCTCGGCTTTCGGCCGCACCTTAGAGCAGGGCGCAGTCGGAGAGCATTGGCAACCTTTCAGCTCGGAAATTGCGAATTCCGGCCATACCGTAAAGAAGTCCTATGAAAATAATATTGAGAATGAGGTGAAGTTTTGGTTTCCCTCAGTTGGAGGTGCAGATGGCACCGAATACTATTTACGTGGTAGATTAAAGAAAAATATTACTAAAGATGAGAACTGGATCGCGGGAAAGCAGGGTACTATCGAAAACTTTATTGATGATAATGGCCAAACGGTCTTAAAACGGATCTGGGAAACCGAAACAAAGAAACTGGACACATATTATGTATACGATGATTTCGGGGCTCTGAGCTATGTTATCCCTCCTGGATTCACTGGCAACACAATAGACGAAAACACAACGGATTTCTTTGAACTCATTTATGCTTATCGGTATGATGACAAAAGAAGACTAGTGGAGAAGAAGATGCCCGGAAAGGGGTGGGAGTATTTGATCTACAACCGCGGCGACAGAGTCATATTGACTCAGGATGCTAATCAACGGAGCGCTAAGAAGTGGTCTTATATAAAGTATGATGCTTTTGGTAAGGTTGTATCTTCCGGAATTTATACAAATTCGATAATTAACCAAACGACAAGAGTTCAAGTGCAGGCATTGGCTGATGCAGTCTCTGTACAGTATGAAAGCAGAAATGGGGCCACAACTTATACGAATGCGAGTTTTCCCAGTACTCTTTCACAGCTTCAGGAACTTATTGTAAATTATTATGACGACTATAAATTTAAACCCGTAACGACCCTTGCTGCAGGAAATGGAATAGATAGTACTTATTTGGTCAAGGGATTACTCACTGGGATAAAAGTAAGTAGGGAAGATGGAAGTTATCCACTGATGTCTGTTAACTATTATGATCGTTATGGACGGATCGTAGAAATTGTTGCGGATAACAATTTGTCAGGGGTTGACAGGACCGCTAATACTTATGATTTTACAGGAAAACTATTGACAAGTAATAGGCAACATAGTATCAACGGAACTAATTCGGTAACCAAGATATTGACCACTAATAATTACGATCACGTTGACCGGTTGGTGCAGATCAAAAAAAAGATCAATGAACAGGATGAGGTGATCCAGAGCAGGCTTGCCTATAATGAGATCGGTCAATTGAAGACCAAGTCCCTTCATAGTGAGAACGGTGGTGGCAACTTCATGACTAGCATTGGGTATACCTATAATGAACGTGGATGGCAGACCAAAGCAAGCTCAGCGCAGTTCACCTCGCAATTGAACTATAATGTCAATGGTACAACCGTGCTTGCTAATGCGCAGTATAATGGAAATATTGCGCAGCAAATGTGGGGCTATGCTGCTACCACAGGCAATACATTCACCTACGCTTACGATGCGCTCAACAGGTTGATGAGTGGAGTGAGTACAGGTACGGTGATGAGCGAGGTATTGACCTACGACGATATGGGCAATATCAAAACCCTTGTTCGTGACAATGGTACGGCGATTACGTACAACTATAACAATGCAAATAAGGGCAATAGGCTGGCCAGTCTTTCGGGCGGTTTGACCGGGGGATTTACCTATGACCTGAACGGAAATGCGACCAAGGACCGTACGGGGATGATCCTTAGCTACAATTATCTGAATCTTCCAAAAACAGTGAGCGGTACAGGTAAGAGCATTGCCTACACCTACGATGCATCTGGTGCCAAGCTTAACCGCAAATCTACGGTCGGCGGTATCACTACTGAGCAGGATTATATTAGCGGGATTGAATACATCAAAGCTAATGGAGCAAATCCAGTGATTGAACGTATCGCTACAGAGGATGGTTTTCTTTTGAACAGTTCAGGAAACTATAGTTACTATTATAACCTGACAGATCATCTAGGCAATGTGCGGGTGGTACTCAAGAAAGATGGTACGTCAACAGCACCTGTTGCTACAGTGATGCAGAAGCAGGATTACTATCCATTCGGTAAGACGAAATCTATTGCAACAAGTATCAATAATAAGTATCTTTATAATGGCAAGGAGATGCAGACCGACCTGAATGGTGGTACGCACACCTTGGGAGCTTCTTATGTACTGGAAGGACAGCTGGATTACGGGGCAAGGTTTTATGATGCTGAGATAGGGAGGTGGAATGTTTTGGATCCACTTCAAGAGGATGAATATTGGAGTGCATATGATGATACTTATGCTAAGGAACTTTCAAATTTGGGATATGATGTGGACCTTGCTGAAGGTAGAGTAAATGCAGGTAACTATTTTAGTTTATTAGGTCCACGCAATGTGATTACTGCTGATAATTCTGCGGTTCATTATAATTCAAGTCCTTATGCCTATGTATTGAACAATCCTCTTAGTTTTATTGATCCTATGGGACTTGATACAACTAAAACATTGCAAGAAGTTACGGTTACCGATTACAAAAAAATTAATCCTTGGGGACCTAGTTTGATTATGCTGGGGCAACCGGTTCTTCCGAAAGATGGAGTTATTGTTAAGTATTTTTACGGCCATGCACTTGCAGTAGGTAAGAACAAGAGTACCTCAGTTGCTTCTCTAGCTTCAAGAGTAACAGTACGAACAATTGAAAAAAAAGCAGGTGATAAAGTTGCAAAAGCTATAGGCAAGAAGACTGCTAGTTTAATTTTTAAGCGTTTGGGTGGATTATTAGGTAGAGCCATCCCTGTGGCTGGATGGGCGATAACATCAACTGATTTATGGGAATTTAGAAAAGAAATTGCAGCGGGCGCTAAAGCATTTAGTATGGGAGGAGGAGACTATTATAAACTTCAAGCGGATCCAAAGAATGGCTGGATGTATATAAAGTAAAGCATAACTATTATAAATAGAGCTTTCTTAGATTCTAAAATTATGGATATGGAAGATGAAATTTTAAACGAAATCAGAACATTCGTGTATGATGGTGGTTGGGGGTATACTTTACCATTTCCATTTTTGTTTAAAAAAAAGGAAATTAATAGGGATACAAAATTAGTAGTTGATTTAAAAATAACAGGTGATGATGCAGATGATTTTTTTATTGCCTTTGCTGAAAAATTTAACGTTGATATAAGCCGATTTAAAATAGGAGACTATTTTGGCAATGAAGAAGACTTTGTTTCCAGCCTGATCAAAGACCTCTTTAGAAATAAGGAAAAAGGTATAAAATCATTAAACATAGGTCAATTGGAAAAAGCGGTTATAGCTGGTCGTTTAGATGAGGATGTTATAAATTCTTAAATAATATTTTACTATAAATGCAGGAGGCTTAGTGGAGATTTCTGAAAGTCGGACTGCATTCTTTTGAGAATTTATCGGAAGAGATAATGTACAAAATGATATAAAAAACGAATTAAAACTTGTTTAGGTTGATTTTTTTTGCTGGTCCAAGTTATCCATATTGACTGGCCTCCGATTTCCGAATTTACCTCGTTAATGCTAGCGGAATCTCCAGCCAAACTAAAACCATGCATAAAAGCAGAAGTCTACCTGAATAATGAGGGAATCAGAAGAATTCAGAGATAAAACTCCAGCACCTTTAACATATACAGATTGGATAAATGGCCTAAATAAGTGAAGATGAGAAAAATTATAATACATGGAGACGATAGTTCTATTCTGTCTGTGCGACTTGAAGATATATTGAACTGTTTTGAAAGAAAAAAGGATGAAATTTTTTGGGGGTTGTTATGGGTATACGTGACAACAGTCCAAGAGGTGGATTGTGATATTGTTAAATTTGAAGAAGAAATCAACAAATCAAAGCGTGGCAAATTAATCTCTTTGGATAGCATATTGAACTTGTCTTCTAAAATCGATCAAGCAATTGAACTTTTAGTGATTGGCGACAGTAATATTGAAAATATCAGAAAATATGAGGGTGATAAGTTGATGTATGAAAATTGTGAATACATAATTGAGTTGGTTGATTCATCCTATTGGCTAGTCTGTAGTAAAGATGATAGTTTCATTGGGAATATCTTCGAAAAAATGCAGGGAGTTGAATATGATAATTAAATTGACTACTCAAAGTAGCGAATATAAAGCCCAATCCAATGAAAGATTAGGCTTTTCTTGTTATTGTATATAAGCTTTTCACGGCTTATGAGCCGTAATATCCGTTCGGCACTTAAATTAGTGCAAATGGATGGATCAAACTGGTGGATCGTCTTACAAATTAGGGGCTAGGAGAGGCTTCATCCATCCAATGGCATATAAAAAATTTGAACCCTAAATATCTTTACCATATACAATATTACTAATATTATTAGTAATATTGTAAAATGAAACCGCTAGAAATCTTTTGCCGAAATCGGGTAATGTACGCTCAAATTACCGTGCATGATAAAAGCATGGGCATGAAAGACTATCATCTCTATAACAAAAATGGTCTTGCTTTTTATGTTTTCAGGAAATTTCAGGGCGTGTGGCAATTGGCATACGGTGTACTTGCCGATGACATCAAGGAAGCGTGCATTGACGCCCTTATACTTCGCTTTGATACGGATGTGCCTGAGTTGTTTTATCACCATGGAAAACGGCAGGTAGTGGAAGTTCGGGCCAAGGAATACAGCCTTTGGCATATTTATCTCAATAATGCTTATGTAGGAAGTATTCAATATTATAGCTTTACCAAGCAGTTCAATTACCACCTTGACGACAATTGCTTATTGACCGATGATCACGTGCAAAAGTATATTGCCATGATCCAGCGCGGGGAATTAAAGTGGATAAAGGATGATATTAGATGAAAAAACAATATAAAAAGAATAAAAAAACCTTGAGTCTGGGAGGGGCGAATCCTGTTTGGTTTTAAAAAAAATTATTTCTAGCTATTGAGCACGGAGTTCTAGCTGTCAATAAGTTTTCTGTTACCGGATTTTTGACTATAGGTGATCTAAGCACCAAAAATATTTTACGGTGACGGATCAGGTATGGATGATCATGGAAGAACTTTTGATAAAAGACGGTTGTCATTGTCGAAGATAGGGTTGATCTGGAATATGCGAGACATTGACTATAATATTTGATGAAGTGAAATAGCTTTTTGGAATTAAATTATTATTAGGATATAATTTTTGAACAACATTTTTTAAGAAATGAACAACAATTATCTCAACTAATCTCGCGATCTTTACAGTAGATGAATGCCCAAAGCCGGTTAACATCTAGCCCAAGCGGACATCTAGCCAAAATTGCCTCCCTTAACGGTTATAAGGGGGGCTTTTTTTATTTTATTGTCTTACTAACAGGGTTGAATAAATCAGCTACGCTTTCCCGTAACCAGTCCTATCTTCAAACCCATACCTCAGCCTTACAATGTGTAATCATCTTGAAAGTTAATATCTGTAAACATATTAATTCAACATACCCCGACCAATTCCATCGAAGGGACGGAGATTTGATGATATAATGATCTAATAGCAGCCAACGTTGTCATCGGCACCAATACCGTTTGCGATATAGGAACAAATAAAAAAGTGATTATTTAATATGGCGACAGGGGATAAATTATAGAAGGAAAGCGATCGCCCAATAAGATCAGGGAAATGCGGCTAAAAGAATTGCACTCGATACCAACGATTTGGACAAATGGATCTTTAATGAAATAAATGACACCCTGCCCCAAAAGCCAGGTCGGAAAGGCTATGTAATGTACTGTTACCTCTAATAAAGTTTAAAGTGTTACACTTTTGTTCAATAATTGGCCATATTATGGAAATTTCCCTAAGGGATACCTATCTTACCTTGACAATTAACCAATTATAGATCAACTATGAAATCGTTTATTTTGCCATTTTTATGGTTATGTTTTGTCGCGTGCAACAAAATAGCAACTTCAAAAGAAGAAGCTGAATTTCTGAAATCAGCAAACTCGACTGTCCAAGCTAATTTAAGCACAGCAGTAACAACTTATCCGCTGCCCAGTGGCCTGCCAAATCAGTACAAATCAACGGCCTATACTGTTAGTGCCGGTGGGAATCCAGTCGGCCTCTATCAAGCTGGAAATAATGGCTGGGGAAATAGCGTTAGCTATGGTTACTTCGATTTCAGCGGCACTGTATCAGTATCGATCACCCCTTCCAGCGGCTTCAGCAGCTTCAAATTAGTACCTTCATCATTGGGTATTACAGGGGTGAGATCCGGCAACACGATTACTTTCACGCTCGCTCAGCCGACTAATATATCACTTGTATTAGACAACGATTACCAAGGAAAGATACTGCATTTATTTGCGCAGGAGCCCGAAGCTGATGTTCCATCTGCGACAGACCCCAATGTACTGTATTATGGTCCGGGATATTACGATTTGAGCGCACAGCCGCCATTAACCTTAAGTTCTGGAAAAACTTTATATATCAGCGGCGGAGCCGTTATCAGAGGAAGGGTAAAAATAGATAATGCGTCAAATCTGACAATAAGGGGTAGGGGTATTCTGCTCAACGATTACAACAGTCCCACGGATGATATCGCCCTGGCATTAGGCACAGTAAGCAACTCGACTGTCAAAGATATCATTGTCAATCGAAACGTAGGAAGCTGGACTTCTGCCATGCACAATTGTTCTTTTGTAAATGTAACTAATTATAAAGCTGTCAGTCCATATTTTGCTAGTTCCGATGGATTTAATATTAACAGTAGTCACGATATCACTTTTGATAAATCTTTTATTCACTCTGCAGATGATGCAGTCGCCATCAAAGGAATGTCGGATCAAATTCCCGCAAATTCACTGCCCGTTTATAATATAATCTACAAAAATGCACAATTATGGGCTGATGCAAATAACACAATCGGTATCGGTGCGGAGACACGCGCAGCCTATTTTCAGAATATTAAGTTTCAAAACATAGATATCCTATATAATTACGATGACAAAAATCATCCGGATGTGCTCCCTGATCGTTCCGCTATCAATATTTTTGCCTTGCATGGCACCTATTTTAATGACATAACCTTTGAAGATATCCGTGTAGAAAGAGCAAAGAGACTAATAAATGTTCAGATGGATGAAACATTTTATTTTGGTTCGTTGACCGGAAACTGGAATTGGCCCGGAGCAATGACAAACATACTTTATAAAAATATTGCATCCACATCTGGCGGCAGTAACGAAATCAAATTAATCGGTTGGAATGACAGCCATAGTATTGAAGGAGTGACCCTGGAGAATGTTAAGATTAACGGTAACTATGTTAAAGATTTTAAGGATAGTCATCTGACGCTGAATCAGTATGCGAATTCGGTCAAGATTATCAGTCCATCGGGTACAGTTAATAGCGATGTATATAATGCATCGACCGATTTTTCGTCGGTACAGGGAACCCGCAGGTGGTACTATAAATACTGGCAGGCTGGAATAGGAACAAGTTTGATGAGCTGGAATCCGGACGGATCCAATCATTGGCGCGGTTCGGGTAGCTATGACGCCATATGGAACGGTAGCGGTAACATCTATATTCATCCCGATAATAGCCAGCCGATACTTGTTTGGAATGCGCCAAAATCGGGTACCGTAAAAATTACCGGATTGGTTCGTAAAAATGATACCGGGGGCGGGGATGGTGTAAACGTAAGCATTTGGAAAAATAATGTGATGATTTGGCCATCCAGCAGTTGGCAGACTGTCGTTTATAATAATACTACTGGATTTTGGCATGACATTAATGTACCTGTCACTTTTGGCGACGAATTATCCTTTCGTGTGGATCAGCGTTCCAATTCAGGCTGGGACACTACATACTGGAATCCAGAAATTGCATATCAATAAGCATTTTTGCTATCCATTTCAATCGTCAGGATTGAAATGGATAGTGACTATTTAGCCTTTCTATAGTGACTTGGCGTTATACCAAAGAAATCCTTAAACTGCTTGCTAAAATAGTTTGCATTGGAATAGCCTAACTTATATGCAATTTCAGAAATACTAAAAGATGGATCTTTTAGTAGTGTTTTAGCATAATCAAGCTTAACTTTGATAATGAAATCAGTGGGAGTGAGATCTGTTATTTTCTTCAGCAAAAGATACAGTTGGGTTCTACTGATTCGCATCTCTTGAGCGAGTTGAGGGACTGAAAAATTATTCTCCGCAATGTTTCTAACGATAATTTCTTGCACTTTTAAAATAAATGTCTCTTCCTGTGAGTTTGCTTCTTCTTTGATACGCAATGGTTCAGCCTGACTGTAGTAGTGGCGTAAAGTAGCTTTATTTTTTAATAAACTACCCATTTTAGCCAATAGCTCCTGCGTGCTGAAGGGTTTATTGATATATCCATTTGCGGCTAATTCATAACTTTTAATTTTATTGGCAATGGTGTCATAAGAAGTCATTAAGATTACCGGAATATGTTTGGTCTTCGGATTGCTTTTCAAATGCTTGCATAATTCATATCCATCCATGATAGGCATCATAATATCGCTGATCACCATGTCGATCGGATTATTTCTAATGTATTCCAAAGCTTCTTGTCCATTGTGAGCAATGACGACATGGTAGGATTCCAGTAGTTTATTTTTAAATAGTTCTGCCAGATCAGTGTGATCTTCCACCAAAAGAATTTTATGTGTATTGCTTTCCGGCGGAACATCAGATCTTATCTGGCTGTTATCCGTGTAGATCACGTCGTCTATGAGCTCCATTGTTGCATGCAATTCGAGATCTGGGTCATCTGGAAGCTTTGATTCAAAATTAGCCACCGGTATTGTAAGCGTAAATTGTGTTCCAGCTTCTATACTGCTCTTCACATCAATCTGTGCTTTTATACGCTTTGTGAGTCCTACGACTAAAGCGAGTCCAATGCCATTATTGTCATAATAATTGCCGCTTGACTTTTGCCTGAAATAAGGTTCAAATATTTTTTCGATCTGATCTTGTGGTATATAGCTGCCCGTATTGCTCACATGAATAACAACTTCATTGGTATCTTTTGAAACGCATAGTACAAGAGCTATCTGTCCACCCACCTCACAGTTTTTGAACGCATTGCTCAGCAGGTTGCTGATTATTTTTTCCAGTTTGTCAAAATCGAGGTCGACATTTACTTCTGACGCTGGGTGTTCAAATTGATATGCAATGTTTTTACGGTCAAATAAAGGCGCAAACATCGAAAAGATATTTTGACAAAATGTGATCAGATCCCCATTAATGGTATTTAATGGCAAATTACTGCTTTCAATTTCTCTAAATTCCATTAATTGACTTATCAAGAACGTAAGCCGTTTAACATTTTTTTGGGAGATTTCATATTCCTTGATGTTTTCAATCTTATGATTGGAAAAAAGGTCTTCCTGTATCGCCATAATAATGGCTAAGGGAGTCTTGAGTTCATGGGACATGTAGGTGAAAAAATCAAGCTTGCTTTTATTCAGTTCCTCTAATTTAGACTTTTCTACTTCAGCCAGTTTTATCTTCAAGATTTTCAAATGCCGTCTTTTTAAGAACTTTCTAAATAGGATGAGGGCTACAATCAGCAATGCTCCATATACACAGAGCATAATATTGCTCAGCAGGAAATGGGGTTTGATTTTGATCAGCAATTTTTTTGTTGCGATGATGTTATTGTTCAGATCTACTAACTTAACATGGAGTTCGTAATTTTTTGATTTTAAGGAAGTAAAAGTTATTGTTCCTGAAGCTTTCGAAAGTTCATACCAACGCTTGTCAATGTCTTTTAAAGTATAATATATGCGATAGTTTTCGCGGCTTTGCGGATCGAAATTTACTTGGTTCACCTCAATCGAAATCATATTTTGATCATAAGGCAGCACGATCTCATCCGTGTGATCAATACCTTTTTCAAAATACTTTTTGTTTCTGAGTTGGCTGATATTAAATATTTTAAAATCAGAAAAGTAGAGTAAAGGTTTATGTGCAGGAAGTGGATCAAGCTGTGGCGCCTTAAAAAAACATATTCCGTCAACAGATCCAAAATATAAGGTATCATTGTAATAGTAGGCGGAACGCTCGTTAAACCAAGACGTGTTTAAACCCCAACTGACATTGAAGTTTTTAATGGACCGGTCGGTATCAATACAATATAAGCCATTTGTTGTCGATAGCCAATACCGCTTCGAATTGTCTTTCTTGATACCATGTATTTGAATATTTATTTTCCCTAGACCGGGATAAGGCAGTAGATGACCATTGCTATCAATAAAATAAAGATAGTTTTGCTTTGTTCCCAAAAGAACATTTTCTCCATCAAGGAGCATGGAAAGGAATTGTACCCTATTTCCCTTCTCAAGTTCTTTCTTATATATTTTAGTTGTCTTTTTGCTCCAATCATAACATAAGATCTCATCGAGGCAGCAAATCCATATTAAATTATTGTTTACCGCGATGTCATTGATCGTCGAGGTCGTTTTAAGTAGGGTTGTAAAATTATCTTTATGGCGGTCATATATGCTTACAAAACCATCTGTCCCCACAAGTAGATAATCCTGGTTGAAGTTTCGTATGGAGAATATTCTATTATTTGGCAGCGATGATGCTTTGTTCTTATCATATTGGTAATGCCTGATTTTGTTGCCTTGATAAGCTAGGCAGTACAGACCGTTTGATTCTGACCCAGCCCAAATATTGCCCTGCGCATCTTCTTCAAGTGATATGATATTATCACTGATGTTGCTGTTTTTCTGATTGAACCTTTTTATTATCTGCGATTGCCCATTGTATACATTTATCCCGATGGCGTTGGTTGCCACCCAAAGCTGCTTTTTAGACGACATGAGTATATTGTTGATCACAATTCCACGGGCTCTTTCCGGATTGGTGACGTGTAAAAAATCTAGCCAAGAGTCATTTTTTGAAAGACAGAATGCTCCATTAAAATAAGTCCCCAATATCATGTCATCGAGCTTACTTTTGTAGATCGCACAGACAGTTGAATTAAGCTCATTGTCAAAATTCTCTATTAACATCCGATACTCTGTATACTGGTTGATATAGTCAAATACGGCCACGCCTTTGTTATGTCCTATCCAGAGTCTTCCCTCTGCGTCTTCGGCAATACTGCATACATTTTGGATCTGTGTGGGCTGCGGTAGCTGTGCCTTAAATTTATTTTGGATGGGATCGAAGCGCAGGATACCATGCCTTTTGGTTCCTACCCAAGTCAGATTTTTACTATCACAGTACAGAGAGGTAATCAGCACATCTCTGTCATAGCTTTCCGCGAAATTAAAACTGGCTAAAACATTTCCTTTTTTGTCACATTTGGCAACTGTGGTGAAAGTAGCTCCCCACAGATTACCTTGATTATCCACCTGAATCCTATTAAAATATACATTGTTATTGAGCACAGTAATCTTTTGTTCAGCCCATTTATATAACGTATTGTTGCATAGTATTACAACACCATCTATCGTCAAGGCCAAGGCTTTCGACGTATTATGCAATTCGGTTTTGATCAATAGACTATATTTGTTGGTGCTGAAATCATATCCATATATGCCATTATCCGCAGCAATGATCATTTGCTGTTTGAATGATTTAATTTCGATGATTTTACCCGGTTGAAAGATTGAGTCACTAATGGACTTTGGATTGTCCATGACGTGGGCGCCATCATATAGGTTAATGCCATCGCTCGTTCCGATCCAGATACGGCCAATAGGATCTTCAGAAATTGCGGTTACCCGATTTGAGAGAAGGCCATTTTCTTGTGTGAGCTTATTGTATTTTCTGATATGTTGTGCCCCCAGTGATAGACAGGTGAACAGCAGATAATAAAATATGAGAAATGTTTTTTGAGTCATTTTCTTTAGGCTTTGCTTATTCATCAAATAAACAACTATGTATAGATTATTAAATATAATATCGTTTATTTAATTGTAATATCGTTCAGTGCCTCAAAAAAAATTGATGAAAAATTAAATTCATCCATATTTAAACCAGATTATCTTTTTTAGTTGGAATAACTCCTTATTTTCGGGACAATGTTGCGGATCACCTTATTCTGCGGCACAATATAACCAATAACCAAATTTAGGAAGAGATGAACCGAAAAAAGTTAAACCATAATGTGCTCTATTTTCTCTTTGTTTTTCTATTAGAGCCACCTGTCGTTCATGCGGCGTGGAGAGCGAAAGCAATTTCTGTAGATCGCTATTGCGAACAGGAGATTCGCAGCGGACGTGTCATGGACCAGCAGGGAGTTCCACTTGCTGGTGCTAATATTAAAATAACGGGAACGCAGATAGGTACCAAGACCGATAGTGAGGGACGGTTTAGTATTAACGTTCGTTCTGGACAGAGTTTGCAAGTTTCATTTTTGGGTTATAAACAGACTGTTATTCAGGTCGAATCGGGCATGGGCGAACTGATGATCAAACTTGAGCAGGACAGTTTTGGACTACAGGATGTTGTTGTCGTAGGATTTGGAAAGCAAAAGAAAGTAAATCTCACGGGAGCAGTTACCTCCGTTTCCATGACTGATATAGAAAGCCGTCCCATTACAAACGCTTCCATGGCGTTAGCTGGAAAAGTGGCCGGACTACAGGTTACGCAAAATTCAGGACAGCCAGGTGCTGATGGCGGTACCCTAACCATCCGTGGCATCGGTACATTGAACAATGCGTCGCCGCTGGTGATCATAGATGGGTTTGAAGCAGCAATTAACGATGTGGATCCAAAAGATATTGCCTCCATATCCGTATTAAAGGACGCTGCATCGGCATCTATATATGGCAATAAAGCCGCTAATGGTGTTATTTTGATTACGACAAAAAGGGGGCAGGAAGGCAGACTGAAAATCAAATATGATGGATATGCCGCGGTTCAACAGGTGACTCGTTACCCAAAATTGCTGAATTCCTATGATTATCTGACACTACTAAACGAAGCGAAAACTAATTCAGGTTTCCAGCCACAATATGATGATGAATACATAAGCCATTATAAAGATATTAAGGATCCTGTACGCTATAGGGATTACAATTGGGCAGATTTTTATTTTAAGCCCGCATTACAGCAAAACCATTATTTGCAGCTTAGTGGCGGCAAGGAAAATATTGTATATGCTATTTCCGCAGGATACCTCAATCAAAAAGGTATTGTTGAGGGGACGAACTACGATAGATATAATTTCCGGTTCAATACACAACATTCATTTTTGAACAATAAAGCACGTCTGGGGCTTACTGTCTCGGGATATATCGGCAAGTCAAAGGACCTGATCGAAGGGGCTGGCGCGACGATTGCCCGAATTACCCAAATGGCGCCGTTTGTAGTTCCAAAGATAGAAGGGTATGGATGGACCGACTGGTTCTACAGCGATGCGATTAAAGAAGCAGGAGGAGGGCAGACCTTTGATAATAGCAATTTGAATACAATCGCAAATTTGACTGTTAACGTTACGTCCCGGCTCACATTTGAAAGTGCATTGAGCTATGTGACCAACAATGACCGGCAGCTGTCTTATGCGCCAAATGTAGATTTATTTCTGGTTACTCGGGCAGCCGACGGAACCAGCATCATTGGAAAAAACAATTCCAGAGAATCTTCCATTAGCAAAAGCTCAAATAAATACGGTACTATTTCTAGCTGGGCAAACCTTAATTATGCCTATGACTTAGCAAAAGATCATCATTTTAAAGCGCTGGTCGGTTTTCAGCAATTTCAATGGAAAGGCAATTATTTCCAAACATCAATCAGGCGACTGTCCGCCAATCTGCCTTACTTTAGCGTGGGTGACCCCTCCTCTGCCAAAAATAGTGATTGGGGAAGCAAGGAAACCTCAGTTGGATTTTTTGGAAGGTTAAACTATGATTATAAAGGCAAATATCTATTTGAGGGTAACTTGCGGTATGATGGCGCTTCCAAATTTGCACGGGGCCATAAATGGGGTACATTTCCTTCTTTTTCTGCAGGATGGCGCCTGTCGCAAGAGCGTTTTTTCAAGAATATTACCTTCGTTCAGGATCTAAAGATACGCGGCTCCTGGGGGATACTCGGCAATCAAAATATTGGCAATCCCTATGCTGGTGCAGATATATTAGCATTAGGGGGAAGGCAGAACAATTATATTTTTAACAACCTGGACAATGTAGGTGCAGCCGTTTCGGTCATAGCCAATAAGGGGCTTACCTGGGAACAGACTACACAGACTAATATCGGTGTTGACCTGCAGATTTTTAAGGATTTTAGTGTAACAGCCGACTATTATATCAAAAATACCAGCGGCATCCTGCTACAGCTGCCTATTTCCAGCACCTTCGGTTTTACAGACGTCCCCTTCCAAAATGCAGGAAAAATGCGCAATAAAGGGCTTGAGCTGACACTGGGATACCATAAGAAAGTCAACGAATGGCTATTTAAGGCGAATGTTGCTGTGGCCCACAATCAAAATCGCGTCACTGATCTGAAGGGAATGAGTCCAATTATTTACGATGGTGCAATATTAAAAGAAGGGGTAGAGTCTACTTCATTATTTGGGTACGACATCGAGGGCATTTATCAGAGTGAGAGTGAGATACAGCAGCACCTCCGGACCTTCGATGAGGATGGGTATTCCTTGTTAAATTCATACGCAGGCCTGCGGGCCCTGCCTGGAGATGTTAGGTTGAAGGATCAGAATGGTGATCGGATTATTAATGATAAGGATAAGGTCGTACTGGGTCATACCGCTCCTGATTATGTATTTTCTGCTGACTTGAATGTTCAGTACCATAGATTTGAGTTGCGTTCTCTGCTGGAGGGCACGTCTGGTGGCAAAGGATGGAGTGCAGGGCAGCTGGTTACACCATTCTTTAACGGAGGGTATAATGGAGCCAGCTGGCTTATGGACAGGTGGACACCTGAGCAGCCCAATAATACCTATCAGCGTGTTTACTTTGACAATCAACGCAGCAATCTAAAGTCCAGTTATTTCGTGGAAGACCTCTCATACCTTCGGGTTAAGAACATCGAAATCAGTTATAACCTGTCTGATCAGACACTTCGTAAGCTTTCGATCCAAGGCTGCAGATTTTTTATAAGTGGACAAAATCTGTTAACACTCACAAAGTATAAAGGCTTTGACCCGGAAGCTTCGGGCAATCCAAGAGAAGGGACAAGGATCGGAAACTATCCGCAAGTGAAAACCTACACCGTTGGCGTGAATTTGACATTCTAAACTAATCGACATGAACTCAAAACTATTGCTTTATACATTTATTATTTCAGGAATGCTATCCGCTTCCTGCCAAAGTTATCTGGATACGGTTCCCGAAGACAAAGTAACCCCCGAAAGCTATCTGACAGGAGTAGAGCAAGCTAACACGCTATTAAACGGAGTATACAATCAATTGTACTATGACAGTCCTGATAAGATGGTTCCTTATGTCTACGACAATATGAGTGATAATTCCTTCAATTCGCATTCCTGGGATCCTGCGCCACAATTTGCATCTGGTACACAGACAGGTGACAGTGATTTCACATTGGTCAAATGGAAATATAACTTTAGAGGCATCTCACGTGCAAATACATTGCTCAAAGGGCTCGCCGGCGCAGATGCGATCGCTAATTCGGAAAAGGCTAAAATCAGTGCTGAAGCGCGTTTTTTAAGGGCGTACTATTATTTTGACTTGGTCTGTTTTTATGGCGAGGTACCCATTTTGGACGAACAGACCGTTTTAAACAATCCCGAACGAGGCAAATTGGATGCGGTACTATCGTTTATAAACAACGATCTTGATTATGCGATAGATCAGCTGCCGGTCGCATTAGGAGGAGAGCGTGCATCCAAAGGTGCAGCTTTGATGTTGAAACTTCGGGTAGCCGAATGGATGAATAAGCCCGAGCTTGTCATTTCCCTGGCCCAGCAGATCCAAAAACTCGGTTATCAGCTGTATCCAAATTATTTTGAGCTTTTTCAACCCGCCGGTATTGAGCAAAACGATAACCCCGAGATTATCTTTAAAATAAACTACGCCAAAGATCTGCAGAGCAGCGAAGTCTCTAAAATTTTTGGGAATTGGAATAACTTTACGCCGACCCTGCAGATGGTTGATAGTTATTATTCCGCAAATGGATATCCAATCCATGACATCCGTACCGCTGACGGCGCATTTATCGGCGGAGACCCTACTTATAACAAAGACCGGCCTTTTGACAATCGTGATCCGCGGTTGCAGCTATCCATCGTTGTTCCCGGTTCCGAGTTTAGATTGGATGGCCAAGGTTGGTATCAGGCACATTACATACCGGCCAATTGGGATGTTGCCACGTCATTTACAGTGCGCAAATTTGTTGATCCCTATCTCAAAACACTGACCAACGAGACCACAGATCGAATTGTGATGCGTTATGCAGAAGTATTGCTCGCCTGGGCTGAAGCAGAGAATCAGCTCCATGGACCCTCGGCTCAAGTTTATGAATTGCTCGATAGAGTAAGATCACGTGTCGGGATGGTGAAGGTATCTCAGGCAATGCCCAATATTTCCCAGGCCGTTATGACAGAGGTAATTCGCAACGAGAGGCGTGTAGAGTTTTTTGCGGAGGGGAGGCGATGGTTTGATATCCGACGTTGGAAAATAGCCGAAACCGTTATGGTCGATGCATTGGGCTATGATAAATCTAAGCTTTCCTGGTATTCGGATGGCAATCTTACAGCCTACTGGCAGTATATTCCGATTGTCGTTGACCGTAGGTCTTTTAATCCCAACAGAGATTATCTGTGGCCGATACCGAATGAAGAGCTCAATGCTAATCCCAATATACAACAGAACCCAGGATATTAATGTTCAATTCCTTAAAACTGAAACGTATGAAGATAAAATCCATCTATTTATTCATGCTCCTATTATTGATGTCATGTACAGAAAAGATAGAGTATGTTAACCCTACATGGGTACAACAATTGTTACCGATGAATAGCACACAAATAAAAATTGATTATTTTGACAATGAGACGATGCAGGAATTCAGCTGGGTACAGCGGGAGGGAGCTACCTATACCTTAATGCTGGGCATTGACGAGGATTTTGACAATCCAATTCGATACGAAGTTGGAGCAAAAGCCAGCTATAAAATTCCCAATCAAGAATTTTTGGATGATCTGAAGAAACTAAATCCATCATTTAAGAATTCAGGTCGATTTTTTTGGAAACTAGAACAGCAAAATCAGGGAAAGGTCGAAAGTGTATGGCGCTATTTTGATGCTTTGGTTTCAGTATCCAGCTTTATCGACCCCCGGGATCAAGAGCATTACAAGGCATTACAATTTGTCTTGCCTGGAGGGAAACTTGTCACCATGATGTCCGAGAATCTTAGGGCGACGGTTTATGCGGATGGTACGGCGCTGCCACTTCCCCGAAAACTAGCTCCACAAGACAGCCCTGCTGCTGTACGAAATATAGCCGGAGGATTTTATTCATGGGGAACGGTTGTCCGCGACGAAGCCCTGGCGCGGGAGAAAGCGTTAGCTAATGAAAGTATTCAGGGTATTTGTCCCGATGGTTGGCATGTCCCTGCATTGCGCGAGTGGAAAGAGGTCATCAATTACCTCGGGCCAAACTCAGGTAATAAAGTCAAAAATCCACAGTTCTGGATCCAGAATGGTGTAATTACCGATGAGGTTAAATTCAATATTGTGCCGACGGGGTTTTATTGGAATGAAGGGCTTTCTTTTCTCACGGATCCGGGCTCGATGTGCGGATTCTGGACCTCGTCGCCAGCTTTAAAAGGCTATCAATATTCTTGGGAAACACTTTCAGCGGACCGCGCAGGTGAAGCATCAGCTGTGATTATTTACAACGATCCCGGTAATCCAGATATCAACACACAGTCAAGGAGCAGTGTAGGTGGAGGTAATTTCCACTACAATGTACGCTGTATTATGAACTAAATTTAAAGATAGCCATTATGAAATATAAAGTATATATCAGTTTCGTTTTCATTAGCGTAAATCTGTTTTTCTCCTGTAAGAATGATAATGAATTTTATGAGGTGGGCTTTCAGCCGACTACACTGCTCAAACCTGTGGCAGATTCCCTGATCATACTGGATAAGAATAACCCAAATACATTAGTTGGTTTCGAGTACTTTTCAAAAAGGCCCTATATAGATTACAATCTTCTTCTTGCTGTAGACCCCACGTTGACCACTGAAAGAAAAGTGATATCTGCCGGAGTAGGTGAAAAATATTTTTTGACTCACTTTGTGCTGGATTCGCTGATGAATACAATGCATTTTAAATCGGGTGAACAAGGAGATATTTATTGGAAAGTTGAAGCTAAAAATTCCGAATTCAGTACGACCGATGAGGTACGGCGCTTAAAAGTACAGCGGTTTAAATAACGATAAACCATAGGCTTAAAAATAGAAATTATGAATAGAAATTATATTCCAAAGGCACTCTTGTTATTCCTGTGCTCAATTTTGCTGGCCGGGATTTTAACAGGCTTTAAATGGATGTCTGATCAAAATGATGAAAAGATAACGATCGTTATGTTTGGTGATTCGATTACAAAAGGGGGAGATTGGGCAACATTATTAGGACGTAGCGACGTCAAAAATAGCGGTTTCCCTGGGTTTACCACCTCACATCTGGTCTGGCTATTGAAAGAAAACGTTATTGATCTGGCGCCCCGGGTGTGTTTTCTCGAGGGCGGTATCAATGACATAGGCGTAGGGATCCCTTTGGATCGTACCAAGAGCAATTACCGTTCGCTCATCAACGGGCTGCTGGAACATCAGATTACACCCGTCGTCCAGTCCATTCTCTACCAACAAGATAATCCGGAGAGTAAGGTTCAGGTCGATAGCCTCAACAGCTATTTGAAAGCCTATTGTCAAAACAAGAACGTTTACTATTTAGATATCAATGACAAACTGAGTTCACAGACAGGTCTTAAGGCTCAGTACACCACCGATGGCACACATATCAACCAGGAGGCCTATGAGATCTGGGCATCTGAAGTCAACAACCTCTTAAAATCTATGTTAAGGCATTCATCTCTTTAGGCGATTTTTATGACACGATTAACCTTTTTCACGCTTGGAATACTGGTTCAATTACTGTTAGGTTGGACAGATTTAAGTGCAAAAATTATCAATGTAACGCAGTTTGGAGTGCTACCGGATGACGGGCAAGACGACCGTCAGGCTTTACAGTTGATTTTGGATCGTCTCCAAGATGGTGATAAAATATACTTTCCAGCGGGTACCTACGCGTTTTCATCGGCATTGAGACTCTCTGGCAAGATCGGAATTGAGATTTATGGTAGCTTTGGTAAGAATACATCCACACTGATGGCTACCGGTTTCGATCCTTTCAGTTCCAATACCAGCTGGACAAGTTTATTGGAAGCCAACGACTGTAAAGATCTCATTATACGCGACCTTTTTATTGATGTCGATCGGCCCGTGAGTATCAATGGCACAGTCGTAAGCATAAGTCACAGTCCGGAAGGGTCATTCTATGTACTCGATCTTTTACCTGAGTTTTCTGAATATGCGGATCGTTTAGCTGAGCTCAAGATCATGCATCAGCTCAGCTATAATGCCGATGGAACACCCAATTATCATATTTCCACACATTGTGATCTTAAGAACGGAAATTGGCCACACATCGAAAAGCTAAGCGCGTTACGTCTGAAAATTTATAATGATGAGGCTCCTAAACTCAGCAAAGGCGAACTTATCAACCTGAGACTAAAGATTACGGGCAATCCCTGCTTTAGTTTTTTAGGTGTCAACACATTAACAATACGCGATATCACCATCTGGCAATGGCCTGCATTTGCGATGTACGTATCAGACCTAGCAGACAGTCGTCATCGCTCCGGGGATATGACGCTGGAGCGTATTCGTATGAAGCCCAAACCAACTTCCGGGCGTTTGATGTCGATTAGTGCGGATGGCATACATGTAGCCTCAATGGCGGGTACGTTTAAGGCCGAGCATTGTGAATTTGTTGGATTGGGCGATGACGCCATTAATATACATAGCCGGTTGTGTAGTATAGGTCAGGTCAACGGGGACTCAGTTCTATTAATCAATGGCTGGACGAAAGCTCCTGTCGAAGATGATTGGGCTTTCAAACATGATATCATTGAGTTTCTGGACGGGAAGACAGGGTTATCTAAGGGCAAGGCAAAAGTAAGGTTCCGCGACAAGGGACAATACCAATTACAATCTATTCCAAAGAATATTAATGTAGGTGATTTCGCCGCAAAAGATACGCGTACTCCATCAACAATTATACGGAGTTGTATGGTTTCAAACAGCCGTGCTCGCGGATTTGTAGTTCAGTCCAAGAAAGTTGTTATCAGCAATAATAAAATATGGAATATTTCTGGTCCAGCGATCTTACTTTCCTGTGATATGGAGCGTTGGTTTGAAGCGACGACTGTGAAAAAGGCGGTTATAACGGGCAACAGAATAGATAACTGTGGCAAGTACCTCAGGTGGGACGATACCCTGACAGGTTATGGCGCCATAGCCGTTAAGACAGGGCACGAAATAGGAGGGATTGACAAGCCCGCGGGTGTACATCAAAATATAATCATCCAGGCAAATGCGATCAGCGACTGTGCAAATTCGGCAATCTTTGTATCTTCGACTGATGGCGTTAAAATTAGGAAGAATGATATCGGGAATTGTAGTAATCGTTCCAGTATCCCATATTATGGCAATTATGCAATTTACTTGAAAAATTGCATCAATGTTGATGTTGCCGATAATATGTTTAGCGAGGTGAAGGAATTAGTAGGGAGAGACTAGTTGTTGTATAGTCATAAAGATGTCGTTTCAGCGCCTGTAATAAAACATTGATGTGTTTTTTTAATAATGTGATCGTTGTCGCTTGCACAATTTTTGGTCGCTATTAAATATGTTCGATCCGTAAATGTTTGCACATATCATAAAATTAGCACTTAATTTTTATCAGAGATTAGGGGAAACCAGAATTATTTAAGATAATATGAAACTCATCTTAAATAGAAATTATCATTAAGTTTTGGTGAGTAGCATGATTGTTATATCTATTACGGTTTCCCGTAACCAATCCTACATTCAAACCCATATCTTAGCCATATAGTTTGTAATAATCTTGAAAGTTAATATCTGTAAACATATTAATTCAGCATAAATAATGTATATTAGGCTTGGGTATTAACCTTGCCCGATTGAAAAGTAGCATGCCATGATAGTAACCACGACCAATTCCATCTCAGGAAGGGATATTTCACGATATAATGATCCAATAGTTGATTTTGATCAAAAGTTATTTTGACATGGGATATCTTCGCATAACACTTTTTCAATAAGACTTTGTATAGCTAACACTTTTAAAATGATAAGAGTATTTTTATTTTTTATCGCATTTACATTTACAATAGAAAATGTATTGTCTCAGAAACTTTATGAATGGAAGCCACCAGCGGTGAATTTTGCTGTTCGTAATGATATATCTATTAATGACACTGTTTTTTTAATTATAAAAGATAGAAGGGTAAGCCCTGAAAAACTCAAATCAGACACAGATTCAAAACAAATTTTATCAACAATAACATCTGATGTGAAAAGAGCATTTCCGAATGTTTTGATAAATGATAAACTCACTCCAAAAGAGGGTAAATTTAATATAATAATTAATCTATCATCTTATGGTGCCGGATTCGGAACAGAAATTTCAGCTGGAGTTGGAGTGGTTGGGGGGAATATTAATTCTTTTATCTTTCCAAAAGGAAAATGGAATGCGATTACAGCACTTACGTGTACAATGATTAAATCTAATAAAAAGGAAACAAGAGAGTTTTCAAATGTTTCATCGAAAGACAATCTGTGGGGCTATAAGAGCTCTCGAAAGGCATTGGAAGAAACATATTCATCTACAATTAACAAGTTGCTCCTTTACATTGAAGACGCATTTATGTTTTAATTTGATATTGATTGAAATTGGCGTTTCTTTTCAGTTCCAGTATTCTTTTGGATAATGGAAATGGAAGTATATTTTTAATAGACTTTCTTTACTTATTGTGACGAAAATAACAAGGCCGATGAATGCGATAACATATAGTGTAAGCGTCTGGCGGAGAAAGAGAACAAATAAAGATATAAATTAACCCTAGATATTTTTTATGAATACAATTACAGAAAAGTTACTGGAATTGGAAAAAGATGAACATTTTCAAAAATTGAAAGAATTGTTACAGCGGCAGAATATTTTCCAAATTTTAAAATTAGATAGGTACGAGATACGACATTCTAATTTTATTGCCTGGCTGTTGAATCCAGATGAAAAGCATGGTCTTGGTACTCTATTTCTAGATAAAGTTTTAGGAGATCTTATCCCAAAAGAAGTGCTTTCTAAACGCGGTGCTTTTAAATGGATAAAGCGAGAGTCTGTTAATGACATCGATTTATTTATTCAATTTGATGATTTGATTATAGCAGTCGAAAATAAGTTTGATAGTGATGAGCATTCTGATCAACTAACAAAGTACCGAGAGTATGTCGATCAACATTTTGTTCATATCTCAAATCGATTTTTTGTTTTTCTTACGCCTGGTGGTAAATTAACAATATCAAATAATGAGTATAAAATTTATTCTTATGCTACCATAGCCAAACACTTGAATCATATTTTGACAGATAAAACAATTAACATAAATGTTCATAGTAGAATATATATAGATGATTACTTAAAAGCAATACAAGCTACCTTAATGAAAACAAACCCTGAGAACCTACTTGCTGCGCAATTGTACAATCAATACAAGGATGTATTCGATTTTGTAAAGGAAAATATCAATTCGGACGTCAATTATATCACCCATCAGTTTAACCTGCTTCTAGAACAAAATGTTCCCAATTACGTAAGAGGGTCTGAGTATTATAGTTTCAGTAGATTTACGACTTCTCTTATTACCGAGATCATGAAACCTATAAAAAATACTACTAGTCGCGCATGGAAAGGAAAAGAACCATTTTTATTCGAAATATCAATGGAAAAAGAAGAGAGAAGGATTGTATTTCTTGTAGGTGTTTCTGATTTTAATAAAGAATTGAATCAATTTATTCATCAATTATTTACAAAGAATGGCTTGATTTGCTTAGATCCTATGACACCATGGAAAGTGTATAATATCACTAGTATTTATTTTGATTTTAATAGTTATAAAGATGATGACTATATAAAACAAAGATTTGATGAGATATATCAGATCGCTAAGCGAACAATTTTATTGGTCGAAAGTCTCATCCTAAATAATCGAGTGAATATAGATCAGCTCTACAAGATTCAAAATATTTGATTGTAATTAAATGTTGTTATGGGATACATTCCTGTCGCGTCAAAGGCTAGGATCTATTAAATACAAATAATAATCTAAGAAAGCTTTATTATACCCAACTTATGAATTTAAAAGATATCCAAAAACGATTTAATCTCGACCAAGTGTGGATAATGACCATACAGGCATCTTTCCAGAGAGCAAAAGTATATAAAGGCCATACAAATAAATATCAACGAAAACGTGAATTGAGGAAACAGATTGAAGATTTGGCTCATCAATATGATAAAGTGGTTTCAGATGAGCAGCACATCCAAAATATTTTATCGCTGAGGTGTCAGGACGATATTGGACTGAACATTAATTTCGGTGTCGCTCAAAAACTCTTGAATCTTTATCTTAAATATTTATGGACATTGGGGTATTTGCGATATCCACCCCCTCACTTTCCCGTCGATCGAATGATTCAACAGGCATTAAAATATGAATTCTTATTTAACTGGACGGAATTGGATAACGTCGAAACCTATAAACGATTTATTGAATTTGCCAAAGTTAGGATGAGTAAAGAATCATTTGATTCTATAGCTGAGTTAGAATTGGCAATATACAATGGTTGGATTAATAGAAATCGGAGTTAAAATTATGATTTAGCTATTGGACTGAACAAAATGCATAGGTTTCAATGTCGATTTAATTCAATTACATGAATTTCATATTTTATATAATCAATGAAATTTAAAAACTAATTATGTCTGAGACTTCCGAAATAAACTGGCAAGACTACGAGGCCATTACTAAATACGTATATGAGTCCCTCGGTGCGCAATATGGTATCAAGGTCTTAGGTTACGGCAATACATGTAAGTTGAGAGGTAAATCTGGTGTAATGCATCAGATTGATGTCTTGACGGAGCAATTTGATGGTAAGAAAAGCATACGCACTGCGATTGAATGTAAATACTGCAAAGAGAAAGCAAATAAGGATATTGTTATGAAACTATCTGAAACTATGCTTGACTTGGGGATAGAAAAGGGAATAATTGTATGCAAATCAGGATTTACCAAAGATACTGTAATGTATGCCGAACACAAGGGCATAAAGCTAGTTAAGCTCTGGGAAGCTGGAGAAAGTGATGCGGATTACAAGAAGGAAATAGAGTTTGGAACTTTGGATATTCGTCTAAACATCACACGCACTCGTGCTAATATAACCAGTATAACCTTTGGAGATAAAACTATTCATTTTGATCCTTTGATAGGTGCGGCCTATTTATTTAAACTTCATGATGCTTCTGGAAGAGAAGTTAGCTTAAAGCCATATCTGCTAGAATTTGCTTCTGAGATTACCAATAGGAAAGAGGTTCTAAAAAATATTTCTCTTGATTATTCAACAGATAAAAAATTATTCATAGATGTTGAAAATAGAGTATTAACCGTTGAGAAGTTCTCTGTTACTGGGTTTCTAACAATAGATGATCTAAGCACTAAAAAATATTTTACGTTGACGGATCAGGTGTGGATGATCATGGAAGAACTTTTTGATAAAAGACGGTTGTCATTATCGAAGAGTGGGTTGATCTGGAGCTTTCGTGAAACTGATAATAATATTTGATGAAGTGAAATAGCCTTTTGGAATTAAATTATTATTAGGATTCAATTTTTGAACAACATTTTCTAAGAAATGAACAACAATTATCTCAACTAATCTCACGATCTTTACAGTAGATGAATGCCCAAAGCCGGTTAACATCTAGCCCAAGCGGACATCTAGCCAAAATTGCCTCCCTTGACGGTTAACGAGGAAGGCTTTTTTTTTATTGTCTTCTTAAAACAGTTGAATAAATCAGCTACGGTTTCCCGTATCTTACCACTCTTCCAAATCCATACCTTAGCCTTACAGTTTGTAATAATCTTGAAAGTTAATATCTATAAACATATTAATTCAGAATAAATAATGTATATTAGGCTTGGGTATTAACCTTGCCCGATTGAAAAGTAGCAGGCCATGATAGTAACCACGACCAATTCCATCGAAGGGAGGGAGATTTCACGATATAATGATCCAATAGCAGCCAATGTTGTCATTGATACCAATGTCCTTAGCCATATAGCAGGGAGCTAGTATTCAACGTTGGAAATCAGGACTTGGAATTACGTCGACTGTAGTATGATTATTAGTAAACAAGATTAATAAATTAACTTTTATGGAAATTAAAATTGAAATGCCGAATATCGGTGATGGAGATGCTATTATCGTTCATTTAAAAAGAGGGCTTGAAGACTTAGTAGTTCTTATAGACGGCGGTAATGCAAAAGATGCAGATAAAGTAATACAAAAGCTTGACCCAATTTTAACCAAAACTGGAAAGAGTGGTCCAGATTTAGTTATTTGTACGCATTATGATTCAGATCATATTGGTGGACTAAAAAAAATTGCCCAACACTACCAAAATAAAATTGGGACAGTTTGGGTTCATAAGCCTAATATTGAGGATTTACAGAAGACTATTTCAACTTCTAATGACTTGCTTCAACATAGAAAATCCGAGGAAGTCAATGCTTTAAAGCAACTTTTTCTTTTAGAAGAGAATTATTCTAGCTTTCAAAATGTTCTGCTTGAAAGTTATAATGATATGGCGGAATTTGTTGATTTCCTAATCAATACGAGCATTCCAACTATTGAACCATTTACAGGTTGTCAGTATCCAGGTTGGGAGGAGGTAATAATGGTGCTTGGGCCATCTGAATCTTTTTATAAAACATTATTACCTAATCTTAAGAATTCGAAATCACAAATAGGAGAACAGTTGTTATATGAATCATTTGTAAACAAACCAAGAGGTATGAAAACTTTGATGATGATGGGATTTCCTTGTCAGACCTTAGATAAAACGCCTAAAGCTCAAGTGACAACAGTAAATCAATCAAGTATAATAATAAGTATAGTTGTAAATCGTAACAAATTTTTGTTTACAGGAGATGCAGCTATAAACTCATTTAAAGAAATACCAGGATATCCAGATACCATTAAGGATATTTTTTGGTTAAAAGTGGCTCATCATGGGAGTCGAAATAATAGTTCTAGCGAACTTTTCAACATAATGCGACCGAAATATGCGTTTGTGTCAGGAGATAGGCATATAGATCAAGAAGTAATCGATTGCTTAAAAGAAAAATCTGTCAATGTAAAAACAACGAGAGATGATAATGATCTATCATTTAAATATCCTTAATACAGTCTTTAAATGGATAGGAATAAATTTAATGCCAATCCCGTCGAAGGGAGAGAGATTTCACGATATGATGATCCAAGCGCTGCCAATGTTGCCATCGGTGGCAATATCTTTAGCGATATAGGAGCAAGCTATGTAGGTATCTTTCTTGGTAAGTTAAAATTATTAAAATCTAATGGCTCTATAGTTCGGTATATTTTCACTACCATCTATCGACTAACTAATTAACTCTATTCAAAAATAATTTAAAACGATATCGAAATGGAAACAAATAACACAGAAGAGCTTGAAAATCTAGAACTTGATAAAGACCTAAAGAGAAAAGAGGACATTCTTAAATTGAATGAAAATATAAGATCAAATAATTTTGATAGATTAAAAGATAGGGTTGCTTTCATTTTGAGTTATTTCCCGCAATCGCGAAATTCCGATGCGGAATTAGCTTGGAACTATTGGAAATATTTTGAGCATGAGATTTTGGGTGATGGGGAGCTTACAAAAGATAAATTATTCAAGTTAACAAAGCAAACATCGCTTTCAAGAGCAAGAGCTAAGATTCAAAATGAGTATAGACTATTTCAAGCTGATCCAGAGGTAAAAAAATTTAGACGAAAACTAAGGGAAGAGTTTGAAACAGATAACGTTAATGATAAGCCTTTAGACGATAACTTTTTTGTTTATGTAGATGAGTCTGGTAAAACGAACGATTACCTAATTATAGGATCAATTTGGTTGTTTTCCTTCGGTCCCTCTTTGAGACAGAAACAAAAAGAATTGTTTGATTGGAAAAAGCTAAATGATATCAGATTCGAATTTCATTTTAAAGATTTGAAGACTAACAATCTAGATAGATATAAGCAATTCGTCGAGAAGTTCATTGGTTTAAATCCTGAGATTAGTTTTAAAGCTATTGTATTAAAACGGAAGGGTGTTTCAGATAATGACAGAGCCTTAGAAGATCTGACAACTCATTTGCTTTATGAGGGAGTGCTGCAAGAACATAACTCAAATAGAGCTAAATTGCCTCGAAATTTAACTCTTACAATAGATAGAGAAGAGGATGGACGAGATAAGCTTAAACTAGCTAATATAAAGGAAAGAATAAGGAGTCAAAAAATTAATGGGTTATATTTATTAAATTTTGTCGCTGAAGATTCTTTTGGAAATGAATATATTCAAATGGCTGACCTTCTAACTGCTTCCTTAAGCAGGATAGTAAATTTTCCTCAAAATACTGGTGCTAAGGACGAATTTGCACGTTATCTGTTGAGCTTACTTAAAGTCGATGTTGAATCTTTTAAAGATGATAATTATAATGACGTTCTTAATGAAGCTGACACAGCTAAAATTTTCAATTTAAATTAGATTTATCCATTTTTTAAATACCCACGATAAATAATTTTTTGATCGTGGGTATTTTTATTTACTTTTTCCGAAGATTTAGCTGTTACAATCTATACTTGTAGATCATGTATATAGACATTTGATATATGCTAGAGGTTGTTTTTTAGCCAGTTTGAACATTCATTTGAAAAGCCAGTCCAAGCACCCTCGCCGCTTAGCCCTACAACGAGTAGCTCGTCGTTGGAGTCAATGAAAGTCATTAGATGGTTCCTAATTAGAGTGGCTGTAGATGTTGATTTAATTATAAATGTGCTATCTAAACAATGCCACCAAGTGCCAAGTTTTTTTATTTCGTCAATTAGAGTTTCGTAATCTTGGCCGGTTCTGTTTAAATCATAGCCAATTAAATAGGTTTTTTTCATATTTTTTATATCTTAAGAAAGCAAATCTAATACAGCTAAAATTATATTATCTACGGTTTCCCGTAATGTAAAATATATCAAATTTCTCAATTTTTAGATTCTTGAAATAAACAATTGTAGGTATTAGAATCAAAGAAATCGTTATGTAATCTATTGGTTATATTTCTTTTTACTATATTAGTATTAACGATAAATTGCCATTTTATGAACAGAAGACTACCACATTTATATTTAAGAAACCCATTTGGGGTTGTTAATAAATTTAAGAAGGATCGAGGTATTGAAAAGACAGATCTTATCGACCAAAATCCGGAAGCCTATCGTAATCATAAGCAAAAGTTGAATGGCTCATTTAACCAATTATTGCTAGATCGAGAGAAACGTCTTAGAAGTAAGACTCTTATAAATGTCAATATAGATATCGTTGAGATTAGATTTTTAATTCCATTTAGTAATGGTGTCAATTTTAAAACCCGAACAAGATTTCTAAATGAGTTTGGTTTAACAGCTGTTATGTTGGAAGATTTTAATAGGACAGTACTATTTGCGGTAGAAAATCAAGCCAAATTCAACGAATTTCACAGAACTTTACTTAAATACATTAATAGTAGTAATCAGACCTCTCCTAAAAATACGGATTACGCTATTATGACTACTATTTACGATATAAAATATCATACTGCTGACGATATCAGAAACCATTGTAGTGATGATTTGATTCTAGAATTGATTAATAATACCGCACCGATATTTCAGCAATATGATCATCAAAAAGGAGCTCTTAAAGAGAGGTTGGAAGATTTAAAACGATTAGGTAGCTTACAGGACTTCAAGTTTGACCCATATGAAAAGATGGTTCAACTAGAGGGTATCGAATCTTCACAATTAAATTTATTAGTAAACAACTTCGATATCCTTGCTCAAGGGCATTCTTTAAGAAGTGTAGCTGTAAGACCTAATCAATATAATCAAGAGGAGTTGACTTGGAATTTACGTATTGCTCCGAAGAATAGATCGACAACGATTGGGGTAATCGATAATGGAATACGTAGAATTCAACCTATAGAAGCGGTTATATTAGATGAAAAACTTGACATTACAAATACTCAGGATGGACATCAGGCAATTCATACACATGGCACAGTAGTGGCCAGTTTAGCAGCCGTTGGAGAGTCTTTTTTCTCTGGTGATAGGAATATTGAAGCTGATGCAAAGATATTCTCTATAAAGATTTTAGAAGACCTAAATGGCTACATAGATGTAGTTAGTGTTGTTGAAGCAATCAGGCAAGCAAACCTTGTATACGGAGTGCGTATTTTTAATTTATCTGTTTGTGCTCAAAGTAAACGTTATAATGAAGCCCCTTCACACTTTGCTTATTTATTGGATAAATTAAGTTATGAATTAAATATACTAATATTTATCGCTGCTGGAAATATGCCTTATGACGACTTACAGGGGATGCAAGCAATACCTAGTCAAAGACATCAATACCCATTTCATTTTTATAATCCCCCAGAAAACGAAATGGAACTTCATAATTGTGTATATACTAATATCTGTATTCCCGCCGAGAGCATAAATAATATGACAGTAGGAGCACAGGCCGAAAATTTTAGGTCTGAAACACGTACAGATTTAAGCCTAGATAAGAATTTAGCGGCTTATTATTCAAGGAAAAATCATTATGACTTTAAACAGAAAATTAATGGTGGTGAATTAAGTATAAATCATAGTAATAAAAACTTGTTTAAACCGGATATATTAATGCCAGGAGGAGATCTGCTAACTCCAGAATCTTCGATGCAAGTGATTGGCTTTGGAGAGCTAGGATCCGATTTTTATGCATTTGATGCAGGTACAAGTTTAGCATCTCCTTTAGCAGCAAATTTAGCTGCTAAATTGCTAAATACGTATCCTGAAATTTCTATACAATCTGTCAAAGCACTATTGATAAATTCTGCGGAAAACTATCCGTCAAACTATTTGGATGAGTTAATAAAAGTAAGAAAAGATGAATTAGCTATAGAAAAATATGGAATAGTATATAATAAACTAACTAGCAAAAGCAAAACAAATATTACTAATAGTGTGATATCAGCAGATGATCTTCACCGAAATCTATCCGGCTATGGAAAACCAAATGTTGAACAATTATTGTATTCAAAGGAAAATACAGTCTCTATACTTATTGAAGATTCTATACAACAAGATCATCATAAAGTGATCTTAGTAAAAATTCCAGATTACTTATTAGAGGGTAAAGGTAATGGTGCTTTGGATATTAAGGCAACTTTATGCTTTAAAACAAATCCGGCTTGGGGTAATCATGTTGACTATAATCCACTCCATATTTCCTTTAACTTTGCAAATTCTTTGATTAAGAATTCAATTGACGAGTTAGCAAATGTCCTTGCTGACCGTGATCACGATCTTTATGAGAGATATTGGACACCAAAGTTACATAATTTGAAAGAGAGGATGCAGAGTGGTAGCCTAACCGAAGGAGAAATAAAGCAATTCAATCTTTTAAAGGGAGTTCAAAGAAATAAAATACTCGGAGTCAAATCAAAAATACAAAGCTGGTCGGAAGATTTCTTTCCTCTAGTAAATAAACCTCTATCAAATCGGCAACAGCATTCTATTAAAATAAATAAAAATGAGTTACGAAAAATAGGTAATCAATTAGCTATCGTAATGAGATGTGCCATTAAAGAAAATCTAGATACGGAATTAAGCGAATGGGCTCGTACTATCAGAGATCATCAGTTCTCATTAGCTCTATATTTAGAAGATAAATCTAATAATCCCAAAGGAAATTTGTATGAAGAGTTAAGCGTTGTCAATATATTGGAAGCTATCCCTAACGTGATAGAAGATCTCGATCAAGAAGCAGATTTGGACGTATAATTCTCTGAGATTATTGATGTAAAAAAATGCCTTAGCTTATTTAATAGCTAAGGCATTTTTTTCTTGCTCTAATAGATCTTTCCAGATCTGAGTATCTATTTTTGGTTTGATACTTTTTACAGACTTTATAGCAAACAAACTTCGTTTTATTGCATTGATCAATGTCTTTTGAATACTGTAATAGGAGAGGCCTTTAGCACTTTCTATTAGTTCAGTTTTCGAGACCTTTTTATCAAAAATAAATTGGTCTTCCTTGAGTACCAAATTGATCATCTTTTCTATTTGCTCTTTTTCTGGCAACTCCAATGAAATAGAAAGATCAAAACGACGAAGTAGCGCCTCGTCCAACATGTCTTTCTGATTGGTAGCAGCGATTACCATGCTACTTTGAGGTAGATAATCAAATAATTGCAAAATGGTATTAACTACCCGTTTCATTTCTCCATGATCTTGGCTGTAGTCACGAACTTTACCAAGAGAGTCAAATTCATCGATAAAAATAATGCAATCTTCCTGCGCAGCTTTACGAAATATCTTCGCGATATTTTTACTAGTTTCACCCAATTTTGATGAAACAATGGCTCCAAGGTTGACAACGATCATCAATTTATTAAGCTCGCCGGCAATAACATAAGAAGCTAAAGTTTTACCACATCCCGACGGGCCATAAAACAAAAGCTTATTGGAGACCGGTAGATTGTATTTCGACAATAACTCACTTTGACGATGTTCCTCAAGAAAATTATTCAATTTATCAGCAGCGGCGTCGGTTAGTACCAAATTATTGAGTGTATAATCTGAAGTGAGCTTTTCTAAGATTAGCTCATCAGTCTCTCTGTCTTGTACTGTTTGATAATGCGTAGGCGAACCGACCTTCATTAAATGATTGTTCTGCTTACGTAGAGAATCCTTTAATAACGATTGAAGCTGCAAAGCAAAATTCACCTTTTTGGTGTTCTTATTATGTTCAATAAATTCGTTCAACGTAGACAACAGTTTGTCCTGGTCATTTTCCAACCCAAAACGTGCAATGTCTTTTATATAATCTTGTTGACTCATTGTATTAAACTTTTAATGGCTTATCCATTTGGATATATGCAAATATAACAAATATTAGATATTGATATATTGTTAAACTGCGAATTCTTACTTTGAAAAGATGGCCGGCGACGGTTTAAATTAGAATTATTAATTTATCAATTCAGCTCTCACTCCATCCTCGCCAGCAATTAAGCGCCATAGTTTTACGTCTATATTTTCATTCTCGAGTTTCCTTTGGAAGAATTTTGCCTGAATAACATCGTGAGTGCCCATTAAGACTTGAAACCCTTGATCAGTTATGTAATCTCGAAGGAGGTCGAATACACCAGAAGCATGAACAAGATCATGATGTTGAGTTGGATCATCTAGTAACAATGATTTCCACGGCGTCCATTTATAGGTACTAGCCATAGAAAGCATAAAAGTTAATTGTAAGTCTGTCGCTTGGGCTTCGCTAGCTACTTCCATTACACTTACCTGTTCATCATGAAGGTTAATTTTAACTTCTGCCTGAGATTTATTTCTATATGAGTAACTCTCTAATTGTGTCTCTACAAAGCGAGGGTTTACAACAATTTTTTTTAGTAAAGAAACCCATAACGGATTTATGGCTTTGATTTTATCGTGTACACCATCAACTTCTTCACCGATTTTACGATATAATTTTTCAAGGGCGGCTTTTCTTTCTTTTATGAAAGATAGTTCTCCATCTATTATTGATAATCGTTCCTTCATGTTTGATAAATAGACTTGCTCTTCTTGGCTCTCACAAATCTCTTTAATTTCTTTATCCAATGTAGTAAACTTTTCTGCTGCGTTCCAGCGACCTAGTTCGTCACTCATCTTATTTAGATCTTCTAATCCTTTTTTAATAAGTTCATCATTCAGGATGAGTATATTTTTTCCTATGTTAAGATTGCTCAATGAAGGCGGTTCAATTAAGTTACCATCTTTCCATTCTGCTAAGATTTCATTCTGCTGCCCTTGTAACTTCGAAATTGCCATATTTAGGTCTGTGATTTGTTCTTCGGCTTCTCTTCTAAGCTTCACAATTTGTTCACTAGCCCTAGTGTTGTCAGTAATTTTTAATGTTGTAGCGTCAATTTCTGTAGCTATAGTAGAAATTTGTGAGTCTAATAAATCTGTGTTGATTGATAAAAGAGATTGATTTATCTTTTCAATTTCACTTTTTATACTTTCAAGAGATGCCGTAAGTATACTGATATTTGTTTCATTGGATTGAATTGTATCTCTTGTCTGGTCTCTAGCCGTTATTAGTTCACTTAATTCTTTTGAAGATGGTTCTTCCCCAAATTCTGTTTTATCCTTGACAATCTTTTCTATACTTATATTGTTTTTTTCTTTTTCACTTATTAACCATTCGTTTGCTTCAGTGACATTGCTTTTGTCAGGAAATCTAGGGATGCATTTTTCATTAATAAATTCTTGAGCATTTTTTAATTTATCCTCATTTTCAACTAAACTTTCATTGATTTTACTTAATGTTGTTTTTTCATTTTGTATCTGCTGTTTTTTAGTGTCAACTTCTGTTTTTAATGTATTGTTAGTTTCAATTTCACTACTGATGACAGGATCTATTTGTTCCAATGCCAAAGCTATTTGCTTTGAAAGTTCATCAGGTTCATATTCTGCGTTACAAACAGGGCAGTTTCTTTGGTCATCAGGTAAATTTGTTGCTATAATACCTACTGCACCAAGAATAGCATCGGAAGCATTTTTTAGGGAATTAAGTTTGGTTTGGCTTTCATTAAATAACTTTTCTATTTTTACTAAATCAGTTTGAAAATCTTCTATTTTTTTCTGATAATCTGCTTTTTGTCCTTTTTGATTGTTAATAAGATTTTTTATTTCAATCACTTTTAGCACATGGGTATTCCAATCCTCGATTACCGATTGTAGTGAATTTAATTCCCCTTGCTTTTTTAGTGCTTCTGCTTCACTCGCTCTAATAGAATTGAACGTAGCAATTTTAGCGTTGAGCTTGTCAACAAGTTCGCTCTCTGATTTTAATTTTAATTTTTGTTCAGAAATAGAATCGGAGATTGACTTGATAGATTTTTCTGTCGATGCTGATTTTGTTTCTTCCTCTTTCTTTTTATCTAATAATCCTTTCGATTTTTGTAAGTCTTTTTGTAAGTCTGTCTGTTCATTAAAAGTACCTTGGAGTGCAATCAATGAAGTCTTTAATGGTGCGATATCTGTATCCGCTTTCTGTATTATGTCTGTTTTTCCAGCAATCTGCTTCTGCTTTTCTGCTATTTCTGTGTTATTGCTTTCAAAAAGAGAAAGTTTGCTTTCAAGATTTGAAAGATTAAATAAACGCTTTTGATTATCTTCTTGTAATTTGAGTATAATGGAGTTTACAAGTCCTCGATAGCTAGCTACGGCATCTGGATTTTGATCTATGTTTTCCGAATCTGATGAACCATCAAATTGTTTGTGAATGCTTTGAATTTGGTCAATAATTTCGTTTAAAGGCTTAAGGACATAGTTTAACTTTGTAGCATCGCGTTCTTTTAATTTATCTTCAAAAATGGAAATCTTTTCTTTATGTTTGTCCTTCTCGTCCTTTTTTTCATTTATAGTTTTAGTAGCAGCACTCAAAGTATTTGATTTTGTTTTGGCAATGGCGCTTAAATCTTTTCCAATAGATAACTTATCTAACAAATCTCCTGCCTGAGAAGACTCTCCTTTTTGTATAAACCAGTTATTTCCACGTTGCTCTATAAGATGCGTAAGTCTTAAAAGAAATGGAATATCTTTTATGGAGTATTCTGGAAACAATAAATCATGATTTCCAGATATGCTAGGTTCTGCACCTTTTCTGTAATTAACCTCACAGTAGTTTCCATTATCAAAATCTAATCTTACATCCACACCATTTTGTTTGTCACGGATTAATGATAATGGTGGATTTGCTAAACGTTGAATAGAGCCAGTCAATGCAAACTCTATAGCTTCGAAAAGAGTTGTTTTTCCAGTTCCATTTGGAGCGAGAAATATATTAGCTCCAGAACTTAATTCAATTTCGACATCCTTGCCAAAACGTCTTGCGTTACTTATTGTTATTTTTTTAAGATGCTTCATTGCTTTCTGATTGGTTATTTATCAATGTATTAAAAAGGTCAAAACTTGACATGCCAGAACTAAATGCTTGTCGCCACTTGACTTTTTCTTCATCATTAAACCATGCAAATTCTTGTTCTAAGACTGAAAAAGCTGAAATAAGTGGGTCTTGGCCTAAATCCAATGGAGTTGGAGCCTCAACTTTTGTTATAAATGTTCTTTCCAAAAATGATTCCTTAGTTTCGTTTGGACGCAATACAAATTTTCGACAGAAATCCTCACTAGACTCAATCCTTAAACATTCTTCAATTGAAAGCTGAGTTTCTTTAGTCCACATGATAGCAAGATAGATATCAGCCGTTTCGGGATCTAAAAGTAACTCCTTACATAATGCAGCCCATTGTAAAACATCTTTTAGATTGCTATCCGAATTTATACCTACTACAAGTAGCGTTTTGAGAGATGGTTCTGAAGTTTCTAGAGGGCGAAAAAAACGAATTAGTTCTTTGTTTTGAAGATTTTCAGAAGCTACCTCGATCATCTCGTTTTCAATTGTCCCTTGACTTATTATTGAAAAACGAGCTTCAATCTGGTGATGGATATACGATATGAATTGGTCAAAAGTCATGATATGTTATTGTTTAAAGTTTCAGTAAGTGACACGTTATAGATTTTGAGTTTTTGTTTTAGATAGGTTTGAAGTTCATCAATACTTCCTTTTTTGATAATTGAATCAAAAATTCGGTTTTTGGTTATTAATAATTTTGGACTATTTCCTGATGCTAAAGAATGATCAAATTTAGCAGAGTTGCTAATCGATTCTTTATAAATCACACCTTCTGGCTGTTCACTTTGTGAAAGAATTAGAATATCGTATGCTTCTTTGCCAATAAGGTCGTCAATAGATTCTTCCTCGTCTATCTTCCTAACTCTTCTGCCTTTTCCAGCTGGTCCACTCCACCAAGTAAGTCCTATAGCGCCGATACTTAATCCATCTTCAGTTTTCATAATTTCTTCGCCAATTGGATCCAATGCCACTGAAATAAGCAAGCAGTTAAATACTGCATCCGCGATTAATAATTTTGTCTTAGGTCCTATTCGTAGGTGTCCCAAAATTTCGTCTCCTTCAGCATTAGGATGTACAATTTTTTTTAAAAGAGAGGTCAGCTTTGATTCATCATTTTCTATAATTTGTTTCCAAACATTCCAGCGTGTTTCAACTGCGTCTCTTAAGTTTGGTGATTGGCTAATATCCATTTGTGATATTCTTATAAATATTTTTTCAGAAACTAACTCCCACGTCTTTTTTGCCATCTGATTAGTCATATCTTTCGCGAAAGCTTCACGTTCGGAATTTGAATTTATATACATTCCTCCCATTAAACTATAAGGCGCATTATTACTAGAGATGGTAAGATTTTCTAAATCATCCTCTTTATCTCCGAGTGTGCCTCCTAGTTTACTTTCAATGTTTACTTTCCAACCATCCCAATTAGTACATAGTGCATTTACATTTCCTTGGAGATGTATAGCCAATTGAAATACCACTTCGTAAATAGGAGAAAGAGAGGTGTTTACTTGAGAAAAATTAATATGTAAAGCTCTATCTCTACTATTTGACCATAACAATGGTATTATTTTAGACGGCCTTTCAATATGCGTATTACTTTCCAGATCGTGAATCCCAGATATTTCCCATTTGTCATTTATATTATTTATCTGAGTCCATGTTTTTTGGCTATTTAATAAGTAATCTTTTAATTCAAATAATAATTGCCTTGGAGAGATACTTCCAGTGTAGGCTGAGTTATCTTGAGTATATGATTTAATACGTGACAATACATTAAGTGGCTCACTAAAAATTCTTGACAACTGATTTATGCTATCAGAATCAATATCAGTTTCTGTTCTATAGTCAACAATTTTTAATTTTAATAATGCTTTTAGAATATGATCCCAATCACTAAATCCACACCACGTTGTTAACCAGTTATATATATTTATCGCAGTCGCATCTCTAGCGACATTCTGCAAGTTATAAAGGCCTTGATTTGTTGTCGTAGAATTAATATGTAATCCTATAAAATCTTTCAAATTTCGTATCTCAAGATTTCTCTTTATTGATGGTCCTTCATGAGGAAGACATAATATAAAGCTATAGATATTAGAATTTGTCGTTGAGTTATATGTTAATATCCAATTAGCCAATGATAACATTGATCGATCCAATGGTGTTAAGTCTGTAGTTCCATTTTTGATACAGTTACTCAAAGGGGCAAAATCAGTTTGTTGTCTTTTTATTTGAAGATGTTTAAACTCATATAAACTCTCTTGTATTACAAAATCATCCCAACCTGTTATATCGCCTTGTTCTGCTCCTATGCACAATATATGTTTTCTTCCTTCAACAAATGCGCATAACATTTTTGATATTTCGTTTGCAGCTATTGTTTGCTCATATACTGCTGTTCGGTCTAATCTTAATTTAGCTAGCATTAATTGTTCTGTTTTAATTTTAAAAAATATTCTCAACAACTACCATACTCTTCCCGCTCTGCTGTTTGCTCACTTTAATCTGTACAGGGATCCTTTCCGTCATTTCCTGCACGTGAGAGATGACACCCACTTTACGTCCCTGATTGTGCAGGCGTTCAAGAGCATCCATAGCGATATTCAGTGTATTAGGGTCTAGCGAACCAAAGCCTTCGTCAATAAATAAAGATTCCACTTTCATACGGCTAGATGACAAAGAAGCAAGGCCTAATGCCAAGGCAAGCGAAACCAGAAACGATTCGCCGCCCGAAAGGGAATAGACGGTGCGCACCTCATCGCCCATATCCTGATCTACTACCTGAAGAGCCAATGAAAGAGGTATTCGTTCGATTTTGTACCGGTTGGTCAGTGCTTGCAAATGAATGTTGGCATAGCCCAATAACACATCGAGCGTGTATTCTTGGGCAATCTGACGGAATTTTTTACCGTCGGCCGAACCGATGATTTCATTTAGTTTGCTCCAGTTATCCTTGATAGCTTCCTGCGCCGCAATACGTTCCAGCAAGTCACCAATATTCTGTTTATGCACAGCATCTTGTTGTAGGCGGAAGCTGTTTTCCCCTTTTTTGTGTTTATTAGTTTCCAGAGCCGATTTTGCTACGGCATTGAGATCGATGAGTTCCTCAACTGCTCGGTCGGATATACTTTTTTCTTTGTGGGTGTCTAAAGCATGTTTTCGTTCCGAAAGAACGCTACTCGCTTTGGTTACTTCCTCGTCCATCGTTTGCAATTCCCCGCGTTCTTTAGCCATCCAATCGCTGCTCATTGACAATAAATCATGGAGTTCCTCAATGGTTAACGATTGACTGTTCTTTGTGTTGAAATCGTCAAGCCAACCCTGCATTTTTTCCAATGCATTTTGAGCATCGGCTTGTAAAGCTATTATTGAAGCGGCCAATTCATCGTATTGGGTTTGGGCTTTGGTGCTGTTGATATTGAGTTGTTCCCTAGTTATTTTAAGCTGCTCGAGTTGCTGCTGAGCATCCTTTATTGCTTGCTTTAGCTTGGTCTCCGTTTCGCTTGCAGATTGACCTACAAATATCGAATTGCGCTCCTTAAATAAAGCTAGATACAGTTTATTTTCCGCAACATGATTTTCCGTTTTTTTGCTGACATCTGAAGCGAGACTTTTAGCTTGGTGTTCCAGTTGGCTTATCGTGGCTTCGAGTGCTGTATGTTGACGGGTATATTGATCCATCCTTTCGCTTTTTTCTTTCCAATCGCGGGCAAAGGTTTCAATACGCTCAACGAATGCTAGAGGTGAAGCTTTCCAATTTTTCATCCATTCTGGAGCGGTGAAATAGGGGGAGAGCAGCCGTTCAACACTGTCTAAATCACGTGATGCCTTATCACGATCTCTCGTATGGCTGCTTTGCTGTTCTTTGTAAATAGCCAGTTGGTTTTGGATGTCTTTGAGTTGATTGGCAAGGCTATCGGTCTTTTCTTTAAGTTGGTCTATTTGTGTTTTGCCAACTTCTATTTGTCGCTTTTTCTCAGTGTAAGCTTGTATTTGCGCTTGCAGATCACCCTGTTTGATTTTAAGATCCTGTAATTTTGTTTCAATCCAGGCTGCTTTTTCAGCACTGGCTATGGCCTTACTTTCGTCGGCAATATCAAATTGTTCCCAAATTTGCTTTTTAGAGACTAATGCTACTTGCCTTGCTGCAATTTCTTCACTTTGGCTCTCAATGTTTTGCTGTAGCATCTTACTTTCCTGTTCCAGGGCTATATAGAGGTTATTGCTCGCGTGATAGCTCCGATCATGTTCCTCGAATGATTTTTCCAGTTTCACCAATACATTTTCCAATTGCGGATTATGAAGCACATAGGGATGACTTATGCTTCCGCAAACAGGGCAAGGCTCGTTATCCACTAAAGCCGCCCGCAATGTTTCTACGTTTTCGGTCGATGCCAGACGAGCTTGATGTAAAAGCTGCTGCGCCGTATCGCGTTGTGCCTTTTCCAACGGCAGCTGCTGGGCTAAATTTTGTAAAGATTCCTGTTTTGTTTGAAGGTCAGACTTATCATTTGCCTGTTTTTGGTTTAGTGCTTCCAATTCCGTAAGTGCACCATAAAACAGTTGCCAATGTGCCTGTGCTTTTATAGTGTATTCAACCTGTCTGTCTGTTTCGGATTTATCTAAGCCCAAAGTTTCGATAGACGTTATTTGCAACTCTTTGGATAGTAAATCATTACTTTTCTTTAAAATTTCCAGGCGATCTAACTTTTGCTTCCAATCAGAGTCTATCATCGAACTCTTGGCTTCGTCTTTATCATATTTATCTTGTATTTGTGTCAACATAGCGGATGATTGCTGCGCTATTTCTAAAAACTGCTGCGCATCCTTTAGTTTCGACAAGATGAGGTCCTTATTTTCCGCAATCGGGCTGCGGTATTTGTTGTCTGCTTTCCAGTCGGTGATATCTTTTATTTGATTAGCAAGGTTTGCAAACTCCTCTTGTTTAGCCTTCTGTAAGGTTTGATGTTGATTATTGGCTTCAACAGAATTTTCAGCTTCTTCTTTAAGTTTTTCTACCTGTTGTTTTTTCTCCGCCAGCCGCGTATCAAGTCGTCTAGCTTGCTCCAGTAGGGGAAGGGCATTGGTTAGTACATTGTTTTTTTCTAAAAGATTGGTTTCGGCCACCTCCAAATGCTTTTCGAGCTTTTCTTTATCATCCTGTAGGACGGCGATGTTTGCTTTTATTTGTGCGAGGGCTGTTGTTTTGTCAGCATGCTGCTGTTGAGCATGTTTCAAGGCATCTGCCCAGCTTTTGGTTTGCTGTGCTTGCTCAACAGTTTTCAGTTTTTGTTTGCGTGGCTGGGCAGAGCTTTGGATCTCCGTTGCAACATTTAATGCTGTGTACGCTAGATTAAAATTAGATTGCAAATTAGCGAGCTGTTCGTACCAAGAGATTTCAGTAGTAAGTTTTTCAATTTCTTTTTCTAAAGCTTTGATCTCGATTTCCAGTGTCTCCTGTTCATCTGAGAGCGTCTTCAATTCTTCTTCGGTGAGCGTGATGATTCCTTCTTTACGAAGATTAAGGTCACGCAACAGCACTTCTTCAGCTCTGTATTTTTCATAAATCTTTTTCGATATTTCCGAATATATATGAGTGCCAGTCAACTTTTCAAGCAGAGAAGCTTTTTCACCCTTATCGGCTTTCATAAAAGCTGTAAAATCGCCTTGAGCTAGTAACACAGACCGGGTAAACTGATCGAAATTTAGACCTACCAACCTTGCAATCTCACTTAACGTTTCAGCTTTTTTGGCTGGAAAATCGATATTCGTAGTTATATTTTTTAACGTCACAGCATCAGATTGCATGCTACCATCCGCTTTATTTCTCGCACGCCTTACACTCCAAGTAGCACGATGATATTGTTCGTCAATACCGACAAAATCTACTTCAGCAAAGCCATCCGCGGTACCATCGCGCAAGATGCTCCGCACATCACCCTGATTTAGGGTGCTCCCTTCAACATCTCTAATTTCGATACCAGATTCTTTCGCCTGCAGATACCGCGGTGTCTTTCCGTAAAGAGCAAGGCACAAGGCATCGAATATCGTAGATTTTCCAGCGCCAGTAGCTCCCGTAATCGCAAATATGCCAGCGGATGATAATGGCTCGGAAGTAAAGTCAATTTCTGTCACTCCCTCTAGGGAAGCTAGGTTTTTAATTCTTATAGCTAATATCTTCATTCTACTCGGCTGTTTGATTGACTTCTTCCACTACTTGTTGAAAAAGATGTAGGATCTCTTCGGGTACGGCACTATTATATCTCGATTGGTATATTCTTCCAAATACATCAATCGGCTTTAATTCCTGCAACTGCTCTGGAGCGATGAGTTGATGTTGCACCGTTTTGGAGTCAGGATACTTCACATCAATTTTCGCAAGTCTCACTTTCTTCTTCTGCAATGTCACCTCTACCTTATGCCTCAATGCTGGTTCAGGACCTTCTAAAAATACACGAACTTCCAGATAAGGTATTGTAGCTTTGTTAGCTTGATCAGAAGGAGGTAGTTGTTCAAGCAAAGCAATGACATCATGTAAAGGCTGGTGTTTTAACGGAACTCTCAGCAGCGGTACAAACAATGGTATCTCGATCGATCGTAGGTTACGCATCTCGTCGTCGAGATCAAATGCGATGACTTGGTGCTTGTAGTTAATTTCTGAGAAGGACATAGGCAGGGGACTGCCAGCATAACGCACATGGTCTTTGCCGCCTATTTTTTGCGCCTTATGAATATGTCCAAGAGCAACATATTTTATATCATCATGAAAAGCCGTCGCCGGAATACATTCTACACCACCCATAATTGGTCTTTCTGTTGTATCTAGCTCAGTTATTTCAGCATGGTGCGTATGTAGATGCCCCATCGATATAATGATTTGATCGTCCTTAATTTTTTCTTGCGCACAGTCAAATAACTCTTTATAAAGTGCGGTTACACCCTCTGTATAGGGGTTAGAGCAGTCAGGTATGGCTGGGTAATCTCCCATACGCAGGAATGGTACAGCAAGGCAGTATATCTTGATTCTTCCAGCCTGGTCATATATCGGTACAATCAACTTTTCATAATCTATTTTTCCTTCCGCATCTTTCTCAACCAATCCAACAATATGAATTTTTGAAGACAGGAGTAAAGGCTTTGGCGCCTCCAGGCGTGATGCAGAGTCATGATTTCCGGCAGTGATTATAATTTGTAGATCTGGGTTTCTAGAAGTAGCTTGATTCAAGAAGGAATAAAACATTCTGATCGACTGAGCCGACGGATTTGATATATCAAACACGTCTCCGCTAATAAGCAGTACTTCAATTTTTTCATGATGCAATGTTTCGACCAGCCATTCTAAGAATTGCTGATGTTCATAGGTGCGATCATATTCGTGAAATAATTGGCCTATATGCCAGTCTGCTGTATGAAGAATTTTCATTTTTAATAAATGGCTAGTTCATAAATCGTCCTTTTGAACTCGTTTTTATCACGACGGAAAAAAGGTGTGATGGTCTAATAATATGTGAGTACAATATAATAATTGTAATTTAAAACATAAATTTTTTAAGCATTATTTTTACAGCGTTTAATAAAGAATTACAAGAAAAAGTACTTTACAGTTATACTTGGGAAAAGTACAATGTCTAATTTTTAAATTTTTACGGGAAACCATATCTGGCTTAAAGATTCGATAAATATTTTGAGTATTGTTAAATCATTGGATCATTCTTGAAAGAAGTAGGATCCAATGATTTTTACAGTTTTGCCGCATATATGAAATGGGTTTATTATAATAGTATGTAGGACTTTACTTCTTTAAAAGTAATAATTTCCTCTTCATTAGTATTAGTTTTAGTATTAGCTTCACCCATAAATTTAGGCCCATTAAAAAATTCAGAAATGTCTATATTCCTTAAGTCAGGATTGATTGTATGTAGTATTGACAAGAATTGACTTATGCAGTTCACTGCCATTCTGATGTCAAATGGTTCATGCATATCAATATATACTAAATTTGACATGTCATTGCCTTTTAATTTTAGATTTCCTTCAGAATAATAGGCATAAAATGAGGATTCATTATCTAGGCCAATTGACGTTAGAACAATAGTTAGTTGATTATTCATTTTTTTAAATTTTAATTAAGAAATTGTGTTAAAATAGGTCGTTAAGCCTTTAGTGAGAAACAATGCATGCAGGATTAAAAGTAACAGAATAGCATTGCCGTTGCCGAAGTTTAATCGGCTTCATTAGCAAAATACTTAACAAGAGCCTTTATACTTTAGTAGAAAACAATGCATGCAGGATTAAAAGTAACAGAATAGCATTGCCGTTGCGGATGTTTAATCGGCTTCATTAGCATAATACTTAACAAGAGTCTTTATATCATTGAGTAAAGACTGATTAGAAGTAGCATGTTTAAAATGCTAACAGCACTTTTAAAATAGAGTAATTAAACACATTAAACACCATTGATTTCAGCATGATAACAAATAACCTTTTCGCCGATACCATTTTGGTATTTCTTCAAGAATAGTTATTTTCTGTAAATAAACAAGATTTTTTATCAAAATTAATCAGTAATTTCCAAATTCCCCTTCTCAATCTCGAAAAAGTAACTAGAAACAATTGTAGCGATTAAATAGCAGATTATTGGTTGCATAACTCCAGCTGTATTAAACAAACAGATTTTGGTACCAGTGCCAAGAATTGCGGTAGAAATCAAAATTGGTCTAACCTATTTTGTGTTTATTCTGCTATGTTTTTTAAGCCCGTTCAAGAGTAAAATATAGATAATTAGGGTTGGTATAGAGAAGACAAGACTTAAGGCCAAAAGCATCAGTGTAACCACCATTGCTTCTTCAGCACCTAATCCCGTTGCTAGAATAAAAAGAATGGCACCAATTAATAAAGTGCTTCCCGGTTCTGTTTGGGTAGCTCGTTCAAAGCCGTTCCTTATATAAAATTCAATAGCATTACCGTCTGCAGTAAGCATTTGCATGTGAAAACCCTTATAGATCTCTTGCATTTTATCCATGATCAAACGACCAATCCCCTCACTTTGATAGTAAGGTACAAGACATTCAATCTATCATACTTCTTCATAGTGCAAAACCTGCGGAAAAGGATCATAATAGTCGTGCAGTAAGGTTTTCCATTTCTGGTATTGCGGAGACTGTCGGAATCCAACTTCATGTGCTTCGACAGAAACCCATTGCACTAATAAAATGTATTGGTTGTCTACCTCTATACATTTCTTTAAGGAGTGTGTTATATATCCGTCGATAGATGATATATACTGGCTAGCTATTTGAAAATCATTCTCAAACTTCTCCGCTCTACCAAGTTTTACATTTAAAATAGCTACTTCTAAAATCATCGTTTTTTTATTTTTTTAAAATTAGGATTAGCAATATCAGTCAATATAAAAATCAATTTCTTACCAATTAAGTGAAGCCAGATCCTTAATTATGGCCATAACAAATAATATTATCAAAGTACAAAAAAACAGATGCCCCCATAAAAAACATTGTTCGTTTTTTCCTTGGTTCTTCTTTTGCTTGATAGCTTTTCCAGCTATAATATAAACCCATTGGAGGAAATATTAATGCAATTACTAAAAGTAATAGTGTAAGTGCAGATACCAATATTGGATAATTCTTCCGTGAAGGCGGCAAAAGCATAATTATTAAAATCAATATTAATGTCGCAATAGTATAGAATTTGAATATTCTTATAGATTTTTTTAAATAATGTGGTTTCGCAATTTCAGACATATAATCCCTTTTAAGATCGATATTTGTAATTTACTCAATTTTAATTCTGTTTTCCAAATCAGATGTTAATAGGCTTTTCATGCATAACAGATAAAAATTATTTTTCTGTTTTTAATGAGATTTTTAATTAGCTATGTATTTAATTTTCAGATTGAGGTATCAGCCAATAGTCGGAGCAGTTCCTTTTGTATATTCTCTTTATTTAAACCTAGACTTTCAAAAATTAAATTTGTTTCACGTATATCTCTGAGCAATTTAAAAAAATCTACTTTCCCGTATTTTTTTATGCCATATTCACAAACTATACTTGCTACCACATAGCTGGCTGGAAAATCATGTGTCCAATAAGTCCTGTCAAATATATTGGATTGACAAACTTTCCATATATCTATCCGATTGACTTCTTTCTTGAATTTGGCTTTAAGTTGTTCATAAGATAGCGTTCCGCTTCCGCCTAAATAAGTAGCAAGTCCCTCATCGAAAAACTGATTTATCCCGGGAATAGCTTTTCTGATATACAGATGACTGATTTCGTGAGGATAATATTCCGAATTATTTGCCGACAATACATTGTTTTTGTAAACGACGCCACCGGTACTATCTGCATACATCATCGGATGATATTGAAAACCCTGCATATTAAAAAACTCTTCTACTGTCGATGCAGAATAGTAGGTAAAAGGGATCCTGGGAATATCAAAATACTGAGACATTTTTTTATTAAACTTTATCTGTGAATTGATGTCTCTATAAACGTTTTTTAATCTATTGCGACTTATATAGTAGACAATTTCTTCCTTTTCTTTCTTTTGCCAGGTCTGCTCAGTAAAATTTAGATAAGATGAGATTTTTACTGTATCGTTATTGTATTTTGCTATTACATTGACCATAGCTTTTAGAATAGGTTTACTGGATGAGATAAAACTGATCTTGACAATATATTGCTTCTGGGGAACCCAAGGTATAATCTCCATTACGCAAGGATTGAAAACACGCTGACCGCTATTATTGTTCTCCATATTCTGCAAGAAAGAAAACGGACTTCCAAATCGATCAAAGTCAGATTTTTCACAAAATTTATACCTATTAATATTGGTATAGTCGTCCCTTACTCTTAAAAAACTATCGACAGTATTGACAATTTTTTGATTGACCGGTATATTTAAATCAACAATGGGAGACACTGCAATCGGTGGTGTATCCTGGCAATAAGCGGATAATAATAAGCTGCAAAGATTTAAAAGTATTAATAAGTATTTCATAATCAATTTTAATGATCGCCACCGGAATAGATCCACATCGGCTCCGTTTGTCCTGCTCTTTCGAAGCCATTCTTTTTATAAAAGTCTATAGCTTCTCCATCAGCAGTAAGCATTTGCAAGTGAAAACATGTTGTACCGTCCCAAGCAGAAACTAAAGAATGCGAATTCAATAGTGCTTTCACCAGTAGTTCTGGTTTATCGGCTGCACTCCATTTATTGGCCTGATATAGGGTTAGAACCTCATTTACGGTTAAATTTTTATTGGTTTTAAGATCAATCTTCATATTCTATGCTAATGATTTAAATTAATATTTATTTGATGATTGTCTTATCTATGTCTACCGTATCGATTACCTGTTTTAGCGTTCTTATATGTTCCGCCTTTATGAGAGCTACCTTTACCACTTTTATAAGTGCCGCCATGGCTAGTAGTGTGTCTTTTTCCTGGATATTTTATCCGAGCACTTAAATTCTGGAAAGATAGGCTTAGCACGATAATCGTGCATATAGCAATTACTTTTTTCATGTATTTAATGGTTTAAAAATGAATATTAGTTATTAAGACAATAAGAATACATTATTATTCAATTAAAAGTACTTTTCTGTCCTTTTCTCTTCCCCAGGAGATCTGCCACATTCTACCGTCTATTTGATCGAGAAGAATAAAATTAAAAATATTAGTAGTTGGATAAAGAAAAAATCTGCCATTCTTTTCTTCATCCTTATCTACTAAAAGTGTATCTGATAATGTACTTACAAATCTGTTTTTATTGCTTGTATCCCATTGAACTTGCCACATTTGTCCATTTCTTGTATTCAATTTGATAAATGTGAACATATTTTGTGTAGGGAAAAGCTTGTATCCAACTGTACTATCCGAAGAATTAATTTGAATAGGTGCATTAGATATATTTTGAGCAAAAGATTTTGCTACAAACAACAGCAAGAATAGTGTGATAAATCTTGTCTTCATAGTAATTATATAATTTTTTTTTCAATTTGCCGAATAAATGATTTCGATTCTGACAGGGAACCATTATCTATTAATCTCTCCATTAGTCTATCAACAGTTTAGAGAAGCCAGATCCTTAAATATGACCATAAAAAATAGTAGTATCAATGTACAAAACAAAGATGTCCCATTAAGAACATTTTCCGCTTCTTCATAAGTTCTTCTTTACCTTTATAATAATCCCTTAAACTGTAATACAAGCCACACGGGGTAAAAATTAATTTGTACTCAATAACTTCCAATAGATCATTCCTTCATACTCTTTAACCACATTGAAATTTAGAAAAGTTAATATCTTTTGTGAAGCCAAATTCTCTTCTGAACAATTGGCTGTAATTGCTTTAACTCCTTCTTGCCTAAATGCCCATTCTATTAACCCTAAGGCAGCCTCTTTTGCATATCCTTTTTTAGTTTCGGTCTGAACAATGCCATATCCAAGATCAACCTCACCATATTCATTGGGAGCTCCTTTAAATCCAATATCCCCCATTAATATATTTGTATTTTTATGAATAACCATCCATGATTCAAATCCGGTAGGCGATTTTACTTTTTTTAAATTATTTATAATTCTTGGCAATGTATCCAAAGTTTCCATATCTGGCCAATCTCTAGTAGGCATAATACCTAAATCAGTAAGACGTGAAGTCGAGCTCGATAATGCTTGCTCACAAATCTGTATTGTAAACGGTAATAATTTTAATCTATCTGTCTGAATTTCCAGTGGCATACTGATAAGTTTTTAAATTCATTTAATCTGTTTGGCCTGAATTCTTAATTTACAGGAATCTGTTTCAATTTGAAAATATACTCATCTTCGATATTGATTTGTAAATCAAAAATTTAAGATTAGTAAGATATCCGATTTCTTTGGTTGAAGAAAGTGAAAACTTTGTATTCACCTCATTTTTAACCTCTATACAAAATTAATATCAACAGGCTTTTCAGGCATAAAATCTTTTAGGCTACACTCTAATCCCATCGCCAGTTTGTTTAATTGGTCGTAGGTGTACATACTCGGAGAGTTTTCTATTTCAATCTGGCCTATATATCCAGAAGTTACTCCAAGCAATTTAGCAAGTTTCGCTTGGCTGACTTTTTTTCCATTCCTTATTTCTCTCACCAATTTAACAATTTCCCATTCTATTTTAGTCTTTGGTATTTTTTCAGCCATAAATTTTTTAAATTATTTGCATAGCTATAGCTAAGTCCTTATATTTGCTTAGTGATAGCTAAGTTTTAATTTGCTATCTGATTTTTTATTTATGCCCTTAATTATTGGGGCATTGAGTTAACTTGAAAATATTAAGTGTTTTAAACACTTTGATATTATTGACGAGTCTCCAACTTTCCACTTGGTACCTGGGAAGGAGGCGGTAAGGTTAGCTCATTACCTGCGAATATTGTATCTTTGCATACGCGCGGGAATGAGCCTTGCTGAGTAGCCGCTTCCGGGTACCACCTTAAGTTTACTTAAGGCCTAGCTAATGCTTTAGGGCCTTAGCGAAAGAGTGGCGAAAGGCAAGGTTTCATTCCTTCGTTATTTTGGAACTCGTTCACATAAAACCAAAAACGATTATGAGAACGAAACGAACAAACACCACCCATTATCCGCATTCGATCAGAGATCGCATGAAGAGGTATTCCCGCAAATCACTTTTAAAGAACATATTCCGCGCGCCCGAATAGGTTGCGCTCCATCAAACACAGGCTGTAAAGAGCAATAAAAAGGGGAGGTCTTAACTTTCCTTAAAATGAAAAGAAAGCTGAACCCAGTTCAGTCTAATGTCCCGCTATTTACACCTGTAACCGACCTTTACACTTATATAATTGCATTAAAAGGTAATATTGGCCAATAATACAGCTTGATTTAATATTGCACGTTAAAATTAAGCAATTTTTCATTGAGTCCAAACTTTTTATCCGTAGTTTTTATTGCGATCCAATATTGTGTTAGGTCGGTATTTACTTCTTTCCGGCAGGGAGCGCCATAATGAACCCTATTTATGCCTTGAAATTGTATCTCGGCGCTTTTCGGACTTTTAATATTATTTGTCCATTTCGCATAGATCACATTTGATCTGTGCAATGACAAGCCTTTTGAACGTGAAAAATCGCGAAGGGGAAAGCTATGCCTTTAGTTGAGCGAGCATCAAAAGGTTTGTCGTACTCGATGAAACTAAGTTATGAACCAACACGCAAACAATCTGCTACCATTTGAGCTAGCATGTTATGAAATATACGACAATGGATACGATCCATTACATACCATTCGGGAGTTCTGGTCCCAACATGCCATCACCGACTGTCAGGAAAGCCTGTGGACACTCTTTGAAAACTATAGAAAGGGCATCGTACAGGAAGATGCTGCCGATGTGAAGCAGATGCATACCTTTTTGATGAAACTGTGCCGTGTGCTAATGGCTTATTTCCTGGTGCACTTCCGCAAGATCGGTATCGATGCGGTGCCATTCACCTTTGCTGAACCTACCGATGCCATTACGGCCGATCTGGAAGCCAAGCAAAGGATCCACAGTTTCTTTAACCGAATTGCAGAATAATACCTAATCCATAAGCAGATGACAAAAAGAGCCAATCTTTACGCTGCCTTATTGGATAAGGGAGCGCTTGTAATGCTATTCGCATTGTTTTTCAATCTTGTTAATTGTTCTTTAAAGGTGTTAAAGAATACAACAATGGTTTTTACTTGCATTGCTGTATTTTATATGTTTAGTTTATCGGCTCAGACGCCCCGCAAGGACAGCGGGGCCAATGGGCTCAATGGCCTCACAGCGCTCAATCCCGGTGATCCTATTCCCGAAGCTGTATGGAAAATGCCATTAGAACTTAATTATTTTGATGGAAAGAAAAAGATTGTAAAGCTGGCCGACTATAAAAACAAGCTGATCATATTGGATTTTTGGTCCACAGGGTGCGCATCCTGTATCGAGGGAATACCCAAAATGGAGCTCTATCAACAACGCTTTAAAGATGATATCGTCGTTCTGCTCGTAAATAGCAAGCGTAATAAAGATACAGCGAAGCGTATAAAGACGAGATTTGAAAAATACAGGTTTGATTTTAACTATACGCCGATCTTGCCAACGATACTGGATGATACGGTCTTAACCGCTTTGATAGAGCACAATACACTGCCGCGTATAGCCATTATAAACAGGGCGGGTGCTTTTATAGGAACCACCTCATCAGCCAGCCTGTCCGAACAGCATATTAGCGCCATGCTCAAGACGGATAAACTACCTTTCGAAAGTGAAAGAAATATCCTTAATAAGGTGATCGACCATGTCGATATGCCCTTATTGATCGATACAGTGGGGTTGACCTACACCTCCACAATAGCGCGATATAAAGTGAATTACAACGGCATTTACCCGAATGTTTACTATAAGAACGGGCAGACATTATTACAGACTGGAAACGCTACCGTCAGAGCCATGTATCAACATGCTTTTGCGGAGGTGTTCAAAGATAAAGTATACGGTATCTATGTATTTCACAGTTCAGTGCCATCCAAATTTAAAAAAGTGCTGAACGATCCGCATACCTATTTCTGGTATCAGTATTTCAACAGGGACTCGGTAGACAAGTACAGCATCAACCAGGCGTTTCGACGTGCATTGGTCGATAACTTTGGGGTGGATGTCAAACTCAAATTTGGTTTTCAGGATGTCTATATCCTAAAAATTGACCCCTCCAATAAAAGCATTTTGTCCAAAGGTGGTATGCGAATGCAGTCGATCGAAGAGGGAAGCTCTGCGCTGATCATGCAGAATACAAGCCTCATTAGCATCGCGAATTTCTTGCGTACAACTTTGGATAGACCCGTCTTAGTCGAGGGAAAGGATCTTCCAAAAGTGGACCTTATGCTGCCGTCAAATTTCTATGACTTGGATACCGACAGCAAGATAGCACTGTTGGCCAAGAGGGGGATTATCCTCAGTAAAAGTAGAAACCTGCTCGAGTATCCATTTTTCTATAAACCTATTGAATAAACGACCATGTTAAAATATATGATATCGGTTCTGTTATCCTTTTTATTGATCGGCATAGCAAAACCACAGCAAAAAGTTTGGGTAAAGGGCACCATCCTCGCTAAGCGGGATAAATCGCCCATTGTGGGCGCTACCATAAAAGAACAGCGCAGAAACAACCAGGCAGCGAGTTCTGTTGGCGGGAAATTTTCCATACAGGTAAGTGATGACACAGATTCATTGGTCTTTAGCTACGTAGGCTATAAGACCGCCACTGTCGCAACCAAGCAGCTTCTAACACAACAGATCATCCTATTGGTGCAACAGGACAATTACCTGGAAGAGGCAACTGTCAATACGGGTTATCAGGTACTGAAACCAAATGAAATAACGGGAGCGGTAGATGTCGTTTCCAACAAGACCTTGAACGAACAGACAGGAACAAACATCCTGCAGCGTCTGCGCAATGTGGTACCTGCATTTCGCTATGACAATAATCCTGTTAAAAATACGGACCTCAATAAATTGAACATTTCGATCCGGGGATTGAGTACGATCAATGGAAACCTCGATCCACTCATTGTGCTGGACGGATTTATCTACGAGGGCGACATGGCCAATATCGATCCGAATAGCATCGAACAGGTTTCGATTTTGAAAGATGCAGCAGCCTCGGCGATTTGGGGAGCACGTGCTGGCAACGGAGTCATTGTCATCACATCCAAAAAAGGACGGATCAACGAAAGTGCGCGTATATCTTTTAATTCCACCTTCATGTTGCAGGAAAGGTCGGCCTATACTAATCTGTATCGGGTGGACAATGGTACCTTCATGGGTATTGAAAAGATGCTGTACGATAAGGGATATTACAATTTTAATATCAATACCTTGAAATATGTGGCCATGACACCGTTTGTGGATCTATTGGATAAGAGGGCAAAAGGCTTGATTTCTATAGCGGATTCGACGAAATGGGATAATTTTTACAGAACACAAAATGGAGCTCAAAATTATATGGATAATTTTGTTTCCGATGCGGTTACCCAGCAGTATGCCTTAAATATCAGTGGCGGCGGCCAAAGCAATTCGTATAATTTTGGGTTAGGCTATACGCGTGCAGGTACCGAACTGGCAGCGAAGACGAGGAAGCTAAACCTACAGCTCAGCAATAGTTTTAGGCCGACAGAGAAGTTACAGATAGACCTGTCGGTGTTATTTACAGATCAGTTAATGCAATCGGGCAAACCGGCATTCAGCTCTTTTGTTAATTCAAACAAAGCAGTGCCTTACCTGAGTTTCTTTGGGCCTGAAGGGGAGCAAATCCCTTTTGAAAGAGAATATCGTAAACTGTACCTGGATCAAAACTATTCGAATGGCTTTCTCGACTGGAATTATTATCCCTTGTCCGACCATGCAAATTCGCAGACATCAAATAAACTGCGGGAGCTCTACAGTAATCTGGCGTTGAACTATAAACTGTCCTCGTACCTGACAGCTTCTTTGTCTGGTCAGTACCAACAGCAGCAGGTGTTGGCCGGAGGATTGGATAATAGCAACAGCTATATAGCAAGGCGTACGGTCAATCAGTATATGCAGGTAGATAAGAATACCGGAGCAGTGAAATATAATGTGCCTAAAGGGGGCATATTGCGCACAAACAATGGAACAGGATCGTCCTATACATTAAGAGGGCAGCTGAACCTGAATAAATCATGGCCGGAGCATCGTGTAATCGGCGTAATCGGTGCTGAAATGCGCGAGCGTTTGTACAAGGAAAATAGCCAAACGGCCTATGGGTATACGGAAGACCCTTTATTGACAGTTCCTGTCGACTATGTCAATACCTATCCCATCAATCCGACCAATATCAATATGAATGTGGTCGGCACGCCTTCTTTTCTCAAACAGGTAAATCGCTTTGTTTCGCAATATGCAAATCTAAGTTATATCTGGCAGGATAAGTATGGGGTATCGGGTTCGTTCCGGAAAGACGGCGCCAATGTTTTTGGTGCTGCGACCAATGACAAATGGTCCCCACTTTGGTCCGTGGGACTATTCTGGGAACTGGGTAAGGAAAATTTTATCGAAACGAATTTTATCGATCACTTAAAATTGCGCGCCACCTACGGCTACAGTGGCAATGTGGATCTCCGTAAGACAAAAGATCCCGTGGGCGGCGTGTCGGTCGATCGAAATTCAAACCTGCCCATCATCATGATCACTTCTCTAAACGATCCGTCGCTCCGTTGGGAGAAAATAGGTACATTAAACATCGGACTGGATTACGCATTTTTTAATCGCCGCATAGCGGGCTCAATCGACTGGTATAATAAAAATGGACGGGATTTGTATGGTTTATCCAATTACGATTATACATCATGGGGATACCAAAGTACAATTACTAAAAATATCGCCGCCATGAATGGCCGTGGTTTGGATTTATCGTTAAATACGGTTAACCTTGATGGAGCGATCCAATGGAAATCACGGCTGACCCTCAGCTTTAATAAGAATAAAACCACAAAGTATTACTCAACCACTCCAAATACGCTAAATACATTCATTAGTAATGGTTACGGGATCACGCCGATGGAAGGCTTTCCGCTCAATGGTCTTTCGGCTTATAAGTGGATGGGTGTAGACGCTAAGGGCCAGGGTTTGGGCCTACTGGATGGTGAACCGTCGGCAAATTATAGCGCAATCCGCGCCAGTATTGCAAAGAATCCACTGCATTCGGAAAGTATGGCCTTTATCGGATCGTCAAAACCACAGGTATTTGGCAACCTCGCAAATACCTTCGCATGGCGTTCTTTCGATCTTTCGGTGAATATCAGTTATGCGGGCGACTATTATTTTCGAAAACCTGTCACCTCTTATACGACACTATTTTCCACAGGCATGGCTTATCCGGATTTTGAGCGCAGGTGGCAAAAGCAAGGTGACGAGTTGACAACCGCCGTACCCGCCATGTTCTATCCGGTCATATCCAGTGCGGACAGTTTCTATGGGAGCGCGGATATCAACGTGCTCAAAGCTGACCATATCCGTTTGGAATATATCAACTTCTCCTGGCGGAATTCGCTAAAAATAAACAACAGAGCAGTGCAGCTACAGATTTATGGTAATGTATCCAATCTGGGTATTTTATGGCGGGCAAACAAGGAACGCATTGATCCGGAATTTCCGTATCGCATAGCACCTACAAGAAATTACGCACTGGGATTAAAATTAGATTATTAAACGACAGCGATGAAAAAGATAAGATATTATTCGGTTTTACTGGTTTTGATGATGGTCATGGTGACCTCATCCTGCAAGAAATTTCTGGAAGAAAAGGCGAATGCATCCATGGTGGTGCCACGTACCCTAGATGATCTGCAACGTATATTGGACAACGCCCAAAGTATGAACGCCGGCCTATCCTCCATGAGCGAGGCTGCATGCGACAACTACATGATCACAGAGAAACAGTTCAACAGTCTGCAGGAAGAATATAGGCGAAACTATATTTGGGACAATTACGAATACTATTACAACAACGACTGGGCAAAAGGGTATACCGTCGTTTACAACAGTAATCTTGTACTTGATTTATTGAAGGAAATTGGGCGTACTACGGACAATGCGCAGCAATATGATCAGGTGCTGGGGGCTGCATTGTTCTTCCGTGCGAGCCAATATTTGAATTTACTATGGACATACACCAAAGCATATAATGAATCCACAGCGGACGCTGACCTTGGTATTGTGCTTCGGGAATCGGCAGACTTTAATAAAAAGTCTGTCCGTAGTTCCGTTAAACAATGTTATGAAAGGGTAGAAGCCGACCTATTGCAAGCGGCGGAGCTACTGCCTAACAAAACTATTCATGTGAACAGACCTGCAAAATCAAGTGCCTACGGTATGCTTGCCCGTTATTTTCTGTCCAAAAGAAGTTATGTAATGGTCGGTCAGTACAGTAGGCTTTATCTGGAAAACCGAAGTGAGCTGATAGACTTCAATGACGATAAACAGGTAAATCAAAACGCCACTTATCCATTTGAAAAATTCAATAAGGAAATTGACTTCTACCAAGAGCTGAGTGTAAACTATTTAGCTGTATCGCGCGCGTTCGTAGATCCGGTAGTATACAGTTCCTATGCTGCGAACGATCTGCGAAAACTGCTTTATTTTAAAGATAATGGAGCAGGGATAATCAACTTCAGAGGGAATTACAATCCGGCAGAAGCACTTTTTGCTGGCATTGCTACGGATGAGGTCATGCTGATGCAGGCGGAGAGTCTTGTACGGTCGGGGCAAGTGAAAGAGGGCATCGCGTTGCTGAACAAGCTTTTATCGACACGATATAAGACCGGCAGTTTCCAACCTTATGAGTTTAGCGACCCAAAGAGTGCGTTGGAGCTGGTACTGCATGAGCGGCGGAAGGAACTCCTGTTTAGGGGGCTGCGCTGGATGGATATCAAGCGGCTGAACCTCGAGGAGCGGAATATCTCTATTGTACGCAGCGTTGCCGAACAGGTTTATACACTCAAACCCAACGAAAATCGTTTTTCCCTACCTTTACCTTATGATGTTATACTGGAAACCGGCATGCCGCAGAATCCGAAATAACCAATACGGCCCCTAAATGGGGCCGTTCAATGTGAAAATATGTGCAGAGCAGAATTTAATCTCTGTTGATCGGGTTAAATGCCGTTGTGCTACTACCACCCGTTCTGGTCGGAATATAATCGTTGGAAGAAGGACTGCTTTCTTGCGCACCAAGTTGTATTTTGGCAGGGTCCAATTGTCCGGTAGTTGTTAAGTCACTGGAATCGACCTCTTGCGCACAAGCTTTACTGTTTCCATTACAATCTTGACCGTTGGGTGTAGTGGTCCAATTGGACTCGTCCTGTACTTGTGAGGGATCCGAAGAATCACCATGGAAATACAGCATTACACTGGCAAATGATTTGCCGGATAATTTTTCAACAGCTTTTGCGCCATTAAAACATACTGCGAAGGCTATCGCTAACATCATGTAGCCTTTGCGATTAAAGATACTAGTCATATGACTATCCTCCTTTCTGTACAGCAGACAACTGTCATTTTTTGTCTTTATTATAACGAGTTAGCCTGCGACAATTTGTGTTTATAATTTACTATAGTTTTTTTCTGAAACTACAGTCTGATTATCTATATAATATTTATTATTAGTTGATTGAGTGCTTTTATTTAAAATTTTTGTACGGATTAGAGATGCAATAAGCGACACGATAAATAGAATACTATTGATCCATAAATGGGTGATCCGATTAACATTTGTCAGAAAACTGCTGCACATGCAAGGCGCATTTTTGAGTATACCAATTACGCCCAATGCGATATAGATGCTAAACAGCAGGATCAACAGAAGTGAAAGTCTCCAGCCCAGAGATTCCAATTTCCTATTTGGCATAAAAAGCAAGATTGCCAGCAAGATCTCAAGTAGTGGCATTAGCCAGGAAAGGATTGGAGCAAAGTCACCGATAAGTGGTTGTTGAACTAAAGAGAGCTCAAATGCTTCATGAATCCATATCTTGTCCATGCCAACATAGAGCCAGAATAGGATCATTCCGCCTCTTATGATTTTATAAATCCAATGGTATATTTTATCTCCTCTCATGTTATTGACAATTTATCTGCTGCGATTAATGGGTTCACCTTAACAGGCTTTTACTTTCTCAACCATCTTATACCAAAGTTCGCCAGTAAAAAGCAAGTGGGATATACAGAATCTGGACTCTTGTATATACAGAATCTGGGTAATGGATGCCAATAGCCATAAAAATGTAGAATAGGGGCGTGTCAAATCATTGGTTATTGCGCTTGAAATATGCCGTTGGTGTCATGCCCGTTTGATTTTTAAAAAAGCGGACAAAGCTGCTGGGCGATGTGTAGCCGAGTTCATAGGCAATTTCGTCGGTGCGCATGCCATCCGCTATATACTTCTTGGCAAGGCGTACCATAAACGCTATTTTCAGCTCCTGGGGACTCTTTCCATAATAGCTATGGATGAGCTGATGCAGATAGTCTTTACTGATTCCAAACCGGTAAGCAATATCTTCCAGTTTAAAATCCTGGCCATGCGCTGCCACAGCCTGTTTGATGGCTGAATAGGCTGCTTTGGACTGTGCTTGCGATTGCGATATCTTCTCATACTCTTCAAAAATCTTTTCCTTCGATAGCTGGATCAGTTTCTTGATGGCCCAGAGGATATTGACCTCGCTATCCAGGTCGCTTTTTTTGATTTTTGCCGCAATGGACTTCATCAACGAAACTGTCCTGGGGCCCACACGAAAATCAATGCTGCAGCAGGATTGCCTATCTCGGTTGCGGTAGGCATCAATGAGATGATGCAGGAATTGGAAGGGGCGCTCGTTGCCATCCCGGAAAATACTGCCGCGGAAATAAAAGTTTACAAGCGTACAGCTGCCTGCAGGAATGTATATTTCATAATCGCCTCTGTTTAAGTAGAAATAACGTCCGCGATTGCAAGTGATGCTGTAACTGGTCTGCTGGCCGACATCCTTGATCTGGACCGCGGACTCGTCACTAAAAACATAGATGATGTGCATATCGGAGCGCTTTACCCTTACCGGGATGACGATATCGCTTGATACCGCAACATCCAGCAGGTTGATGTAGCCGAGCAGCCCATCAAACTCCTGCAGGCAGGCTTGGCCAGAGGGGTGTCGGTAGTGACTGATCTTTCCATTAAATAGTGCTATTTGTGGCTGAATAGTCGATTCAGCAAGCGGACAGGACGCGCCAAAGACAGATTCAAGATGGAGATGTAATGCTTTTTTCATTCGCTTTAGGCGTGTAAGTTTCCCCCGGCCAGGATTGCGGGATGATTATGGGGAGTGATTTTTCGATAAGGTCCAATTGCTTTCCTACTGTTTTAAATTTTTATTTATCTGATTACTATTTAGTATAAATATGGCGTTTATTTGGTCACGGATGCAAGTGTAGTGTCCTAACCTCCGCTATTTTGGAGGATAATTTTCCTTTTAAGCGCCGTAAATCAGTTTTTAGTAAATTTTATTTAGTAAATTGGGTGATTAAATAATAACATAATAACAACCTAAACCAATTAAGGGAATTTGAATGAGCTTATGAAGGGATTAAAACTAATTGCGCTGAGCCTGCTTATCGCCGTGCTTTTTAATTTGATCGGAACGAACGAAATCGGGCTAAAGCCTTTTTGGCCGCCCATGTCTTGGACCTATGTATTCCAATTTGCCCTATCCATCCTCTTGCCTGTGCTGTTTACGCAGGCGCTCCTAAAAGTTTTTTGGACCCATTGGCAGAAGCAATATCCCGATCTGAAACTGCTCGATAACGGCAAGATCAACACCAAGAGTTTGCCCCGTACTAAGCGCATCAGCGCGATTCTATATACCGCCGCAGGGAGTATATCCATGCACCTGGGTTGCATGTATGTGTTGTTTGATCGCATCGACGGTCAGGATAAGCTGTTAAGCATCTATTACTTGTATTATTTGCCCTGGTTGAGTACAGGGTTGGTCGCCAATGCAATCGTTGTGTTCTGTAAAGGCAGGCTATGGTGGCTAACGTCGGAAAACGTAATGGTCTTATTTGAGAAGGAGATTGTGGCGCAGCATCGCCTTGTTGAAAATAACAGCGAAAGCGCAGCGCGCCCGCAACTGCCGACGGTGTCGGATGCGTATATCGTACCCGGTTTTCTTTTTGATGTGCTGTATCATAGCAGCCCCTTCAATATCGAAAACTTGCAAAAAGATGCGGTACGGATGTTTGATGTACCCTTCTACTTTTCGCATAAAAGAAAAAAAGAACTTATTCTGATCGACGGCAGCCGAGTGGACGGCAGTCATTTTGTGCAGGAGCTGGAACAGCTGGGCCTCGACAAATGGTACTTCCGTATCAGTAAAACGTGCCGGGTGAATATGATGCTCGTGCGTTATCCGGTGGATCCGTATGCGACGCACCTGGAGTTTAGAAAGGAGGTGTTCGATTATCTGCATGCTAAGATGTCTGAACTGGAAATCATGAGCCTACTGCTCGTCACGGAATGGATGCGCAAAGAAAAAAAACTAAAGGAATTTATCGATAACCTTCATACACTGCGGCATGAGAACTGGGATCGCCTTATACCGCTAAACTGATGTATCCCGCAATTGTAAACTGCGATAGACCAAGCGCGGCAGCCAGCCAGTTAGTCAACCAGTCAGTCAGCCAGCCTGCTGCCGATGATCTGTTCCATATCGCAGCGCTGATAGTGTCGTATTTCCATTGATTGCCCAACTTTCTTGGCACTTTCTCCCGACCAACTCCTGCCTTTACAATAATCTTGCTCGTATTGGGCTCGGCTTTTCCTCGGAATAAATTCGATGAGCGCCCGATGCCGTCCCGATGAAATCCCGATGAAAGCTGGGAGTTGATAGGGAATTGATTGCGTGTTGACTTTGCAATGCTATCAATTTTTTTCTGTGTTAGAAAACTCAACGTTGAGACAAATTCGGTCTGTAATCGGTTAGGTTTCCGATGCTCTTCGGTCAGCTGTAAGTCTTTAGGTGATTTGCTTTTTGTTCTTGATTTATAGTTTTTTATCTTTTTCCAATTTCCGAAAACAACCGATCGACATCTTTCTTGGCAAACAGTCCGGTTCCCTCTGCCATTGTGGTCGCCGAGCCGCAGGCGATGCCCATCTGAAGGACCTGTTCGAGATCGCCCTCTCGGGCTAAGACAGACACCATGCCGGCGACCATACTGTCCCCCGCGCCCACAGTACTGCGTACTTTTACCAGTGGGGAAGGCAGCTGAATTCGTTCTGTTTCTGAATACAAGATAGCGCCCTGTGCACCTAGCGAGACCACGATCAGCGTTGCTTTACCTTCCGATATGAGCTGCTGGGCTGCCATGTCCAGATCGGAGTGCCCCAATTCCTCTTTCCCCACAAGTGCAGCAAGCTCCCCGGCATTCGGTTTGATCAAAAAGACACCTTCCTCCAATGCAACGTGGAGTGAATCGCCAGAGGTATCGACAATTATTTTACTGCCCTTGGTTTTGTACATATGGATCAGCGACCGTAAAAACTCGGGCGGTACACCAGCCGGCATACTACCGCTGATAACGACAAAATCCGGAATATACTTCAGTTCCGCAATTGAGGCCATGATCCCCTCCAACTCGTGGGATTCAACATGTTCTCCTGGAAAGCCGAATCGATATTGCTGATTGGTTGAACGGTCAACCACAATAAAATTTTCGCGGGTTTCGCCATTTACCCGGATAGGATCGACGGCAATATCTTCGAGCTTCAATAAGCCTTCGAGCAAGCTGCCAGTCTTTCCACCGGATGTAAAAAGGGCAGTAGAAGCCAGGCCGAGTCTCTTCAAAGCCCGCGATACGTTAATTCCGCCGCCACCTGGTTGGTATATCGGTTGTTCACAGCGCAATTTCTTTTCGGGAACGATATGCTGTACGCTGCTACTCTTGTCTACGGATGGATTCAGGGTGATTGTTAAAATAGATTTTGCCATTTTTTTACGTTATAATTGCGATTCAGAGATAAAATAGTTTATTGTCGAAATGCACTAGCCGATAATTTAAATAAAGCTACTGATTATTGTTGATAGTGTGCGGCCTTATCCACCGAACTTAAAACGAGCGGTTGAAGTAAGCCGGATCGTCGTCAAGACACCTTCATCATCCGTCAAAGGAACCTTGTAGATTGTGGGCACGTAGTTGAAAGCACACGAAAATGCCAACCGCCAAAAAAAAGCCATGCGTGGGCACGGCTCAATGATAGAAGTGGTTGTTAGCTTAAACAGTGGATGGGGAAGTGAAATACTTCCTCAGGAACCAAAAAGCCAGATTAACCAGTGCGATCAAGGCAGGAACTTCAACCAATGGGCCAATCACGCCGACAAAAGCCTGTCCGCTATTTATGCCAAATACGCCGATGGCAACAGCTATAGCCAGTTCAAAGTTGTTTCCCGCGGCAGTAAAAGCAATTGCCGTACTCTGCGAATAATCTGCGCCAACTTTCTTGCCAGCGATAAAGCTAACAACAAACATCAACGCAAAGTAAATCACCAACGGAACAGCAATGCGCAGTACGTCGAAAGGAAGCTGGAGGATCATTTCCCCTTTAAGGCTGAACATGACGACAATGGTGAACAGCAAAGCAATCAGCCCATACCTACGTGCCGGTCAAGAAATTTAAGTTTCGAATGCATGGGCTTAGAGTCTAATGGTATGGAAAACATAGAACATCGCTGTTGCGATCTGAAGACTCCGCTGTTCGTAAACCTGAGTCTGCTGCGGCGTTCCGTCTGATACCTTGGGATCTTCAAAAGTAAGGGGTATGCGCTTGTCTGCACCGGCAATAAAAGGACAGCCACCGTCAGCCTGGGAGCAGGTCATAATTGCCGCAAATTCAGTTGATGGGTTGAACGGACTGTCATACTTTTTTGAAAATCCGATCATGGGCACCGCATTGTCGCTGTGCTTTATAGCATATACCGGATTATCGCCCTCCGCAATCGTAAAGATCTGAAAGCCCTGGGCTGTCAACGTTTCTGCAACCTGTGGGAAAAGCGCCGTTTCTTCTGTACCACCTGAGTAGCAGCAGACATTCGGTATCTTGAAATAAGTGGCGGCAGTTTGCGCCCAAATCTGGGCCAAATGGCTCCGGCGTGAGTTATGGGTACAGATAAAGTTCAGGTTTATGGGTTGCTTAGCTGTTACCTTCTGCTGGATATAATCTATCAGGAGCTGTAAGGCGGCTTTGCGCTCTTCACCAGCGAACTGTTCCCATCCCAACTGTCCGATCGTATCGGATAATGTAGGGTACATCATGCGAGTTTAATGGTTTAGCAGCATCCCGAACCCGGCGTGCAGCTGGATGATTGATTGACCGATAGCTCAATAAGCTTCTTTTTTTGTTTTTCAACGGGAATACCGCAGGCATCCTCAGCAAGACAGGCAGTTGTGCGGCTTTTTAAAACAAAAGTCTTCCCATTGAAATCAAGTCCATATTTACCGATGGTATCGCGCTGATATTCTACTTCGATCTCTGCATCTTCCAATCCCAACTTTTCTTCCGAAAGGTTAATAATGTGGAGCAGCTTGGCGGGTTTCAGGCGGTGCTCGTGATCATCGGCATTCCAAAGCTGAAAGTTTACCGTTTTCTCCTGACGGATAACACCGCCACAGTCAATAAAATTTTTTGTGATCTGGCCCACTTCGGTTACGTGGAAGTGCTCGGGAACCAATGTTCCGTTATCCAATTGGAATTCAATAGTTTCCAATGTTGGTAGGATTTCTTTGATTTCGGATAGTCTCATGGTATTGAATTTAAATTAGTATAATTATATATTGCAATATTACGATATTATTAATTAAAAAAAAGCGCTACGGACAGCAGCTATTTACTTTTACTTCCTGGTTGAAAAACGTATTGAAATTGCGCTGCACCGACTTCCATACCGCTTCGTCAATACAATAGCAAACAGACTTTCCTTCAATAGTGCCATGAATAATACCTGTAGCTTTGAGTTCCTTTAGATGCTGCGAAATGGTTGCCTGGGCAAGTCCCAGTTCATCCACAAGATCATTGCAGATACAGGCTTTCTTATCTATAATGTACTGAAGTATGGCAATTCTTGCAGGATGGCCCAATACTTTGAACGCTGAAGCCACTTTATTCTGCTCGTCCGTAAAAATCTCTGTCTTCGTAAGTCCCATCGTGAAGCTTATTTAATATTGCAATATTACGATGTTAATAGGTAAAATACAAACTGACATAAAAAAATGTCAGCTTAATTGGGTTCGCTGCGTTTTGCCATTATTTCGCCAAAATATTCAAAAAGCAGCTCCGCAGGTATCGCAACCCAAAAGTCTGGCTCATTTTTTTTCTTGTGGTATCTCTTCTACCAGAATTTCGTTTCCGGCCGCATCGTAATACGCGCAGGTCATTTTGTCGAGAAAGACCGTCCATTTTTCGATACCGCATGTCGCACTCATCGCTATAAAAGTGGCGTAATCTGTTTTGCCCTGTTGATGCTCTTTTAGCGCTTTCTTAAACTGTTCCGCATCGACAGTACGACCAAGTATTAATGGCTCATGGCTAGCTGCTGAGCTGGTTTTGAAATGATTATCCCCATAATAATCGGAATGGCCATCTACAACAAAAACTTCGTAAGCGGTAACACCCAATTTTTTGATGTCTTGGATATAGGCAGGGAAGTCCGCGCCTGATTTTACTTTGCTATGCGCAGCCTTTAGTTGTTCTATTGTAAACATGTTTTCTTAATTGTGTGCGTTAAAGACCTGTGAACTATCCTTCCATTCAGTTGTGAAGTAATGAAACAAAAGCATCAAATCGCCAAAACGGTGTTGTTAAGGTTATGTTATTTTTTAGTAACTTGATCGAACTAAAGATAATGAAAACAGACTTAAAATAATGCTTGAACAGTTTAAAAAACACCTGGATAAATTTATAAAAATTTCCGATGATGAATTTGTCGAGATAACCGGATATTTCGAGCGGCAGCGGTTAAAGAAGAAAGAAAACCTATTGACTGAAGGGCAGATCTGCAAAGCCAATTATTTTGTGCTGGATGGAATTCTGCAAAAATTTTTTATTAACGAAAAGGGGGGGCAGCAAACCACTGAATTTGCGATTGAGAACTGGTGGATGACAGAGACCTTCTCTTATATCAATCAGACAGCCACAGCGTTTTACATCCAGGCTGTACATCCAACGGAAGTCCTGGTCATTCGCAAGCAAGCCTATGATGAACTGCTCGAGAAGCATCCGGCCCTGGAAAAGTATTTTCGCATGGTGTACCAAAAAGCGTATGCCGCAGCGCAGATGCGTATCAAGTTCCTTTATGAATACTCTAGGGAAGAACTATACCTTCATTTTCTCAAAGACCAGCCGGCCTTTCTCCAGCGCGTACCGCAATATCTTGTGGCATCCTATCTGGGCTTTACTCCCGAATATCTCAGCGAAATACGCAAAAAAAATCTTTCTTAAACCCGTTTAAGTTTTTCCGGTTTTTCATTTTCCAATTTTGTAGTAGCAAAACAAAAAATAAGAAACATGGAAAAACGAATCAACATCAGTACGTCAGAACCACAGGGCTATAAAGCCATGTTGGGATTGGAAGGTTATCTTTCCAAAATTGACATCTCAAAAACGCTTAAAGAGCTCGTCAAAATTCGTGCATCACAGATCAACAACTGTGCATATTGTATCAACATGCACACCAAGGATGCCATTAAAAACGGTGAAAGACCAGAGCGTATCTTTATATTGAGTGCCTGGAGGGAGGCAACCAAATTTTTTACCGAAGAGGAGCAGGCCATACTGGCAATGACAGAGGAAATAAGCCTTATCCACGAGCATGGATTAAGCGAAGAAACCTACAGCAAGGCGACGCAATTTTTTACTGAAAATCAGATTGCCCAGATCATTATGCTCATCGTGACCATCAATGGCTGGAACCGTATTGCCGTGAGTACGCATCTACAAATAGAGGATTAAACATCAGTAATACAGGGAGCTGTAGCAATAATCGAGAAGCATTGCTTTAGCTCCCTTTATTTAATTTTGAATACACCACGGTGTCAATAAATTTTCCCTTATAAAATTCGTTCTCTTTGAAATAAGCTTCTCTTACAAAGCCGCATTTTTCCAGTACGGTGCTGGAAGCTATATTCTCCGGATCGACTAACGCTTCGATGGAGTGAAGTCCCATCGCCTCAAAGCCGTAGTGGACGACTGCCGCAATCGCTTCAGTGATATAGCCCTTCCCCTGAAATTCCGGGAGCAACATATAGCCAATTTCTGCACGATAATGCTCAGGCTTAATGTGGTAGAAGCCTATTGTTCCGATCATAGTAGGGTCACCCTTGATGCTGATCTTCCAATTGATCATTTCATTGGCCGCAATTTTTTCATCCGTCACCCGCAGGAACTCGGCAATCTCGTCTGGCGAAGTTGCCATGGGGCGTGGAATGTATTTCATAATCTGTTCATCAGAACGCAAGCGATAGAGCTGTGGTATATCCGTTGCATCTGCCCGTCTGAGGGTTAACCTGTCGCTGTGTAGTTCAGGAAATGCAGTGAAATCTAGTGTTAACATAGTAAGTTTAATGTAATGACACGCTATTTCTCTAAAAATTTAGACGATAGCTGATTCAATTGCAATGATAATAAATACGGAAACAAATCCAGCTGTTAATTTAAATTTTAGAATAACTAAGCGGCCTTCTGCGCTTCTTTTTGTGAGGGCAAGCCCCTTAAATTGCTTCCGTCACTCGGACTAATTTTGAAATACTCAATTAACGAAAGCATCGATAAAACGGCTATTAACTGGAGCGCCAAACTAAAATCGCGCATCTGGTAAACCGTATCCTGATAGTAACTGCTTGCCAGGTGCAGCGTCACTGCGCCCAGCGCGATACCCATACCGAGCGCCATTTGCTGCGCCGTATTGTACAGGGTATTGGCATTGCTCATCTTTTCATTCGGTACGTCTGCGTAAGCCAATGTGTTGAGGCTCGTAAATTGAAGCGAGCGCGTTAGTCCGGAGAAGAAGAATACGATGGCCACCAGCCAAATCGGCGTTTGTATGGATAGCAGGGAGAGTCCGGCAGTGACAAGCGTCAGGATAACGCCATTGCCGATTAAGACTTTTCGAAAATCATATTTCCGAGTGATCCACATGGCCACGGGCTTCATGCTCATACTTCCCAGCATATTGGCCATGTAGAGGAGACCGGCGTGAAATGGGCTCAGTCCAAAACCGAGCTGTAACATCAGGGGCAATATAAATGGCGCTACATTGATCACCATACGCGTGATCGAACCCGAATACACCGTAATCCGGAAGGTCTTTACTTTAAGGATACTGTAATCGATCAGCGGATATTTGATGCGTTTGGAGTGCCATACGGCGACGGCCATAAGCGCAAAGCTTGCTAAAATCGTCACGATCGGTTTTGTATAATTGCCGTTGGCAGCACCGATCATTTCAGTCCCCAGCATAATGCCGGCAAGACCGATACCGCTGATAAAAAAACCGACGATATCAAGCGGACGGTTATTTTCTGAATCCATCGCCGGGATAAATCGATGTACTGCCCACAGCGCAAACACGCCGACGGGTACATTGATAAAGAAAATCCAGTGCCAGCTGAAATAGGTGGTGAAAAATCCGCCCAGCACAGGGCCGATAATTGGGCCCAATAGTCCGGCCCAGGCAATATAACCGATCGCTTCAACCAGATCTTTCTTTTCGGTGTGCTTTAGCACAATGAGACGTCCCACAGGCACCATCAGGGCACCGGCGGTACCTTGGCAGATGCGCGCTAGCACAAAGGTTGTTAGGCTGATACTGAGCCCACAGGCGATAGACGAAAGGATAAATCCAATAATCGCCATATTGAACACTTTTTTTGCACCATAACGGTCCGCAATCCAGCCACTGATCGGAATAAATACTGCTAACATAACGGTATAAGACGTAATACCCGCGCTGAGGTGTACTACATTTGTCTCAAAATCATGAGCCATTTTGGGTAAGGCCGTGGATATCGCTGTGGTGTCGAGCATCTCCATAAGCAGCGTGCCCCCGACAATGAGCGATATGATGCGTGATTCTTTCTTCATTTTGCTCTTCTTCAATCCCGAACGGGAAATATTTGCCACAAAAGTAAGCGGATCTCATCAAAGAAAAGTCATGTAAAGGCTATTTTTACCCGATAGTGATGGAGTTATTGTGTCGATGCAGTCGGATGGAGAGGGGGGTGGATTTTAGATTTTTATAATGATTTTTGATATTTATTGAAAAAAGTTTAAATTTATGTCACTTTACTATTACTAATCTATCTGTAGACTTGAAAACAATATCGATCACTGGTGAGGAGGATCTATTACAGAAATTACGGCGTGGCGATAGGAAGGCATTTAAAGAACTTTACGATTTATACCACCGCCGTTTAACCTTAAAGCTTGTTTACCTGCTCAAATCCGAGGAGTTAGCACAGGATGTGCTTCAGGATATTTTTGTGAAAATATGGGAAATCCGTGAAACCATAGACCCAAGCGGTAACTTTGGAGGCTTATTGTATAAAATGGCTGCTAATTTGGCGAAAAATGTGTTTCGCAAGAGCATCTATGATCAGCTTATGCGCAGCGAGTTTGCCAAAAACGATAGCTATTCGCCTTTTGAGGATTTGGACGATGCATCCAATGCAAAGACCATTTTAAACATCGCCCTCGATAGGTTAACGCCGAGGCAGCGCGAGGTGTACTGCCTGCACAAGATTGAAGGCTTGAGCTACCGCGAAATAAGCAAATTGTTAAGCATCAGTGATTCGGCCATTAACCATCACATCCAGCAGGCCAATAAACTGCTTAAAGAAATTCTAAAGACAGATCGTTTATTAATCATGCTATTAATTTCCTTTTTTGATAGCTTTTGATGTGTTGTACGCCCTTTTTTGTTGATAATAACGGTAGACTGTCCATAATATGCAGCTCTTTCATCCGTTTTCAGCGCTAAAAAGCTGCATTTTTAAATTTTGTTTTAATTTTTTTAAAATATTTTCACTTCGGGGTGCTATTTTTCTTTTGTGGCGTGTATTCATTGTATAAGAGCCCTGGAATAGGGCTTCGAAAATAACAAGAACACCACAAATGAGAAACCTATTTCTGAAATATCTTAATAATACAATCAGTGCAGAGGAACTAAAGACCCTCTGCCACTATTGTCAGTTAGATGAAAATGATGCAGAAATTGATATCCTTCTAAAGGAATATTTCCAAGCCGAATCTTTTGCGGATGATGCAGCAGTTTATCGCAATTTGGAAAAACAACGCGAGGACTCTTGGGAAAGCATAGAAAAACGGCTGAATGATGACCGGGCTCCAAAGCGGCTGACGCGTTCCTTCAAGTTGAAATTGAGTATCGCCGCCAGTGTATTGATTTTGGGCTCTTTTTCTTTTTACATGATCGGCCGGTTAAAAGCCGACAAAACACAGGTAATCGAACTGCAGGACCTGCAGGCGAATCGGCAGCAGGCAAAACTTATTGTTTCGGATGGCACCGTTTACGATTTGAATGGAAAAAACCACGAGGTCATTTCCGATAAGAGCGGTATACGCTATAAAAATGGGGATACGCTCGCCAAGGTCAATTCCAGCAAATTGGTAACGTTATTGACGCCTAGCGGCGGGAACTATACGCTGACATTGGACGATGGTACGCGTGTATGGCTAAACGCGCAGTCGTCCTTGCGGTACCCTACATCCTTCAGTGGTGGAAAGGAACGCGTCGTCGAACTCAAAGGTGAAGCTTATTTTGAAGTTGCCCACAACAGCAAACAGCCCTTTATCGTCAAGACGGCTATACAGAAAGTGAAGGTGCTGGGTACATCTTTTAACATCAATGCCTATGCAAATGAAAATAGGACCATTACGACCTTAGTAACTGGGCGTGTTCAAATCAACGATAAATCGGATCGTAAACTGCACATATTGACCCCGCAGCAACAAGCGAGCAACGACGGTACATCGGTAGCGGTGGAAAATGTGGATACCGATCTTTACACGGCCTGGAAAGAGGGCACCTTCAGGTTCAGGTCAACGCCCTTGCCAGTCGCACTGCGACAGATTGAGCGATGGTACGATCTGGAAATTGATTATAAAGATATCCCCGAAAATATTAGAATACATGCGTCCATTTCCCGGGATAGCAATCTGTCAACCGTATTGCATGCATTGGAAAAAATTACAGGTTTAAAGTTTAATGTAAAGGGAAGGAGTGTGCGTATGGTGAAATAAAGGACTATACTTCTAAAATCGGTTCTTATAAAGAATAGTTGATGGTGTGGGGACACCACCAACATAGAGATCCGATATCTGACGATATTGAAAAAACTATCAAACTATCTAATCATTACAAAATTATGAATTATTTCCTTTTCCACAAGGGTAAGGGGAGCTGTGTATTGCCTCGGAGGTATGATCAACTAGCCATTCCATATACATTTTCAAAAATTCTCACGAGAACACTGTTTATATTCATCCTATTAATGGGTGGGCTATGCGCATCACACGCGCAGACCGTGTCGCTCAATTTAAAAAATGCCTCATTTGTAGAGGCTACAGAAACGATCAGTAAACAGACAAGATATGACTTCTCTTATAATGATCAGATCTTAAAAAAAGCAAAGCCGGTAACCTTAAAGGTCGTCAACGAACCTTTAAACAATGTGTTAAAAAAACTATTTGCGCAGCAGCCTTTAAGTTATGAGATCAAAGACCGGATGATCATTATTTTTGAAAAAAGTCCAACCGTTCCCAGACGGGGCGGGTCCGTTTTATCCGTCACGCCGGTCAATGGTCGGGTAACCAATGAATCGGGCAATCCATTGATTGGTGCCACCATCAAAGTCAAGAATGAGGCGTTCTCTACACGAACGGATAAGTTTGGCAACTTTGTGATTCCGGCCCAATATGTCGACGCTATACTCGAAATACACCATTTGGGGTATGCCAAGCTGGAGGTAAATGCACAGCGGGCCCGAACGGTGACCTTACAAATGACGGCCGCTAAGCTGAGCGAGGTAAACGTTGTAGTCAATACGGGATACCAAAAAATTGATAAACGGCATCTTACGAGTGCGGTAACAACACTAAAAATGGATGATATCCTAACGCCGGGCATCAATACCATTGACAAGCTGCTGGAAGGAAGGGTACCCGGCTTGGTCTTTATGGAAAATTCGGGTCAGGTAGGGGCCGCACCTAAATTGAGAATACGCGGAACATCAACCATCTTGGGCAACAGAGAACCCTTGTGGGTGCTCGACGGAATAGTGTTGACCGACCCCGTCAATGTAGACCCCCAGCAGATCAACGACCTTGATTTTGTTAATCTGCTGGGAAATGCCATTGCAGGTTTGAATCCAGAGGATATCGAACAGATTGATGTGCTCAAGGATGCCTCGGCAACCGCCTTATATGGCGCGAAAGCAGGTAACGGCGTTATCGTTATTACAACAAAGAAGGGAAAACCCGGAAAACCGACCATTAGCTACTCAACTGCTGCGACCTATACCAGAAGACCGCGCTATTCGGACCGAAATATGTATATGATGAACTCGCAGGAGCGCATGGACGTGTCGAAAGAGATGATCGATCGGGGTATGCATTATAATAATGTAACGGAATGGGCAGGCTATGAAAAAGCGCTTCAGGATTATTATAAAGGACAGATTGATTATGCTGAGTTTAAACAGCAGAGTGATTATTATGCCAATATCAATACAGATTGGCTTGGTCTGCTGACCAATGATGCTTATTCACACAATCATACACTAAGTCTCTCCGGGGGAGCGCAGGATGTGAGATATTATTCATCCATCGGCTATCTGGACGAACGCGGCGTTATTAAAGGCGAGGGAGCAAAACGCTACTCGGCGATGATGAACCTCACGGCGGATTATAAAAAATTCATGGCGCAGATTTCTTTTAATGGCAATTATTCAAAAAGGAACTATTCACCCACGGACTTAGGGGTAATGGACTATGCGTATAATACAAGCCGAACGGTGCCAGCCTATAATCCGGACGGAAGCCTGTTCTTTTATCCACGGACCGATGGCTCTTTGATCTATAACTATAATATACTGAAAGAACAGGAAAATAGCGGCGATGCGACCGACCTCATGGCAGCCAACATCAAGGCTTTCCTAAAGTACAAGATGTTACGTGGGCTGGATGTAGAAGGAACATTTGCCTATGGTATTAGCAGCAATAACAGGGAGCTATATTATACCAAAGACACGTACTATATCCATAAACTGCGCGCTGATCGATCTTTTCGTAATGACCTGAGCCCTGTTGGTGGCGAGCTGCAGCGCAGCGAGTCGCGCAACCATAACTATACGGCTCGCCTGCAGGCCAATTATGTCACATCGTTGGGCGCGGAAAAAAAACATCTGGTATCCGCGACGGCTGGTATGGAGATTAAGTCCAATGAATACAATGAATTTGATATCACCCGGAGAGGATATTTTAAGGAGATGGGCGGATATTTTGATATTGTACCTACAGAGTATACCGCTTATTATCAGCGATGGATGACCACAAAACCGGCATTGGGCTACTACGGTAGGCAGTTGACCAATGAGTTAGCTTGGTATGGCACTGCAGGATACTCCTGGAACGACCGCTATATATTCAATGTGCATGTCCGCGGTGAACAGTCAAACCTATTCGGAAGACGGTCTAACAACAAATTTATGCCCATATGGGCGCTTTCTGGAAGGTGGAACATGAAACAAGATCTGCTCAGTAAGGTCGAGTGGGTCAATGATCTTGCCATGAAGGCCTCCTGGGGATGGCAGGGCAATATGCTCCCGGGTCAGTCTGCGTACATGATCATCCGGCAGTCTTTAAATACCGATCCTTATTACAATTCGACATTTTCCAATATTGTAAATTATCCAAATCCTGATTTGAAATGGGAGCGTACCTCGTCGTCCAATGTAGGTGTGGATTTCGCCCTTTTTGGAAATAAAGTAAAAGGTACGTTATCCTACTTTTACAAGAAAACGAAAGATGCTTTCCTCAATAAAACAGTATCGGAGATCAACGGATTACAGTCTTATGTCATCAATAGCGGCACACTTGAAAATAAGGGTGTTGAGGTGGCATTAAGTATCACGGCTATCGACAATGCTGGTCTGGACAAGTCCCGCCGCGGTTTTGTATGGCGTTTTGACCCGCAGTTGGGGCAGGTGCTCAACAAGGTATTGAACCGGGCCATAAACAACCGGAATAATGTACTGATCGACAATCTGACCTATAATAATTTTCTGAATGGAAGTGTGCAACTTGCGGGTAAACCCATCAATACGTTTTACTCCTATAAATTTAAAGGGCTAAGTGCTGTGGATGGATCCCCAATTTTCTATGGAACGGAAGCTGAACAGGCGGCTGCGTACCAGGAGAAATACTCCCAAATGGAAAAAGAAGATGTATACCTCGAAGTGATGGATGAATCGGGGCGTCGTGAACCCTTTATACAGGGCGGACTATCGAATTACTTTGGCTGGCGCAACTTTGGATTCTCGTTCAATCTGACCTATTCTTTAGGAAACAAAATTCGTTTAATGAAAATTGCTTCGGGTTATGCATCGACCAATGTCTACCCGCAACAGAATATGCGCAAAGAATTTGTCAGAAGATGGCGCCAACCAGGCGACGAAGCCTATACCGATATCCCTGGCCTGCAGGTTTCAAACAGCATCAACATGTCTTGGTGGCAAATGTATCCGGCAACAGAATATAATCTAGGTGGCAGTGCGTATGAAATGTACGATAACTCGGATGTACGCCTGGTGAGTGCAGATCATCTGAAGCTGCAATCGGCCTCTTTGCGATACAATTTTGCGGAGAAGATGACCAAGAAGCTTGGGCTGAGCGCTGCTTATGTCAGTATTACCGGCACCAATCTGTTTATGCTCAGCAGTAAAAAGCTCAAAGGCCAAGATCCGACACAGTCTGGTTCTACCCCCAATATTAATCTTTCAGTAAGGCCTACCTTTTCGGGAAGCCTTAATGTATCCTTTTAAATCGAGTCTATTATGAAATATATGTATTTGATATTACCATTGATTTGCCTCACAGCTTCATGTGGCAAATTCCTGGAAGAGTACTCAACAGATCAGAAATATGTAGAAACCACAGCAGATCTTAAGAGTCTGATGATCGGTGAAGCCTATATAAATAACCTTACATTTTCGATCTTCGATCAGGCAACCATGGGTACATTAACCGCAGAGACGGGTATCACGGCTCCTTGGTTACACGTGATGGATGATGATAGTGAACCTTTTTTAGTCGATTATGTGGCGACCGATCAATTGACGCCATTTTATATGTTATCGGGTTTTCACAATTGGAGTCAGGAACCTGCACGCAATATCCTTAACATGGAATGGACAGACGTGTTTTGGCGGAAGCTCTACAAACGTATCGGTGCACTGAATGCCATTCTTTTTCAGGCGGCAAGTCTAGCGGAAAAGACGCCCGGCGATGAGGAATTGAAGCACCTGCGCGGTGAAGCTTATTTTCTGCGGGCTTATTATTACTTCCTGTTGCAAAATACGTATGGTTCACCGTATCGCAAGTCCACCGCTGCTGCTGACGAAGGGGTGCCCCTAAAGGTCAGTGAAAAGGTAGAAGACCATTATTTTAAACGCGATAAGAATGAAGCGATTTATAAGCAGATGGTAGCAGATCTCGAACAAGCTGCAAACTACCTCAGCAATTATAATCCTGTTTCCAAATTACAGGTGGGCATTGCGGCGGTCAAAATCTTACAGAGCAGGGTGTATCTTTATATGGAAGATTACGATAAGGTAGTAGCTTCGCTGGATGGCTTCGAATCGTTGGGATATACGGTATCTGACCTGAATCAATATGTGCAAAATTCCAGTTTTAGCGCCCGCAGTTCCAGTGAGACAGTGTTTACCATGGGTACAAATATGATTCCCACGGTTTTTTTAAACGATTCGATGGGTGCGTATGGCGGCAATGACCGCCGTGCATCGGCCTTCAAAAGCTCAGATAACCTGATGGAAACCTTCGAGCAGGAGGATTTAAGACCAGCAGCTTTCTTTACGCGCTCGACAAAGAATAAAGCCTGGTTGCCTGCCAAATACCGTACATGGAAAACCTATAATGATCCTGAACAGGTGTCTTGTCTGTTTTCTTTCCGGGCTGCCGAGGTTTTATTGAACCGCGCCGAGGCGATGGCCATGCTTGGCTCAGACGTTCAGGCACGAAATGAGCTGCAGACGCTTCGTCAAAAGCGCTTAAAGAATGCAACGGCGGCAGTAATACCGCAGTCTAACGCCGAGCTGGTTGATTTTATCCGGCAGGAGCGCCGCCGCGAGCTGTGCTTTGAAGGCCACCGTTGGTTCGACCTGAGACGATATGCAGTCAACTCCAGGTATCCGCTGCCAGCTTCATTTACCGTTAAACACCCGGCATACAATTACGATGCGCAATCCAATGCGTATACACGCGCAGGGTATTATGTGCTCCAAGGTGTCCAGCAGGATGCTGCTAGTTGGCAGGTGCCTATACCGAAGTATGCTATAGAGTTTAACCGTGGCGATCTAACCAATCCTGTGCGTCCGGAACGTGCTGTTCAACCCTTGTAATTCCGTCTTTATGAAAAATATACTTTATATGATTTCGCTCATCGTTCTTGCGCTGACAGGGGGATGCAGCAAAGAGGAGACCACCGCTTTTAACGACTATGACAAAAATTGGTTGGTGGTAGAAGATGATGCCAATGATGCTTCGACCCATGCAAGATACCTTTTCTTTAAAGAAACGGGAATACCGGTATTTGCAAATGACACGATTGGCACGCAGCAGCGCATCGATGTTTTTGGAAAGGAGTATACCCATTATGAAAAGCTATCCATGAGTTATTCGCTGGGTGGGGTGCAGACTGGGGCTCCGCCGCTGGTACAGTCATTTACCTATTGTAATAAAGCCGATGTGGCCACTGCGCTAACCTTTCTCCGGGAAGAAATAATTCCAGTGTTGCCCCAAGGAGTGCATGTCCCGAGCATTCTTTTGGTGGATAATATGACGAGCAATGCTTTTGGATCGTATGCTTTTAAGGGTTTCAATACCGTAGTGATCGCGCAGGTATCTAAAATTACGGGTATGGATGCGGCCACAAGGGCCAATTACAAAGCGGCAATTTTAAGGGCCTTACTGACCAATACCATTCTGGAGAGCAGATTCAACAGCTTGCTGGACAAATTTTATGCAGTATCCAGAAAGTATGTACCCGATCGGGATGCCTATGGTCTTTATATCTATTTATTAAACAGCTCCGTGAAAGGACTTCCTAATGGCGTACCCATCACGACTCAGGCAATAGGCTTTTTGGGTACTGATCCCCGAAATTCCTATTATACCCCCATATCGACATGGATGGATGTGTGTATGTACCTCGAGGCGGCTGTGGCAAATACACAAGCACAGTTTAAACAGAAATATGGCGACAATCAGCGCATTATGGATAAGTATGCCATCATACGCCAGATATTGGAGCAGATAAATTTTAAAATACAATAAGCCAATACGTAGTAAATAAAACAATTGTTTAGCAATTTTTAAAAATGAACAAAAAAACAAATAACATGAGAAACATCGTAATGTTAATGTTGGGAGTTACGCTTTCGACATCGCTTTCTGCGCAGACGACAATCGGGGGAAAGTTTAGTAAAATATTACCGAATGGTGTAAATGTCGATCGGGTATTTTTCTCCAAACCGGACGATGGGGGGCTAATGACGGTGGAAGAAATGCTAAAATCAAAGACTGACCAAACTTTTCAGGCAGAGCTTAAACCGGCCGACCTGAATGTGATCCGGTATGTTGGAGTTTTCGAGGAGCAATATCCGGTTTACCTAAAGCCCGGTGAAAAATTAACGGTAGAAGCCGGGGATGGCAAAATAAATTATTCGGGCAGCGTGAGCAAAGAAAATCAGGTTTTTGCGGCTTGGTACAAGCTTATTGCGCCGTTAAGAAATTACGGCTATACAAAAAAAGGGTATACGCTTCCTCCTGATCGCTATGTTTCTCTGCTTGATTCCTTGGAGAAACCGGTACAGGATTTTGTGAAAAATATTCGTACAGGCAACGATAGCTTCGATAAGCAGGTCAAATATTTACTTCCCTACAGTTATAAGTTTGACGTATTGATGCCGTTGGCTACAGGTCTTTCCTTTAAATCCAAAAACGAATATCCTGCCCAGGTCACTCAATTGATCGATCAAGAAAAATTTGCCGATGCGAATCTATGGTCGCTCCCCATGGCCTATAATTATATGACTAATTTGAGTTTCGTAAAATACATTCTTTATAATAATAAGCAAGGAATTGCAGCAGAGATGCTCGTTCCGGAAATTGCAGATAACCCACTTCGAGCCAACTTTGTGTTGGCACATGCGCAACGCGGGACGACTCAAAGTCTCGTTAAGTTTTTGGAGGGGAATAGTAAATATATGATGAATGATAAGCAGAAAAAAGAATTGGCGCTGTTGCTTCGCCGTGCCAATTTGCAAGTTGCCGGCGGATCGTGGATTGATTTCTCTTACCCTGATGTCAATGGTAAGATGCACAGTCTTTCCGAAAATCTCGGAAAGGTTGTGTTGCTAGATCTATGGGCAACGTGGTGCGCCCCTTGTCTGGCGGAGGTGCCGGCACTCGAAAAATTAGAGAAAGAATTTCAGGGAAAAGATGTTGTTTTTATTAGTTTATCGCTGGATACCGACAAGGCAAAATGGCAGAATATGGTCAAACAAAAGCAATTGTCTGGTGTTCAGCTTTTTTCAAACAGCGAGCAGCGCTTTATGCAGGATTATGAAGTTACTGAAATTCCGCGTTACATTGTGTTTGACAAGAACGGTAAAACGGTCAATTTCAATGCGCCAAGGCCTTCTGACCCTAAATTGAAAACACTAATCGAGTCAAATCTTTAAAATTATCTTAACCAAAATAAAATGAATAAAATTTATACAGCGTTTCTATTCACGTGCTGCTTGTTGTGGCAGGTGACTGTATCCGCACAGGGAATTAATTTTGAGCACCTCACTTTAAATGAGGCCATTTCCAAAGCGTCTAATCCTGCAGATCCAAAACTGATTTTGATCGATTGTTACACGTCCTGGTGTATTCCTTGCATCGAAATGGCTTCGACGGAATTTCCCAAAAAGGTGGCCGGCGATTATTTCAATCCCAAATTTATATCCGTAAAATTTGATATGGAGAAGGGGGAAGGAAAGGAGATCGCACAAAAGTACAATGTTAAAGCGTACCCGACTTTTCTGCTGCTCAATGCCAAAGGGCAAGAACTCAATAGGGTAGTCGGTAAATCGACAGCGGAGGAATTTATCGAAAAAGTGACTGTGGCGCTTGATCCTAAAAATTCACTTCCGGGTATAAAGGCTGCCTATGAGGAAAAAAAGAGCATGGAAACCGGGATGCCCTATGCTTTGGCGTTATACCAAAATTCCCAAGATCCGGTTCCGGTGCTGGACGAGTTATTTGAAAACGCCCAAGATTTTGAGCGTTTTAGCAAAAACTACCTCGAACTGGCCCTGGGTACCACCAAATTTGGCAGCCCGTTCTTCAGGAAATTGATGCTGGAAAAAGTGCGGATAGACCAGGCAATAGGTTCCGAAGTGGCCAATAGAATCATCTTTGATAAAGTCAGAAAGGACATGTATTTTATTGCCAATGAAAACGGTGCGCGCTTCAATATAGCTTATACCCCAAAAGAAGTGGAGGAGGTTGCCTATACCCTCTCGCTCTTAAAGCTGGATCCCAATGTGCCTGAACACCATATGCCCAAGGTTGCACTATATGTTGCAAACAATGACCTGGATGGCATGATCCGCTACTACAACCGATACATCGGTCGATTGCGCTCCGATGATGTTTTTAAAGGTATTTTTGATGGTATTCTGTCGAGTAAGCTGAAAAAAGCTTCTCCAGAACAACATGCCGCTATCAAAGCCTATTTTCAGAATCAGGCCAACCGACTCAAAAAGGAATCAATGCAGTATCAAGAATATACAGATAATATCAAATAAACCAGCTCCGCGCAGTTGCTGCGCGGAGAATCAATAGCATATAGAAAATGGGTAACATAAACATTGGAAAATATCTGGTTGCGGTTATTGTCGCTGCTGGATTGACCGTTGGAAAAGGGAAAGCGCAGGTTTTTACAAATGATGCAAAAATAATGGCTGGGTATGAACGTTCGATAGATTCGTTGCTTGCATCAGGTGAATCGTTGAGTGGCGAGCTGGCACAAAACCAGCTGAAGGAAGAAAGAAGTAGCGTTAAAATTAATGCTGTAAAACCTTTAAAGCGAATGCTAAAGGCTAATGCGCTTTACAACTTAGCGAAGCAGGCAACTGTCATGACAGGCTGTGCCTATCTTTGTCCCAAGTGTGATAAGGTGCACCTTAGCGAATCTTCGGGGTATATCATCGATCCGAAAGGCATCGTTGTCACAAATTATCACGTGATGGCGACCTATGCTTTTATGAAAGATGGCAACAAGCCCAAAGGGTTCTTTGTGCGCCTCTCTAGTGGAAAAACCTATCGCGTAAAATCTATACTAGGTTCTTCGAAAATAGACGATCTTGCGATTTTGCAATTGGATACCCAAGGTGAAGAGTTACCGGCCCTGCCATTGGCAGAACGTGCGGAAGTAGGGGATAAGATCTACGTGCTCGGGCATCCGAAAGGTATGCACTACTATTTTTCACAGGGCTATGTCAATAACAAATATTTGGAACAGACCGGCGAACCGAACAATAGGACGTACCGCGAAATGATGGCTATTTCGGCCGACTATGCAACGGGCTCCAGTGGCGGCCCGGTCTTGGATATCTACGGCAATGTCGTCGGAACCGTTTCCAATACAAACATGTTGTTGCACAGCGACATGAATCCGAGTGTACAGATGGTCGTCAAAAACACGGTCCCCGTAGAGTCGCTGCGGAAAATAGTGTCACCGCTGTAATGATTGAGGGGCCACGTAGGAATACGCTGGCCCCTTTTATCCATACCGGCGTTGTATCCAATCAATATACCGCTAAATCAGGGCTTCGCATAGGGCAGCCGTTCAATCCGATTGGTGGTATGATAGCTATCGAGCCCGCTGCTGGTTACTGTGCCGGCTTCTTCGATATCAATATAGCCATCTTCCTTGACATACGTATCCGGCACCAGCACCGTTGTAATCTGCCCAATGACCAAGGTGGTACCATTCAGCTCAATGGCTGTTTGCTGCACAAAATTACAGGCAAATTTGAGTGTACTTTCGCGCACAAAAGGAGCGGGGATGTTTTCCAGGTATTCAGGGGTGAGCCCAACCTGTTCAAATTCGCTCACGCCTTTTGGATACTTGGCGCTGCACTGGTGCGCCTGTTGTACGAATGCAGGTGAAACATGATTAATGGTGTAACATTGCTGCTCCAGAATATTATCCAATGTACTGCTAAAAGGAGTGGCCGGCCGAAGGATAATACCACAAAGTGCAGGATCTGCGCCCAGGTGGAATAAGCTACTGAACGTAGCTAAATTTTCACTTCCGTCGCTGTTGTTGGTGCCGATCAGTACCAGGCTTTTAAACCCGCCCAGTGAATTGATAAAATTGGCCCTGTATCTTCTTTCAAATGCAGCAATGGCGTCTTTAGTATAAATCATCGTGTCTAAATGCTTATGTTCAATTTTCAGCGACCCTGTGTAACAGCCTCCTGGACAGGAAGCTACAGAAAGCTGATGTGATATACGAATAGTACCTTCTGGCGGTAACAGGTTATCACCGTTAAATTGATGCATAAATATACTACAAACATCGATTGCAACATCATGTTTACAAAAACTTTTGCTATGGCAATGTTGCATTAGCGTAGTACGTCATTGTTTATATTTGTAGCGTATGCAGATCAAATTGCATGCATTAGAAGTAATACAACCTATGTTAAGACGAGTCATATTTCAATTTCTCTTACTGGTGAGTGCGATGCTGCTAGTTGTAAAGCCTTTGATCGGCTTTTCACTCTACCATCAGGCAAAAGCGCAGGGCGAGAATGAGTTTATCACCGTTATCAAAGCCTTTAGTAAACGCAAACAGGAATATTTGGACTGGGTGGATGCAAACGATGGTGTCTGCCTGACGCTATCGCCCTTTCGCCACTTTGTGGCCAAAGTGAAGGAGTTTTCCATCACTCATTTTTTTAACACTTTTGTTCCAAATTTCGACGCGTTTTCTACCGGGCACTTCCTGTCTAAGATATTGCCGCTAGAACGGCTTTACCTGCGTAATCTCCAGCTCACCTTATGATAAAAAAGCCATTTTAATCGTATGGAATGGTTCCCCGTGGGACTACAGACATTCATCTATTTAAAATAAGCTTTTTATATGTTTCAGAAACTTGTCCTTATGGGGCATGTGCTGCTTTGCTGTAGCCTATTGGGCTACGGTCAGGAGCGTCATGTGCCTATCAAACTCAACGAACTGCTCGCTTCGGTAACGCAGCATGCGCCCTCTTTGCGAACCGACTATGTGTGTACACAGGTACAGCAGGCCCGTGCCGCCGAAGTGAAAAATAACCGTCTGCCAAGCCTCCAGCTGTCGTATCAGGCAGATGTCGGATCCAATAATAATGTACCGGGGCCTTACTTCGGATTTGGCCTCGTGCCGACCAACAATGGCGGTATCCGCGCCGGTAATAAGTATCAGGCGGTGAGCAGCAATCTTGGCATCGCAGCCTTCCAGTGGGAACTGTATAACTTTGGTCAATTCAACGCCCAGGACGCACTCGCCCAGTCGGAGATAAACGTCGAAAACCGCCGTTTTGATCAGTCTAAATACGACTTACAGTCTTTTACCATCTATAGTTACCTGCAATTATTAAAGCTGCACGACCTGATCGGTATTCAGTCGCGCAGCATCGCCCGTAACCAGGAAATCCGCCAATCGATATTTGCACTCGTCAAAAGCGGTATCCGGGCGGGGGTAGATACCAGTATGGCCGATGCCGAAATATCGCGGAGCCAGCTTAGCCTCATCGAGCTGGACAATCAGCAGCAACAGTTGCAGATCCAGCTGGCCACGCTGGCGGGGATATCGCCAACTCAGATTGTAGCCGATACCACGGCCGAAAAGATTCTCTTTGAGCAGGTAAAGAATGCCCCCATTGCGCTCGATGGTGGCCGACAGCATCCGATGGTCGCCTATTATAATGCATTGTTCGATAAGACCAAGATGGAAGAAAAGCTGGTTGCCAGCAGCTACCGCCCCAAGCTGTTCCTCTCCGGCGCAGTCTGGGGAAGGGCTTCCAGTGTCCATAGCGACAATAGCTATGGGGCGCTCACCGATGGCTTGGGCTTGCAGCGTGGCAATTACCTCGTTGGCCTGGGCATCAACTACAACCTATTCGACCTGCGCCGCAAAAAGGTAAAACTCCATACGCAGCGCCTTATGGTGGATGAGGCGGGCCAGAAACTACAGGAACAACAGGCCAACATTGCCATGAATATTGCACAGTCGGCCGCCGAAGTGGAAACTGCCGGAAGACGGCTCAAGGAAATACCGCGTCAGACCAAGGCTGCAAATGCCGCCTACCGTCAGAAGTTTTCCCTCTATAAAAACGGTCTCATCGACATCGTGGAGGTTAACGTAGCCCAGAACATGCTCTATCAGGCAGAGCGCGATTACATCACGGCCAAGTACAATTATTACCTGGCATTGTTTCACCAGGTGGTGGCACAGAACAATGTCGATGGCTTTCTTCAACTTTTTAACTAATCACTTATGTCACTAGTCACAGCTGCTTTACGAAGGCCCATTACCACGGTGATCATCACGCTGAGCCTGTTGCTCTTTTCGGTGCTCGCTGTACTGAAAATACCGATAGATATCTTTCCGCAGCTCAATTCGCCGACAATTTACGTCATCGAATCATACGGCGGAATGTCCCCGCAGCAAATGGAAGGTTTCTTCTCCTCGCGGATGCAGGATCAGTTTCTGTATGTAAATGGAATCAAGAATATATCCGCCAAAAATATTCAGGGCCTTACGCTCCTGAAACTTAGTTTTTACGAAAACACCGATATGGCCGAGGCCTCGGCGCAGGTGGCGCTGCAGGTAAACCGGGCGATGAAGTTTTTCCCGCCTGGAGCCTTGCCACCACAGGTGGTCCGTTTTGATGCCTCTTCACTACCGGTGGGGCAGCTGGTTCTTTCGTCGAAAACCAGAAGCCTCAAAGAGATCTACGATATGGCGAGCACGCTGGTACGGCCCACATTTTCGTCGGTACCGGGGCTCTCGGCACCGCCGCCCTTCGGCGCCAACTCCAGAACGATCACGGTGAATGTAGACCCCAATAAACTGCGGAGTTACAACCTCACCGCCGATGAGGTGGTGATGGCCTTGTCCAAATTCAACGTGATGTCGCCATCGGGTAACCTGCACCTCAATAATACGATGTATGTAACCACCATCAATTCATTGATCAAGAATGTCGCCGACTTCGCCGATATCCCTATTCTGACAAAAAATGGGATTCCGATTTACATCAAAGATGTGGCACGGGTATCGGATGCTTCGGACGTGACCGTAAGTTACGCCCTGATCAACGGGCGGCGCTCGGTTTATATTCCCGCCGTCAAGACATCGGATGCATCTACCTGGGCCGTGGTGAGCAACCTCAAAGCCAAATTGCCCGAAATCCAGAATCTGCTGCCCGAGGATGTCAAGGTGTCTTATGAGTTTGACCAGTCCGTGGCCGTAATGAATTCGGTGCAGAGTCTTTTGCACGAAGGCGCGCTCGGTGCTTTGCTTACCGGCCTGATGGTACTCTTGTTTCTGCGCGACTGGCGAAGCAGCCTCATCGTCATTGTAACCATACCGGTGTCCATTCTGATCGGCGTACTGCTGCTCACCTTGTTTGGCCAGACCATTAATATTATGACCTTGAGCGGATTGGCACTGGCCATCGGTATTCTGGTCGATCAGGCCACGGTGACCATCGAAAGCATTCATCAGCACCAGGAACAAGGGGCACACAAGCGTAAGGCCATCTATCAGGCCTGTCAGGAAATTGCGGTACCATTGCTTTTGATCCTGTTTTGTATTTTGGCCGTATTTGCACCTTCCTTTATGATGACGGGCATACCGAGGGCGATGTTTCTGCCGCTCTCTTTGTCCATCGGATTGACCATGATCGCTTCTTATTTCATGGCGCAAACGCTGGTGCCCATTCTATCCAACTGGCTGCTCAAAGAGCATCACATTGGTCATTTCCAGTCGGATTCGCCTGGATTTTTCGATAAGATCAAAAAGCGGTATCGCTTTGGCCTGTACCGCTCCATGCAGCATAAGGGCAAAGTGATTGTCGGTTATCTGCTGCTCACGGTCGCTCTTGCTGCGGCAGCATTTATGTACATCGGCAAGGATATGATGCCCAAGGTCAACAATGGGCAGTTTCAGTTGCGCATCAAGGAACCGGATGGGACTAGGCTCGAACGTACCGAAGAGTCTGTCAAGCAGGTGCTCCAAGTAATCGATAGCACGGTAAACCACCAGGTGGCCATCAGTTCGGCCTACGTGGGTCTGGTACCCAGCAGTTATGGGGTCAGTAACCTGTATGTATTTAATACCGGGACGCATGAGGCGGTGATCCAGGTGAACCTCAATGCGGATTATCATGTCAATATGGATGAGCTTAAAGATGCCTTACGGCGTAACATCCACTTTAAGCTGCCCAAATTGCGCCTCAATTTTGAGCCTATTGATATGACCGAAAAGATTATGAGCCAGGGGGCGGCAACACCAATCGAAGTGCGCGTTGCCGGAAAGAAAATGGACGAACTAAAGGTCTATGCCGATAAAGTGGTCAGCTCACTGCGGCATATCGACTATCTGCGCGATGTGCAGATCGCGCAGCCACTACGCTTGCCGACGATTGCCATTGCCATCGACCGGCTCAAAGCCTCACAGCTTGGTCTGCAGATGGATGATATTGCGCGATCGGTAACTGCGAGTACCTCGTCCAGCCGATTTACGCAAAAGATCCAATGGCTCGACGAAAACAATACCTATACGTATCAGGTACAGGTGCAGGTGCCGGAATATGTGATGAATACCATGGACGAACTGCGGGAGATTCCGCTGGTAAAAGGGCAGCTCACGCCCACCTTGGGGGATATTGCCACGTTCAATACCCAATATGTACCGGGAGAGTATGACCGGCAGGGGCCAAGGCGGTATTTGACAGTGATGGCCAATATTCATCAAAAGGACCTGGGTACAGCAACAGCCGATGTGCAGCAGGCGATTCGCGAGCTTCCGGCGCCGCCGCGCGGTGTTATGGTGGAAATGAAGGGGATGTCGACACTGTTGCTCGATACCATGGGCAGTCTGCAGCTCGGTCTGGCCTGTGCTGTTGTTGTGATCTTTCTGCTGCTGGCCGCCAATTACCAAAGTGTCAAGCTTTCGCTGACGGCATTGGTGACTATTCCAGCCGTAATACTGGGCTCGCTGGCCATGCTTTTGCTCACAGGGTCTACGCTCAACCTGCAGTCTTACATGGGTATGATTATGTCTACGGGGGTGTCGGTCGCCAATGCGATCCTGATCGTGTCCAATGCTGAAACGCTGCGGCTCGACTTTCGCAATGCCCGTACAGCGGCTTTGGCCAGTGCAACCACACGGCTGCGTCCCATCTTGATGACCAGTATGGCCATGATTGCCGGCATGATTCCCATGGCCATGGGCATGGGTGAAACAGGCGAACAGGCTGCTCCGCTGGGCAGAGCCGTTATCGGCGGGCTGTTTGCATCCACCTTTGCCGCCCTTTTTGTATTGCCGCTGCTGTTTGTGTGGATGAAGGAAAAATCATCGTTTGATTCCGAATCACTTTTGCCACAGGACGAGCCCGATCATCGGTCTTTATCCACCGAAACCCATCCGCAGGAACTGCGATGATAAAGGCCGCAAGGGGGATTGCAAAGGAAGAGAATAGTATTAAAGATAAAAACGCCAAAGGCATGCGGTCTGATTGAATGCGGCGCGCATGCCTTAAAGAAAATACCAAATCATGAACAATAAAATAGAACGGATAAAAAAAACAGGCTTTATACTCGTGCTGGCAAGCTTACTTTCGGCTTGTGGTAACACCGAAAAGCCGATTGATCTGACACCGAAAAGTCCGGCCAAAGCCAGTACCTACCAGACCACCGTAATACAAGAAAAAGTAATGTCGAGCAGTGTACGCCTGCCCGGCAAACTCAAACCCTTTAACGAGGTAAATATCTATGCCAAGATGAACAGTTTTGTGAAGCATATCTATGTGGATAGAGGAACCCTTGTAAAAAAGGGACAGCTGTTGATGCAGTTGGAGGCACCCGAGATGTTGGCAGCGGTGCAAGCGGCACATTCCCGCTTTGTGCAGGCTCAGGAGACGGCTTCGGCAAGTAAGGATAAATATAAGAGGCTTAAAAATGCAGCGCAGGAGGAGGGAGCAGTGTCACCCCTTGATCTGGACAATGCGTTATCGAAGATGAAAGCGGACGAAGCGGTTGCCATGTCGGAAAAAGCAAATGTGGAGGAGGTTGAGATGCTGCAGTCTTACTTGAATATCAAAGCGCCTTTCAATGGGGTGATTGTGCAGCGTAACGTCTCCGAAGGTGCACTCGTAGGACCGGGAAAAGGGAATGATCAACCGCTATTGATCTTGCAGGATCTCAATAAACTCCGGTTGGAAGTACAGATCCCCGAGACTTATGTCGATAAAGTGGATCTCTCGAAGAAAGTCACCTATCGTTTTAATAATACACCGAATAAGGTATTTGATGGGATGATTGCGCGTTCGGCAAATTCTTTGGGTGCGATGCAGTCCGAAGCCATAGAGGTGGATGTGCCCAACTCGGATAACAGACTCAAGCCGGGGTTATACTGTGAGGTGGATATTCCCTTATCTGCTGGAGCGAATTCGTTATTGGTACCCTCCAATAGTATTGTACGTTCGACAGAAAGGCAGTATGTGATTCAGCTGATAGACGGCAAAACGCATTTTGTGGATATCAAAGAGGGAGTGTCCACCCATGATTCGACCGAAGTTTTTGGAAAGCTGAATCGGAGTGATCAAATCTTGCTGCATGCCAATGACGAAATAAAAGAGGGGGTCAAACTGCCTTTGGAAGAGTAAGCATACTGTGTGATTTAGTAATTTTGAAAGGCCTCCGAAAGGCCTTTCAAAATTTGATTAGCCATGGGTTTTGACCAATGACTCAGACGTTATACCTAAAAATTCATTTTCTGCAGCACAGCAATTGGATGCAACTATTCGCGTTAAAAAAAGATGATTTATTATCATTTTTTAAAGCAAAGACCGTCGCTTTTGGCACGATTATTTATCGATATTCATACTTTCATCGCATTCGTTTTGGCGTAATTGCCATAGTTTAAAAATTTTAGAAGGTTTATATTTATGCAAGGCACAATTGACAGGATAAACAGCGAGCACCATCGTTCGCAGGTTTTCCGTTTAACTTACAAAGGACAGGATTACCAGTTGATATTGTTAAAAAAATCTTTATCGAAGCTCGATACAGAGCTGCCAATTTTGCTGGATGGAATTGACCAAAAATTAGTAAAGAAAGGCGACAGCTGGTTTTTTGAAAATATGCATTCCGATCAGCACTTTGCTACCGAGATCTGGCGTAATCTATCGCTTCGGTACCGCCTTTAAGCCAAAATAAATCTTGCCTCGTCTTCATGTGGACAATAAAAGAATTGTGCAACTCGGCCAACCTCGAGGCAATTTGTTGTAATTGTTTGATTTTCGTCAGCTATTGTTTCTATTTAGTCACCACCGCCGCCGAACGATGTGCTAACTTTGTCCTATAATATGAATTGATATGGAGACAAATAAAGTATGGTTTATAACGGGAGCGTCCAAAGGTATGGGGCTGTCGTTGGTAAAAAAACTCATTGAAAAAGGCTATCGCGTAGCAGCGACAAGTCGAAAATTAAGCGCTTTAATTGACGCTGTGGGGAATGTAGACATGGCGCATTTTTTACCTCTTGAAGTGGATTTGACAAGTGACAAAGCCATCCGTGAAGCTGTCGAACGGACAGTTGCACACTTTGGGAAAATTGATGTGTTGGTGAATAATGCAGGCTATGGGATAGGGGGAGCGGTGGAAGAAATAGATCAGGACGAAATCAAAGATAGTTTTGACATTAACGTCATGGCCGTCGTCAAAACCATGCAGTCCGTCATGCCTTACTTCAGGCAGCAACGATCGGGCAACATCATTAACATTTCTTCTATTGCGGGTTTCGCCCCTGGAATTGGCTGGGCAATGTATGCTGCTACAAAATATGCGGTAACTGGGCTTTCGGAAGTCATGGCAGAAGATGTAAAGGAGTTTGGCGTGAAGGTGACGGTGGTGGCGCCGGGGGCATTCCGCACTGCGTTTCTGGACGACAGCTCGCTTGTTTTGGCCAAAAGGAAAATCGATGGCTATAGTGCGGTAAGGGCCTCGCACGAAAGATATGCGGCGATGAATGGAACCCAGATCGGTAATCCCGAACTGCTGGCTCAGGTTTTTATCGATCTTGCAGCACATCCCAATCCGCCTGTGCGCCTCTACCTCGGAAGCGATGCCTACAAAAGGGCAAAGGAGAAAATCACGCTGCTTTCGGAAGAGCTGGAAAGTAATAAGCCTGTTTCTTATACTACTGATTTTAAGGAAATTTCTTAAGCGGCAAATAAAGGCGTTGTCATTGTCGAGTGACAACGTCTTGTTTGATTTTCGTATATTCAACACATGGAAAAATTGCAGTCGCTGGAGGAATTTTACCGGTCTAAATTTGACCGCATTCCCGAGAATATCCGACATGGGGTAGGGCATTTCAATGTCTTTAAAATTGATGAATACATAGGGAAGCATACGAAGCCAGTGGTCTATAGCCGAAAAGATTATTATAAGATCACCCTGATTATCGGTAGAAACAGAATACATTATGCCGACAAGGTGATCGAAATAAAAAAGCAGGCCTTGTTTTTTACCAATCCGCAGATTCCCTACAAATTTGAATGGATTGACGATTATAAGTCGGGATTCTTTTGTGTGTTTACGGCATCATTCTTTCATCATTTTGGCAACCTCAATGATTACGAAGTGTTTAAACCGAATGCCTTACCCGTATTTGAGCTGACGGATGGACAACTGGAAGATATCAAACAGGTGTATGGGAAGATGCAGGATGCCTTAGATTCGGATTATGCGCATAAATACGATCTGCTGAGAAATCTTGTGTTTGATCTGCTGCACTATACGCATAGCATGCAGACGGCTTCTAAAGTGGAAAAGCAGCAAGCAAATGCATCTCAACGGATTACGCATATGTTTCTGGAACTCTTAGCACGTCAGTTTCCGATTGAGGATGCGCGGCAAAGGATCGGCTTTCGTTCGCCCTCGGAGTTTGCGGGCCAGCTTGCGGTCCATGTCAATCACCTCAACCGTGCCGTCAAGGAGATCACAGAAAAGACTACCTCCACAATTATTGCCGACCGTCTGCTGCAGGAGGCCAAAATATTGCTGCGGCATACGGAATGGAATGTCTCCGAAATCGCTTATTCTTTGGGTTTTAAAGAGGCTACTCATTTCAGTAATTTCTTTAAAAAAAAGATGCAGATGACACCGCTCCGCTTTCGGGAAATGGATATCGCTGGTTAAATCTGTGATTATTGAACTATTTATGGCCGTCTGGTGTTCTCAAAAAGAACTGTAGATAAATCGTAACGATAAGATTGAAAACATAAATAGCAAAATATGAATGGATTGAATAAAAATATGTTAGGCGGATTGCTCGGTGCGCTTGTACTCAATGTAGTCCATAGTGCTGCCAAAAGGTTTGACTCCAAAGCTCCTGAAGTGGATAAAGTGGGTGAGGAGGCGATGAAAAAAACGGTGCGATTTGCTGGTTTTAAACCGCCAAAAGGTAATGCATTGGTCGCAGCCACCTTTGGGGCCGATGTCGCATCGAATGCGATGCTGTATACGCTTATCGGATATGGCAGTCAGAACAACCTGCTGCTCAAAGGGGCACTGCTGGGTACTTTGGTGGGCGTAGCGACATTGACTATCCCAGAACAGGCCGGACTGAATGCCGAGCCAATAAAAAAGACCGATCGTACCAAGTTAATGACCGTTGCTTGGTATGTAATCGGCGGAATAGCGGCTGGAATGGCGATGAAGGCCATGGGAAAGAAATAATAACAAACAATTTCACCGCGTTATGTACAGGGTGTAGTACGCTGCGCATAACGTGATGAATTGATAAACAGTTTTATGGCCGAAGAGGCAAAGCATAATCGTTAGTCTAACATAAAATTTTCCTGATCCTTCGTCAGTACAATCGGATCTGTCATTATTTTCTGGACATCGCTGAAACTGGCATTCCGAAAGTTCGCAACAAATTTCTCGAGATGAAAAGCATTTTCGGGTAAGAAAGATAAGGCATTATTCTTCGCATTGCCCTGAAACTTTGTGATAACAGGCTGCATCAGGTGGTTGTATTTTTGACAGGCGGACGGCAGGTCATCGGGCTCCAGAGCGATATAATGAGCCAAAGCTTTAGCCCCGTAAATAGACAGTGAAGCGCCCATGCCCGATAGCGCTGTAGGACAATAGCCTGCATCTCCCAGCAACACCATCCTGCCATTGAGCAAGTTTGACGTATGTACCATGCCCATTTTGTCGATGAAAAATAAACCTTCATCCAATAAGCTGTCCAGCAAATGGTTTACTTCAGCATTGTACCTTCCAAAAGCATTTTTAAGAATGGACGGTGCGCTGTTTCTCAACGTTTTGAGGTCTTCAAAACTGCGTATATAACACTGGATGGCTATCTCATCTTCTGCGATGGGATAGATCGACAGCATCTTGTCTACATCGATATAGATTTTAAAAGCACCAACTTTCTTGTGGTGATGTTGCCTTAATTTGCCGCCTACGTACAGCATATTGAAATCCTCAAATTGTACGTTATCAAAATACTGCTGACGAGTAGCGGAACGCAGTCCTTCCGACACGATAATTAAATCGACACACAGCGTACTCCCGTTTGAGAGCTCGACTTCTGCATAATCTTCCTTTTCATTGACTTGTACCAGCGTGGTGTCAAATAGGATATGGACATCGTTTTTGATGGCCTCGTACAATACCTGGTGCAATCCGCCCCGCGATATCAATACCGAGCGTTCGATGTTTTCATTCATTTTGTCATAAGCGATGTGCTGGATAACGGTGTCATTGGTTTCAACAAAATCGACTGTCTCGGAAGGGGATGATGCTGCCTGTAGCGCCCCGCTAAGCCCGAGCTCGTCCATGATTTTAACACCGAAGCTCTTTAGGGAAATAAGAAATCCAGCCTTGCTGAATGAAGGTGAGCGATCAACTAGCGTGACACAATGACCTTGTTGCGCCAGGAAATTTGCTGCGGTCAAGCCGGCAATTCCGGCACCGGTAACTAAGATATGTTTTTTCATTGCTTTTATTTGTAAGGATTAATGCAAATTTATGCATACTTTTAAGGCTAAAATAGTTCAATAAAAAGCAAAATTAGTCCAAAAAAATGAGTAGTGTCGCTAAAAATGTAGAAATGAGCTACTGGGTGGATCGCTTGGGCGTTTCGCTATCGCCCGACAGATCCGAATTGGAAATGCTCGAACTGAATGAGCTCAAGATGGTCGATCTGTTGCCCGAAATGCTGCTTATGATTCGTTCGGTAGTGGCCAAGCAAACCTTTTGCTTTCGAAGGGAGCCGATCAAAATCATCGAAAATGGGGTGTCCATTTCGTTTCAGAATATCATTCATTCACCCTCAACTCCGCAGGTACAACCACATGTCCGCATCGTACCCTTACATGTGGCAACCGAGTTGACATTTCCAAAAGCCGTCAATATCCAGCAGGTAACCATTCTGGTGAGTCTCGATTATTTAAAAAGTTTCATTGGAAAAGCACACCGCACATTCGATTATCTGTTTAATAACGATAAAACGCTCTGGATTGAAGAATTTATGTCGCCAGAAATAGCGGCAATTGCCAATGAGATAGCGAAGTTTAGCTGTGGTGAACCACTCTCTGATGCCTTTTATAGGTTAAAATCACTCGAGTTACTCTTTCATCTGTTTAAAAACCTGTCTGCCAGAACGCAGGTCACTCATCAGCAATTGACAAAATATGAACTCGAATCGATCTATCGGGTGAGGGATCAGCTAGCGAACTACATGGACCGGCCTTTTCTTCAGGAAGAATTAGTTAAAATAAGTGGTATGAATGTCATTAAACTTCGTAAGCTTTTTACACAGGTTTTCGGTATGGGAATGTATCCATATTACCAGCGTCTGCGTATGCAGGAGGCTGGACGGCTTTTACGGGATGAATTATTATCTGTTTCTGAAACTGGCTACCGCTTAGGATTTAGCAATTTAAGTTATTTTGGCAGATTATTCGAAAGCCATTTCGGATCTAAACCGAAAAAATGGATGCAGCTCCACAAGCCTACTTCCTCCGGATCTAAAAAACAGTACGATACATGATGAGCCTATTTTGACATGGCTTCCAACACTTTTAAATGCGACCTAAAGGCAGTCCCAAAGCTACGGAATTCGTTGTACTTTATTTTATACTCGCTACAGGTCTGCTTGACGATGCGGTTGAGTGCGGGATAATGCACGTGACTGATCTTTGGAAAAAGATGATGCTCAACCTGAAAATTAAGTCCGCCAAGCAACCAGGTAAGTACCTTGTTGCGGGTAGCAAAATTTGCGGTGGACTGGATCTGGTGGATCATCCATTCTTCTTCGACCTTAGACTGGTCAATGGTTTTGAATTCGGTCTCCTCAACCACATGGGCCAGTTGAAATACAGTGGCCAGACTCATCCCACATACCGCACCTGAAATCAGCAATCCGATAAGAGTGGGCAGCCACCCCACGAAGATGACCGGAATAATGACAAATAAGCTGATGTGAACAAGCTTACTGACCCAGAAAATAATACGCTCGCTGAGCGGAAAATGAAATCGCTCAATTTTATCACCCATACGGCCACGAAAATACTTCTCATAATCCTGGTAAAAGATCCATGCTAAATAGGAAATCCCATAAAGCAACGGAAAGTAAAACCGTTGATAGCGGTGGTGCTTACGCAGTTTCTGGTCGTGATGTATACGCATAAACTTGACCTCGATATCGTGGTCTTCGCCATCGATGTTGGTGTAGGTATGGTGGGCGATATTATGTTTGAGTTTCCAAAAGTAGATATTACCGCCCAATAGATTGAGCGAGTAGGAAAGTAAAGTATTGAGGCGTTTGTTGTCTGAAAAAGAATTGTGCCCCGCATCGTGCATGATATTAAAACCAATGGCAGCCAGGTTGATGCCAAAAATGAGGCATAATACGATGGCAACGCTCCAATGCAGGGGGGCGAATACGAGCAGGCTATATAACACAATGAAGCTAATGAGCAGGATAGCCGCTTTCAGGTAAATTTTACGATTCCCTGTTTTGGGTTGTAGTGAACTTTGAAAATACGTATTGATTTTTTGTTTTAGCGTTTTAGAGAACAATGTATTTACATTGCTGAATTTTACAGACTGGGACATTTGACTTTTTACGGGAGAGATATGCTTTCTTTTTTTACGATTCGATCTTGAGTGATTGAATTGGTCTAAAGGTACGGTAATTTATTCGAATGATTGTAATAATAAAGTTAAAGATTGTTAAAGCTTATCGTTCTCCTAAATTCAAGTGGGGAGACCGATGTTTTCTTTTTAAATAATCGATTGAGGGACTGTGGCTGTTCAAATCCGAGCTGATAGGCGATTTCGGCGACAGAAAGCTGAGAGCGTGAAAGCAGATTTTTTGCTTTTTCGATGATCTTATGCTGGATGTGGTTCTGTGCGCTCTCACCGGTTTGCGCCCGCAGTAGATCGCTTAAATAGTTTTTTGACATATTCAAACGTTCCGCAAAGTACCCTACCTGCGGAAGGCCGGTGTGTTCTGTGCCGGCGTCAAAGTATTCATCGAGCAACTGCTCAAACCGGCTAACCAATGGTATATTGTGTGCTTTACGGGTGATAAACTGACGGTCATAAAAGCGCTGTGAATACACCAGTAACAACGCGATAAAACTGACAATGGCATCTTGGCTGTAGCTGTCAATGGTACCTTCATACTCGCTCAAAATACCCTTTCCGATCGTTCTGATCTGCTGCTTTTCCTTTTCGGATAGGAAAAGTGCTTCATTGACCTCATAGTCGAAAAAACTATAGCTACCGATGTTGTTTGCCAGCTCATAGGTACGGATAAAATCTGGATGGAAAACAACGGAATAGCCAACTTTGACATCGGAGCTCGTCGGATCTACAGTAATGGCCTGACCGGGTTTAAAGAAGGTCATTAGGCCCTCCCGAAAGTCGTAGTGATGGGGGCCATAACGCAACACGCACTGCGCATCTTCCTTGACGGAAATGCAGTAGAGATTGAGTAGAAAGGTGGTTTCTACCGAGGGATGTGTATGCTTGTTCTGCGAGAAATCGGTGATACTGAAAAGCGGGTGCTGCGGTTTGGGCAACTGCAATGCCTCATGATATTCCGCGATGCTATTTATCTTAACGAATGCTGGTTCTTTTTTTGACATGGTCGTATGGCCTATTAAATATCGTTGACATGGTCGTATTGCCTAGTGTATGATACGCTAATTTAAGTAAAATGTCATGCGCTTTGGGCAAACATGACATTTATATTTTCTAGGATTGCAGCGGTATGCTGACATCGCGCGATCCGGTATCGAGTCCTACGGGTAGAATAGCCTCAATGCGTTGGATCTCCTCGGGGGTCAGCAGGATTTCGGTGGCCGCAATATTTTGCTCCACATAGCGTACCTTTTTTGTGCCAGGTATGGGCACAATGTTTTTTTGGATGAGCCAGGCGAGGGCCAGCTGGGACGGAGTAACTTGTTTTTCTAAGCCGATTTGTTCAAGCTCGCGCACGAGCGCCACGTTTTTGTAAAACTGCTCGCCCTGAAAGCGTGGAATAAGTCTGCGAAAATCATCTGCTGGAATATCGTCCGGCGACTTGATCTGTCCCGTAATAAATCCGCGGCCCAAGGGGGAGTAGGCGACTAGGCCGATGCCGTGCGCTTGTGTGAGTTCGTATACGCCGTTGGTTTCTACCTCACGTCCGAATAGGGAAATTTCGTTCTGCACTGCCGTAATCGGAAAGGTGGCATGTGCTTTTTTTATTTGCTCGGCACTGACTTCTGAGATGCCCAGGTACCGGACTTTGCCGGCTTTGACCAGTTCGGCCATGGCACCGACAGTTTCTTCAATAGGCACATTTGGATCAGGCCGGTGCATATAGTATAGATCAATTACGTCGGTATCGAGGTTTTTTAGGGAGCATTCGATTGACTTTTGGATATAATCTGGCCGGCCATTGATACGCCAGGTCACTTGACCGCTGGCATCAATCTCAAAGCCGAATTTGCTGGCGATGATAAACTCATTCCGTTTACCTTTGATGGCTTTGGCGATAAGTTTTTCGTTTTCAAAAGGACCGTAGAGATCGGCAGTATCCAAAAAGTTGCCACCCAGTGCTAAGGATCGATGGATGGTCGCAATGGATTCTTTTTCGTCGGCCTTGCCGTAAATATCGCCTGTGGACGCAAAACTGCTCATCCCCATACAGCCGAGCCCTATCATTGGAATTTCGAGCCCTTGGCTGCCTAGTTTTCTTGTTTTCATTTGCTGCTTTTTTTTGTTAATCAAAATTACGGTTCAAGACCCGTTGGCCACTTACCCCAATTACAGAATAATGTAACCGAATTACGGATCGTTATGTATACTTGGCCCGTATACCTTTTCCGTACGTGCTCCGATGATCAGAGCAACCAAGGGATTTCCTTGATGGACTGGCAGAACGAGGTGACCGCACGGCAACGAATGTCGGCACAGCGATGACGAATTGTAAACAGCTGCAGTTAAATATTAAATCGCTGAACAAATCGATCATAAAAACGCTTAAATTACATCAAAATTGAGCGCATGATAGGCTTCAATGGATAATTTAAATAATCATGATGAGAAAATATTGTTGTATACTGCTTCTTCTAGCAGCGGTAGTTGGAAATGTACAGGCGCAAATAGTAACGACTAAACTGCTCCCGCAGCGCATACCCGCAAGTTTTGACCGTGTGAAGGAAGCGGTTTCCGACATATCCGGCAGGTACGGAGATAGCAAAATACAGGTCACACCGCTTGCAGCAACCGATACGACGGCTACCTTTGAAATTGAAGAAGAGGGTTTAAGTATCGAAACTGTGGTGGACGACGAAAAGAAGTTTAATAAACTAGTCGCTGAAGCGGCAAAGGACGTTTCCAAACCGAGTATTCATATCTTGCATACCTATACGTTAAAGGATAGAAAATTGAAAGTGCCACCGCCAAGAAAGATTTTCTTCTCTCCGGAGTACGGAGTAACCTGGACGTTGACCCTAAAAAAAATAGCAGACAAGGAAACGGAGCTCGTACTTAACTATAAATCGATAGCGCCCGCATTTGCCAAGAAGATTGAGCGTGAATTTGAAATTGATACCTATTACAACAATAAGATCGTCAAAATTGCTGTCGATGATATCCGGATGCGTCATCTGATCCGTGAAATTTTAATCAATCAAATGCATGTCGACCGGGATTACCCTGCACCAACATATCCGGCGTCTAACTAAAAGAATTTGCTCAGCAATTTGCTAGATAAGGTAATGGCCGAACACGGGGTTCGGCCTTTTTATTATAGGCTATTTTGCATTGGAACATGGCACACTTCGCTGTTGGCAGTGGCTAATTAGGACGGTCGTCAAAGCCCGTTAAAGGTGCCAACTTTTGTAGGAATTCATCTGTTACAATAATTGTAATACTAATAATATTATAAATGTGTACCTTTACCGCGGTTCATAAGGGCCGCTAACTTCAATCAACTGTATGATTAATTTGTATGGTGCGGATTCTACTTTTACAGTATCCCAAAAACATCTCGCTCAGGCGCTTGAACAAGCTCGTATGGGCTTTTGGGAAGTAAGCCTGGTAGAAAATAATTATATGTCTTGCACGGATCAGTGCAAAAGAAATTTTGGGTGGGACACGACGAAGGAATTTAGTTACAGTGATATGCTGGGCTGTATCGTAGAAGATGACCTGGAGGCGATGCAAGATTGCGTGGCCCGATCTATAGAGCTCCAAATTCCGTACCATGCCGAATATCGTGTACGTCATAGCGATAAGAGTATACATTGGATTGAGGCACGTGGATGGGTTACTTATGACGAGGCCGGTTATCCGCAGGTCATATCGGGAACAACGCTTGATATTACCGAAAAGAAAGAACTGGAAATTTTGCGCGACGAAATGTTGAGCATTGCCATGCATGAAATCAAGACTCCGCTGTCATCTGTGAAAGGAACACTGCAGATGCTGGAAAGGAAATTGGAAGTACAAGAAGATACGCTATCGAATAAATTGATTCGCAATGCGCTTAAAGCCACCGAGCGTATCAACCGATTGCTAAATGAAATGGTTGCACCTGTGATGGTTATGGCCAGGGGCATTACATTGGATAAGACCGAAATAAACCTATCACAACTCATCCTTGAAATAAGCCAAAACGCTGGACTGGTGTTCCCTGAAAGTGATATACAAGTGCATATACCTGAACAGGATGTCTTTTTGCATGCTGACGGATATCGTATTGGACAGGTCATCACCAACCTGATCAATAACGCGATTAAGTATAGCGACGGAAAATCGCCCGTGCATATCAATGCGGTAGCCCTTCAGGATGAAGTATCCATCGTGGTGAGTGATCTGGGGATGGGCATAAAATCAGAAGATCGGAAAAAAGTATTTGAGAAGTTTTATCGGGCCAATAGTGAGGGGCATATCGAAGGACTTGGTATTGGACTATTTCTATGCGCCGATATCATATTGCGACACGGTGGCCAGATCAAGATCCTTGAAAAGGTGGGACCGGGTACTGATATCTCTTTTACACTCCCTTATAACAAATAGGACCACAACGCTTCAATAAAAACATCCGCTATACATGCACCAGACTTTTGTTAAGCAATGAAGCTTTATAAAACGACTTTAACGTGGCGTTTAAAGATTGCATATCTATTTTCATTTATTTAAAACTATTGTTGTTGAATGCAAGTTCTGATTTAAATGACCGGAATAATGATTTCCTTTTTTCTGTTCATTTAAAGATGGAAAAAGATGAAAAGAAAAATAATAGTTTGCGATGAGAGCTCAATGGTATTGGAGGCTCTTTCATTGGTTTTAACGGATGAGTATGAGGTGTATACCATTTCCCAATCAAAAAAACTGATAGGTGCAGTTGAAAGCATTCATCCCGACATCCTGCTCATGAGCGCAGAAATGCATTGGCAGTTTGACGGTAATCTGATATTGCAAAGTCTTTTTTCTAAAACCTTCAAAAATATACCGGTCATCATGATGTCTGCCAATCCGGCGGATAGTGATGCAGCAAGGGCATGGGGTGCTGATAGTTTTTTACCAAAACCTTTGGACTTAAATGAGCTATACTATCAGCTCGAGAAATGTACAAAAGTGACGTGCAGGTCGACAGCTTGATCGGCATGCAGTGAAAGTGCTATGGTCGGTTTGCTGACATGAAAAACGATGCGGTATAGTGGGAGAATCAGAAAGCATGGGGTATGGTAAACCAAAAATTACTACCTTTACCCGGTGTGCTATCCACCCCGATTTCACCACCATGCCGACGTACGATTTCAGCAGAAATATACAGCCCCAATCCGAGGCCAGAGTATTTCTTACCGTCGGGATAGACGCGGTAATAGCGTTCGAAAATTTGATGCTGTAGTTCGGGAGCAATACCTTCGCCATAATCCCGCACATGGATCTTAACATAATCCGATTTCTTTTCGATACGCACATCAATTTGATAGGATTCGGGGGCATATTTGATCGCATTATTGATCAGGTTGGAAACGACTTGTTCGATACGCTGCTCATCGGCATTGATCACGGCGTCAAGATCGCCGATCAAGTTGAGCTGATGCTTGCCGATAATATTGATATCTTGGAAGCAGGAGCGGATCACTTTAGCCGCTTCAATGGGGGTTCTATTGAGTTTTAACTGCCCCAAACTAATGCGGTGCATATTGAGCAGGTCATCTACGAGTGCTGTTATTTTTTTGACACTGACGCCCGACATGTCAATCAGTTTGCTGATGGTGGCGTCTGCCGATTTATCCTTGAGCATTTCCAGCATCTGTATTGTGCCCCGTAGACTGGTAATGGGAGTTTTGAGCTCATGGCTGGCGATACTGAGAAAATCCTCTTTCTGGGCTTCGTAATTTTTGCGTTTGGTCACATCTACTGTTACGCCGATGAGGTCTAAAGGTTTCCCTTCGGCATCATAACGGGTTAGCCCCGAAGAATTGATCCAATGTAGGGAACCATCGGGCCAGCAAGTAAGATATTCGGCCTGGTAGGTTATATTTTTAGCAATGGCTTCCTGAACTTTTTGCTCTACCGCCTCACGATGCTCGGGTACAATGGCTTGTATAAAATCTTTAAATTGAAAGTCCTCTGTTGGGGGAAGACCAAAATGACTTTTGCAGGTGGCCGATGCATGGTTTTTCCAGTTTTGAATATCGAGGTGGTAGGTCCCCAGTTCTCCTGCCTTTAGAGCCATTTCCAATTGCTGGTTGAGCCCTTCAAGGTGCTCTTTCTGAAGGATACGCTCGGTTACCTCATTGGCAATTACAATGATCGATTCTGTTTTCCCATCTTCGCCCTTGACGGGTTCATAAATAAAATCAAAATAATGTTGACTAATCTCACCTTCGTAATCAAACAGCACGGGTGCCGTATCACCAATATAGGTTTCCCCACTGGTAAAAACGCTATCAAGGATTCCAAGGTAGGGCTGATCGTGCAATTCTGGCAATGCAATGGCTAGCGGCTTCCCGATTACCGCTGTCGTTTTACCCCAGATTTTGAGCACCATATCATTGGCCACTTCAATCTTCATTTCGCGGCCTGTTAAAATGGCGAAAGCAATTGGTGCTTTGGTAATAAATGATTTTAAACGCTGCTCGCTCTTTTTCAGATTCTTATTGAGCAATAGCGTGATGTCATAGGATTTATACAGCTTGCTGTTGGTGAGCGTGAGCTGCTCGTTGGTAGCCTCCAGCTCGCTGTTGAGGTCGAGCAGCCGCTGCTGCATATTGGCTAGGTTGATATTAGTGGAAGCCACTTCTTGGACATTTTCAATGGCTGCATAACGTAAAGCGACCTGATCCATTGCAGTACGGGCAAATGACGACAGCATGCGCTCTTCGGCGGCACTAAATCCGCGACATTCATAATCAGCAATACTGAATGTACCGATATGAAATCCATCGGGAGTGATCAATGGGGCAGCAGCATAGAAGCGCAGTCCATGTACCCCGCCAAAATTAGCCTCTGTGCTGACCAACACCTTGCCTGGTTGGATGATGTGCGATAGAAGGCTGTCCTTACGGCTAATCTGTATCGGATCGATGCCGATAGCTGACTTAACAAAGATCCGTTCTGCGTCAACAAAGCAGAGTATTAGTATCGGCGTCCGAAAAACCTGTGCCGCTATTTCCAATAGGCCATCAAAAATTTTTTCGGAAGGGCTATCCATAATTTCGTAACGCTGCAGTGCGGCAATCCTTTCAATTTCCCTGCGTGGTGTAGCCGCTTCGCTGAATACATCTTCTGTCATATGACCGGATTATCTTTACGTAAAGATAACCCAATCTTGGCAGATATGCTACGCCGATGCAATAAAATTAATTTTTGTATAATAAAGCTGTTCGAAGTCGTCAGTTAGCTGTGCTGGCTCATTAATGAACATGGTTTAATACCTCAACCTCCTGAAATGTGAAACCTACGCGTATGGCTTTCAAACCGATCAGACCTTGTAGGTCTTCCACCTCAAACTGTTCGATATCAGCCTCAAGCAGGCCTTTGTGCTGAAGCAGGTTGATATAGCCCAGGTATTCGGTTTCTTCGTGAATGGTGGAATAGACTATGACCAGTTTTCCTTTTTGGGTAATGCGTTCCGATTTTCCTTTAATCTTGGCTTTGTCGATGCGTTTCTTGGCAATTTCATACCGTACATTGTAGGAACCATCGATATCAAACTGTTTTTCGTCCATCCGGAAACGGATGGAAATAGGTGTTGCAAAGACAAGCACAAGGGAGGTCACCTCCAGTTGATGTGGCAGTGAGGGCTGCAGCAACTTAAATTCGTGTTCCATTGCGCACATGACCTGCAGCTGCCATAAGCGTAAGTTGCGCAGGTAATACAGCTCAAAATTGCGTTCGGGCGCAATGGATGCACCGATATACATATTGTGTTCGATACCATCCGTTTTGTAGCGTTCGTAATAATGGGGGAAATATTCCTGGGCTTCGACCTGTTTTTCGTCCAACACGGCCACGAGCTTTTTATTGATCAGGGTGATGGAACTGTCATAATCGCGACGCGCCTCATAAAAACCACCGATTGCTAGGTTGATACGTTCAAAATAACGGTCAATTGCGTCGACAATGTTAGTATCTCGCGTGTTTTTTCGGAAGTTTTCCAGGATAGGATGGATGTCAGCATTAAAATAATCGAGCATCTGCTGTTCGGTATCGGTCAGAAGCGCATGCTGAAGTGCCGCCAGGTTTCTTTCCAGATCGAAAATCTTCTGCTCAAACAGGGGTAATTTTTGTGTCTGATTGATGGCCCTGAATAGGGTGATCAAAGCACTGTTTTGGTTGGACAGGTCCTGCCTTATCGCCTGGTTGCGCGATTCGGATGACCCCTGTACGTCGATCTGTCCGTAAAGCGGATACACATGATCGAAGACAATCTCCTGCAGGGCATAGTCTTTCCCGAAAGCGCGGTCGTTCAGAAAGTGGACAGCTTCTTCCTGAAACCGCCATTTGACACTTGGGTGGATGGAGGTGTATTCCTTTTGGATCACTGCCTCGATCTGATTTTCTGTCTCGGAAAATGCTTTGGACACTTTATCTTTAATAAAAGGCAAAATAAAGTTGAGCTTGTTGGCATTGACAGAATTGAGTTCGCGTACACGCGACGATGACATCTCCAGCAGACCCAAAACTTTGCCGCCTTCGACAAGGGGCACAAAAATAAAACTCTTGACCTGCTGTTGCTTCAGCTTATTGATAAAATAGGCCTGTTTCGAATCAGTGATGGGCATCTTGTCGATATCGGGCACGACAAGATATTCATCTTTTGTCAGCAGGCTCTCGAGGGTGTCGCTGCAGAGCATCTCTTCACACTCGGTGATTGTGGAATCGTAGAGCAGATGGCTGTAAAGCTGTTTTTCGACAATCCGTAAGTTGTATTCGTTTCGGACCTTTTCAAATGAGGTGAGACCGATGCGCAGATCGCTAATTTTGTAGATAGACCTAAAAATATTTTCAATTTCTGCCAGCTGGATCGCACTCTTCTCGCGGAGTAGATTACTCTTGAAGCTCGATACCGCATTTTCAATGGTGGCATCAAAAAGGGTCATTATGGCAAAGCCTTTTAAGATCCAGCTCCGTTCGGGGAATTTGGATTTCCATAAGGCAATATCCGAAAAATTGTCGATCAGTTCAATAATATCGTCTTCTGAAAGATGCACAGCGCGTTCAGTGGGGATCACATCCATAAAATCGGCATTGAACAATACGCGGTAATGATGGATAATATTATTTTTATCTGGAATATCCAAAAATTGGGGCGCATCCATAGCGTCTACCTTAAAGCCATAATACTGGCTGATGATGACGCAGCAATTGAGAATATAATAGGTGTCGGGAGAGATGTCGCGAAGACTGAATTCATAGTGATCGCCAGCATCGCGTAAGATTTTTTCGAGCCTTGCGGTGTGATTGAACGTGTAGAGATGAAAGGGAATCGTAACGGCCTTGATCTCATTGTGTGTTAGTGAGCTCGGGAACAGGTCTGCCAACAGTACCCTGATGATGGGCTCGTAGCGCAACAGATCGTCAGCTTTCTCCACACCTTCGATTAGTTGGGGATATTTCTTGATTTCGTCCAGTAACGAGCGCGCGTAAGCTGCCTGAAAATCGATCGGCGATAAGGCGGCCTTTTCAAAGGCGGGTATAATCTTGTGAAAAGCGATCAGGGTTTTGAACGGACTGGAATCAAAGGCGAAATTAAACTGCATAATGGTTGTTCCCGACTAAATTAGATTATTGCTGGAAGATGTACAAAAATAAAAAATAATCGGCGATTGCAGGACGTATTTTTAATACATTTTTCCGTTTTTACGGAAGGATGTCATAGCGGCTCCGTTCACTGCTGTCTAGCTATAGGTTAAAAATAGTAAAAGCATCAAACTGTATGGGCATGCGCTTGTTCTATACACAAAAGACATAAGCAAGCGGAATCAGATCGCACAGAAAGAATGATAGGAGGTTGCTTAAAGCAGCGAATAACTTGAGCTCAGCGATCGGGAAATGAAGGCAGAGGTCAGAAGGCTGGCAACAGCAATAAGGATATGACAATGTATATGAAAATTAAAAACTAATACCATGGAAGAGAGAACTACATTTACCGGGATTCCTGTGACCAACGACGAAGGAATAGAAAAGTATTTTGATTTTGAAGTAGGTCGGGAGGAAGGCCAAAACGAATATGCACGCATTACAATGGATGGATGCCAGCTCATCTTAGATGAACAACTGGCTTATCTCAGCGGTGATCTGCCGGAAGAATGGCACAGGCCAGCGATCGATAAACTACTCTTTTTATTGTCGGTAGACCGTAATAGTGATGATAACGCAGAGTCGCACTAGGTAAAAATAAGGTTGTGTACAGCGAATCGTCTCTATAGGCTACTGGATCGAAGGGACGATGGGTAGGCTTGAAGTGTTGGATGGTGCGGAGAAACAGTCTATGGAGTATAAACAAAAAAAGCTCATCGTATGATGAGCTTTTTTTGTACCTAGGGCGGGAATCGAACCCGCACTCCCTTAACGGGAACAGGATTTTAAGTCCTGCGTGTCTACCAGTTCCACCACCTAGGCAGGTGAGCGAAAAACGAGATTCGAACTCGCGACCCCAACCTTGGCAAGGTTGTGCTCTACCAGCTGAGCTATTTTCGCATTGGAATTACTATTCTTTCAATCGGTCAGAACCTCGCGTTCTTCCTTTTCGGTGGTGCCAGCTGGATTCGAACCAGCGACACAAGGATTTTCAGTCCTTTGCTCTACCAACTGAGCTATGGCACCTTTTCAACGTGAGCTGTTTGCCTTATTGATGATGCAAATATAGACGGATTATTTGAATTACGAAAGCTAAATGCGCTTTTTTTTACGTTTAAACGCCAACCTGCTGATTTTTAAGTAAAAAAAATAAGGGGCTATCCGTATGGAATAGCCCCTGTATAGTTTGTTGATGCTGTCGATTACGACAATTTGCCAACTTCTAAGACCAAATCAACAATTTTGTTTGAATAACCCCACTCGTTATCGTACCAAGATACCACTTTAACGAAGTTGTCATTCAATGAAATTCCAGCTTTCGCATCGAAGATTGATGTACGTGCATCACCTAAGAAATCTGAAGAAACAACTTCGTCTTCAGTATAACCCAAGATACCTTTCAATTCACCTTCAGAAGCTTCTTTCATTGCTGCCTTGATATCTTCGTAGGAAGCACCTTTGTTTAAACGTACTGTCAAGTCAACAACTGAGACGTCTGCTGTAGGAACGCGCAATGACATACCTGTCAATTTACCTTTCAATTCAGGAAGAACCAAACCTACTGCTTTAGCAGCACCTGTAGATGAAGGGATGATGTTTTGGTATGCACCACGGCCACCTCTCCAGTCTTTTACTGAAGGACCATCCACTGTTTTTTGTGTTGCAGTTACGGCGTGAACTGTAGTCATCAAACCTTCAACGATACCAAATTTATCATTTAATACTTTAGCGATAGGCGCTAAACAGTTTGTTGTACATGAAGCGTTCGAAACGATATTTTGATCAGCTTTCAATTCTTTGTGGTTTACACCCATTACGAAAGTAGGGGTATCGTCTTTTGCTGGAGCAGACATCACCACTTTCTTAGCACCTGCATCGATATGTTTTTGAGCCAACTCTTGTGTCAAGAAGAAGCCTGTAGATTCGATGATCACTTCAGCACCTACTTCATCCCATTTCAAGTTTGCTGGATCTTTCTCAGCTGTAACGCGAATAGTTTTTCCGTTAACAACCAAATTACCGTCTTTTACTTCTACAGAACCGTCAAATTTGCCATGTGTTGAATCATATTTCAACATATAAGCCATATAGTCTGGTTCAACTAAGTCATTGATACCAACAATTTCAATTTCTGGACGATTGATTGCTGCTCTGAATGCTAAACGACCAATACGGCCAAATCCGTTAATTCCAATTTTCATATTCTTAATTTTTATTGATATAATATTTAATTAAATTGTGTATTGGTTCCTTGACTACAGTTCCAATACTGATATTAAATTCTTCTGTGGCAACTTCCCGGAGGAGGTTCTCATAATTGAACGCAACCGAACCGGTAAAGTTTACGTCACTGTCGGGATATTCTTTCATTAGCGGCTTGATGTAAGTTTTAATAAACGTACGAAGCCCGTTTTTAACCAGCTGATTGATGAATAAATGATCTTTGTTGTCAAGTACAAAATCGGTGAAGGAATTCAGAAAATTTGTCGGTTGAGGTGCAAAATAAACCCGTTCCAAAATCATTTTCTTATCAATATTAAATTGTCTTTCCAATTTGTCCCGAAGATCAATAGGGAGAGATTCTGTCATATAATGTTTGAGCAGCTGCTGGCTGTTCCAATTTGTTGCTCCCTCATCGGCTAGGATGTAGCCTAGACCATAGTTATTATCAATGATTTTTTTCCCTGTATAATAAGCTGCATTCGATCCACTTCCTATAATCCCAATGATGCCTCTTTCGTCGCCAAACGTAGAAATCGCCGAAGCGATTACATCATGGTCTACCCGCACACGAGCGTTGACAAAAAAACGCTCCAAGACATTCTTTATTTTATCCTTGCGCTCCTTGGACGATGACCCCGCACCAAAAAAATAAATCCGCTTTATTTTCTCGGCGTTGTTGATCAGATTGGTGTTCTTGTGCAGGTGCTGTAGTATGGAACGCTCATCTTGAAGATAGGGATTGATCCCGTTCATGCGAAAACCAGTGGTTATACGGCCTTTATCGGCCAATCTCCAGTCCGAAAATCGCGATCCACTATATACTACTGCTATCATGTCTGTTCAATTTATGATTATAAAATCTCAGCCATTTCCAATAAATCAGGGCTAAGTTTGATTTCCTTATTGCTGATTGCTTCTTCAATTGGAGTTGTTTGGATTTCATTGCCACGCAGACCTACAGTTATTCGTGTATTTCCTGCCAATAATTCATTGACAGCAGCAAAGCCCAATCGACTAGCAAGCACGCGGTCGAAACTCGTCGGAGAACCACCACGTTGCAAATGCCCTAATATACTAACTTTCGTGTCGTAATGATCAAACTTTTCTTTTACTTTTTTCGCTACATAATATGCTCCACCGTTTTGGTCGCCCTCAGCAACAATAACAATAGAAGATGATTTCTTCTTTATAGCCCCATCTTCCAGGTGGCGGATCAAATCGTCAATAGCCGTTTCTTTTTCAGGAAGTAAAATAGCTTCGGCTCCGCCTGCAATACCGGCATTTAAAGCGATACAGCCTGAGTCTCTACCCATTACTTCCACAAAGAAAAGACGCTCATGCGAAGCTGCCGTATCTCTGATTTTATCAATTGCTTCAATAACGGTATTATTGGCCGTATCGTACCCAATGGTATAATCTGAACCATACAAATCGTTGTCTATCGTTCCCGGTATTCCTACTACGGGAATGTCGAATTCTTTGGAAAAAAAGTTTGCACCGGTAAAGGATCCATCACCGCCGATTACCACCAAAGCGTCAACACCGGCAGCTTTTAGATTATCGTAGCCTTTTTGACGGCCTTCTGGTGTTTTGAACTCCATGCAACGCGCCGTTTTCAATATTGTACCGCCACGTTGGATGATATTACTGACCGAACGTGTATCCATTTCTATAAAATTGGCATCGATCAGGCCTTGATAACCTTGGTAAATACCAGTAACTTCTAATCCCTTATGTAATGCTGTACGAACTACAGCACGTATACAGGCATTCATGCCAGGAGCATCACCTCCGGATGTTAAAACGCCTATTTTTTTAATTTCTTTTATCACACGCAATATTTTAGGTGATACGAATATAAGATTTTTATAGTGTATATTCTACACTTTGAATAAATTTTTCAATATTTTTTTGCGCATCACGTTTAGGAAGCGTATAATTGTTACAGATAACCCGATGATTAGTAACCGCTAAATTTAGCTCAGTATATTGCACATAAATAGATTTAGAAGTTTTGTATAGTAATTTTACCGTAGACTGTGTCATATTAGGCTTTCACGAAGGAGAATTAAAAGTTCTTCTGGCCGAAAGAAATGAATATCCTTTTAAGGATTGGTGGGCATTGCCAGGCTTTTTCGTGGATAACGATGAAGAGATGGAAGATGCCGTAAAGCGGATTTTGTATGAAAATACAGGTTTGAAAGACGTCTTTATGGATCAGCTCCATTCCTTTGCGGGTTTAAAAAGGCATCCAAAGGGAAGAATTTTGACCGTGGCTTATTACGCCCTCATTCAATTGGACAGTACCAAACTGAAAACTAAGCCTGTTACAAATTACATGAAACAGGCCAAATGGTTTCCTGTTCGTAATGTACCCGAACTGGCCTTTGACCACAAGCAGATTTTGGACCTCTGTCTGGAAAGATTGCAGCGCCGCCTCGCATATAAGCCTATCGCTTTTGAATTGCTGCCCGAAAAATTTACCCTCACCCAATTACAGCTGGTCTATGAGGGAATATTGAATAAACAACTCGATAAACGCAATTTTAGAAAGAAAATGCAAAATTATGGGTTTCTAAAAGAACTCGACGAGGTACAGACCGGTGTGGCGTATCGCGCAGCAAGACTCTATAAATTGGACAAACGGAAGTTTCTCAAACATTTTCAGAACACGGTCGCATTTTGATCGTACACATTTATCCTATTAAAGGCAAACTTGTAAAGTTTGCCTTTTTTGTTGTCAGACCAATATCAAAATTATTACAATTTCAAAATTTATTTTGTACGGCATGTTACTTTTTATATTTTTGAACAATTTCTGATAAAAGTCAGAAAGTTGAAAGGAGTTTTTTGAAGAATGGAAGATAGAAAAGATCAAATCATCGAGGCGGCGATACGGCGCTTTATGCATTACGGTTTTAGTAAGACTACGATGAATGAAATTGCGGAGGATATAAAAATTACCAAGGCAAACTTGTATTACTATTATTCGGAAAAGAATGCACTTATACGCGACGTAATTGTGCGTTTGACAGATGAGTATAGGGAAGAGGAGGAAAAAGTCGCTGCGGCACATGAAGGTACAACCTACGAGCTGATCATTAAGATTTTGGAGCTGCGTGATGCATTTGTACGGAAATACTATATGTTGCACATGAACGAAAATCTGGAATGGATAAAGGGGCTTTCTATGCATGATTTTTTTCAGTGCCTGCATGACCGGGATGTAAAAGCGCTATTTGAGATTTTGCAGACTGGTGCCGAAAAGGGGGAAATCGATGGTGAGGAACTCTATAAGACCGCTGAAATCTATGTGGAATTGATGAAGAGTCTCTCGCTGATGTGCAATATTTCGGATATCATTTCGGGCATACCAAACCAGGACCGTTTTGATGAAGTATTGCAAAAGCAAAAGTTGGCTACCAAGCTTTTTTTTAATGGTATAAATAAAAAGTAGATATAAAATTAGGATAAACAAATTAGGAATGAAAACAATCAGAATACTAGCCAGCCTTTTATTAGGTACGATGGTTTTCCAAAGTCATGCACAACAACAGTTAACCTTAAGTGACGCCATTAAGTTTGCGTTGCAAAATAAGGCTGACGCAAAAAAAGCAGGTCTTGATATTGCGAATGCTGAGCACAAAATTGCGGAAGTTAAATCAGGAGCATTGCCGCAGGTGAATTTTAACGGTGGAATTACCTACAATCCAATGATCCAAAAAGTTGCGTTACCAGGAGAGCTTGTCGGTCAGCCGGGAACAACTGTCATGGCCGCTTTTGGGCAAAAATGGCAATCTACCAATACCATCAGTTTAAACCAACAGCTGTTTAACCAGACGGTATTTACGGGACTGAAAGCCGCTAAAACGACCCGCGAATTTTATGTGATCAATAAGACTTTGACGGATGAGCAACTGATCGAGAAAGTGGCTAATAGTTATTATGATGTTTACCAGTCTAAATTGCAGTTAAAAACTGTAGATAATAACCTGGAAAGTACCACCAAAACAAGGGATGTGATCGAAGGGTTGGTTAAAAACGGATTGGCGAAAAAAATTGACCTGGATCGTACCAATGTCGCCGTGACAAACCTGAAAGCTTCTAGGCAACAACTTATTAATGCGGTGGAACTGAAAGAAAATGCATTGAAATTTGTTATCGGCATGTCGATGTCCGAGCAGATTACCATGCCGACTTCAACATTTGAAAACGTAGCACTGGATGCGATATATGATCCGCTCGATGTGTCGAATAGGACAGAAATTCAGGTGCTTTCAAAACAGAATGAATTGCTTGAACTGAATAAAAAGGCAGAAATCTCCAAATATTATCCGACGCTGTCGTTGACCGCTAACTACGGAAGACAGGGACTGGGGCCTGTATTCCCGATATTTTCTAAGGCCCAGGGGGTAAATTGGTCTGGCTTTTCTGGTATCGGACTGAACCTTACCGTTCCTATTTTCAATGGTTTCCTCACACGGTCGAAAGTTCGTCAGGCGCAGATTGATATTGATAAATTGCAGATCGATATTGCCGATACGAAGCTAGCATTGAATATGGCTGCTGAGAATTCGCGGGTTCAGATCAAAAACTCGTTATTGACTATCGAGTCGAACCGTAAAAATGTGGATCTGGCAAAATCAGTATTGGATGATACCAACAACAATTATAAAAATGGCCTAGCGACATTGACTGATCTGCTGGATGCTGAAAATGCGTATGCAGATGCGCAAAATAATTTAAATACTTCTTTGCTGGATTATAAAATCGCTGAGGTTCAGCTGATCAAAGCGAATGGAAAACTTAAATCATTGATTAACGAATAATTGACTAATACAATATGAAACGCGGAATTATTACCCTACTTATTATTGCTGCTGGTTTAGCAGGAATATTTTTTGTGTTAAATAAGAATAAAAAGAAAAATGAGGCCGAAACAGCGGAGGTTGCCAAGAAAAATGCAGCAATCGCCGTACGTATCGATACAGCGAAAGTGTCGTCCATGGATTTACGCTATACCGCAAATGGCACTTTCTCACCAAAACAGGAAGTGACCGTGTCGGCCCAAACTGCCGGCAGAGTAGTCAGAGTATTGGTGGATGAAGGTTCCCGGGTGAGCGCCGGACAGACTTTGGCGATCATTGAAGGCGATAAACTGAATGTAAACGTAGCCAATGCGCAAGCCGCATTTACCAATGCGCAGGCTGATCTGCAACGCTTTGAAAGTGCTTACTCTACCGGAGGTGTAACCAAACAGCAGTTGGATCAGGTGAAATTGCAGTTCGAAAATGCCAAGAATAATTTAAAAGCATCTAAATTGAATGCAGGCGACGTGACTATCAAAACGTCAGTATCGGGAATCGTCAATGCGCGTAAGATTGAACCGGGTACCTACCTGAATATTGGCGCTCCAGCCTTTGATATTGTCAATGTAGCCACCTTGAAATTGCGCGTTAACGTCGATGAAAAGAACGTCGCAACGTTAAAGATCGGTCAGTCTGTTGACGTGAGTGCAAGTGTGTATGCAGATCAGCGCTTTACAGGAAAGATAACGTTTATTGCCCCCAAATCGGACGGTAGCTTAAATTTTCCGGTAGAGATAGAGGTCAACAATGCATCAAACAAGTTGCGTGCAGGTATGTACGGTACAGCAATCTTTGGTGAGGGTGTTGCCACCAATACCTTGATCGTGCCGCGCAATGCTTTTGTAGGTAGTGTGAGTGACAATAAGATTTTTGTGCTCAAAAATGGTAAAGCAATTGAAACAACGGTCAAATCGGGTAGAAACTTTGGTGATTACATCGAGATTTTAGGTGGTTTGCAAGATGGTGATCAGGTGATTGTATCGGGTCAGATCAATTTATTTGACCAAAGCCCTGTAGAAATTATTAAATAGAGAATACTGTAATCAATAGCTGATGAAACGCTGTCTTTGCACGGCTATTTAAAATAAAATATTCTAATGAAAATTACCGAAATATCGATAAAACGCCCCAGTATCATTATCGTATTATTTATAATACTGACATTGGGTGGGTTGTTTTCTTATACGCAATTGGGCTACGAACTGGTCCCTAAGTTTGAAATTAACGTAATCACGGTACAAACAATCTATCCGGGGGCATCGCCTGCGGAAGTAGAAAGTTCGGTCACCAAGAAAATAGAAGATGCGATTTCTTCGTTGGAAAGTATTAAAAAGGTGGAGTCGACCTCGCTCGAAGGGGTTTCGATTGTGATGGTTACCCTGAATAACGGTGCAGATGTCAACTTCCTCCTTACAGACGCCCAGCGAAAAATCAACGCTGTCGTCAACGATTTGCCGGACGATGTGAAGACGCCTTCGCTCTCCAAATTCTCGTTTGATGATGTGGCAATCATGAGTCTGGCCGTCACATCCAACTTGTCAGAGAAAGAGCTTTACGACTTATTGGACAATAAAATCCAACCGGTTTTTGCACGGATCAATGGTGTAGCCAAGGTTGACATGATCGGTGGCGAGGAACGCGAAATACAGATTTCCGTAGATCCGAAAAAAATTGAAGGTTATGGACTGACAATTTCTCAGGTGCAACAGACTATTGCATCGTCCAACCTGGATTTTCCTACAGGTAACGTCAGTACCCGCGACAACCGTACAACGATTCGTCTTGCAGGTAAAGTAACCTCTATCGAAGAGTTGCGCAATCTGCCTATCACTACACCTGCAGGCGTGCAGATCTATCTGCGTGATATCGCAGATGTGCAGGATGGTATCAAAGAGATTGAAAAGGTGGCACGTTTGGACCGCCAAAACACGATATTGCTACAGGTATTTAAACAGTCTGATGCGAATGCCGTGGCTGTGTCTGAGGCCGTAAAGAAAGTTATCGCTGTACATGATAAAGATGGAAAAGTTATTAGTGGGGTAGAGAAGGATTATGCGGCACAGAATATTAAAATTCTGGTGGCTAATGACTCTTCTGATTTTACCTTGAATGCCGCTGATAACGTTATTCACGATTTGATGATCGCCATTGCTTTGGTGGGTTTTATCATGCTGTTCTTCCTGCAAAGTTTGCGTAATGCTGCCATTACCATGGTTGCGATCCCGCTTTCCTTGATTGCGACTTTTATCGGTTTGCTACTGATGGGGTATACCTTAAACCTCATGTCCTTACTGGGACTGTCACTGGTGGTAGGTATCTTGGTGGATGATGCGATCGTGGTGATCGAAAACATTCACCGCCATATGGAGATGGGAAAAAATAAAGTACGCGCGGCGTATGACGGGGCTTCTGAAATTGGATTTACGGTAACGGCAATCACCTTGGTCATTGTCGTCGTGTTCCTTCCAATCGCCATGTCAACGGGATTGGTGGCCAATATCCTTGCCCAATTCTGTGTGACTGTCATCATCTCGACGTTATTGTCCTTATTGGTATCCTTTACCGTCGTACCTTGGTTGTATTCACGCTTCGGTAAATTGGAGCATCTGAGCAAGAAGTCGCTGTTTGGCCGTATCATCCATGGTTTTGAAAGTGGATTGAACAGCTTTACACATTGGGTTGCAGGTTTGTTAACCTGGTCATTAAAGAATGTTAAAACCAAATTGGCTACCTTAGGTTTGGCGATCGGTTTACTTATTGCATCATTCGCGCTGGTGGTTAAAGGGTATATCGGTTCGGATTTCTTTCCGAGTGTAGACCGGAAAGAATTTTTTATCCAGCTGGAACTTGATAAGGATGCTTCTTTGGAAAAGACGAACTTGTTAACGCAGAAAGCCGAGGCATATATCACGGCGAAGCCAGATGTCAAGGAAATCATTACCACAGTAGGTCAGTCTTCAGACGGAATGGCGTCGACAACAGGCTCACGTTATAAATCGGAGATCCATGTGATTCTCGACAAAGAAAATTTTGAAGGCAACTCGCAGGTGTATTCAGCAACTTTAAAACGCGAACTGGAAAATAAGCTGATCGGTGCCAAGATCAAAACGGTAAACGTGGGTATCATGGGAGCGGAACAAGCACCATTGAAATTGACCATCATTGGTGCCTCGGTCGAAGATGCGCAGGAATTTGCTGAGAAAGCAGCAGATCTATTGCGGAAAATTCCAGGATCTGCAGGGGTTAAGTTGACTTCCGAAGCCGGTAATCCGGAGATCAATGTGAAGATAGACCGCGATAAAATGACTTCGTTGGGATTGAACGTATCTACCGTAGGTATGACCATGCAGACAGCATTCTCCGGTAATACGGATAATAAATATAGAGCAGGGGATAACGAGTATGACATCAATATACGCTATAACGAAAGTGGTCGTGCAACGATCGACAACGTGCGAGGCCTTAAATTTATCAACGATAAAGGCGCTTCCATTTCATTGGATCAATTTGCTGAAGTGACTTATGGATCGGGACCTACTTTGTTAGAACGACGCGACAAATCGCCAGCCGTATCTATTCAGGGGCAGGCCATCGGTAGACCGATGGGTACTGTCGCTCAGGAGTGGCAGGCGCAGTTTGAGAAATTGCCGCGTAAACCCGGAATTGTATTTGTATGGGGTGGTAATATGGAAAACCAAAGTGAAGGTTTCGGTACATTGGGAATCGCTTTGTTGGCATCTATCATCTTAGTATACCTCGTTATGGTCGCATTGTACGACAGTTTTATCACACCTTTTGTCGTGTTATTCTCGATTCCATTGTCGTTTATTGGTGCATTGCTGTTCCTGGCACTAGGAAATCAGACTTTGAACATCTTTACCATTTTGGGTATTATCATGTTGATTGGTCTAGTTGCTAAAAATGCGATCATGCTGGTCGATTTTGCAAACCACCGTAAGGAAGCCGGCGATAATACGCACGACGCTTTGGTCGCTGCCAACCACGCGCGTCTTCGCCCGATCCTGATGACTACAATTGCGATGGTTTTCGGTATGATCCCTATTGCGATCGCTACTGGAGATGGAGCAGATATGAACAGGGGGCTCGCTATTGTTATCATCGGGGGTCTGTTGTCCTCCCTGTTTTTGACTTTGGTTGTCGTGCCCGTGGTATACTCTATTTTTGATAGTCTTCAACGTCGTTTTGGAAAGAAAGAAAAGACTGACTATGAAGCCTTGATGAAGGAAGATTACGACCATGTGGACGTGGCAGAACATTAAAAAATAAGTAAATGTAATATCCAAAAAAGGCGGTTAATATGTGTTAACCGCCTTTTTTGTATTAATTTTAGGTTAATCAATCGATTGCATAAATATTTTTTATTACATTGCGTCGCATTAACAAAATATACACTTAAAATTGAGACAAGCATGTGTGGAATTGTAGGATACACAGGTTATCGTCAGGCGTACGGTATCGTCATTGACGGATTGAAAAAGTTAGAATACCGTGGATATGACAGTGCTGGAGTGGCATTGCATAAAGGTGATCAGATCGATGTTTACAAAAAGACAGGTAAAGTCGCAAACTTAGAAGAGTATGTGTTCGGTCAGGATCTCCAATCAACTACAGCGATAGGCCATACACGTTGGGCAACACACGGTGAGCCTTCGGACAGAAATGCACACCCCCATTATTCTAATAGTGGACGTATAGCCATGATCCATAACGGGATTATTGAAAACTACGCTTCTTTGAAGTCGGAATTGATCAACAAAGGGTATACGTTTAAGAGCGATACGGATACAGAGGTGCTCGTCAATTTTATTGAAGAGATTCAATCTCAGAACGAATGCTCGCTAGAGGAAGCTATTCGTATTGCCTTGAAACGGGTAGTAGGAGCTTATGTGATCCTCGTATTGGAGGCAGGTCATCCGGATCGTATTATTGCAGCGCGTAAAGGAAGTCCTTTAGTTATTGGTATCGGTAAAAATGAGCATTTTTTGGGTTCAGATGCTTCGCCGATGCTAGCCTACACCAAAGAGGTGGTATACATCAACGATTACGAATTGGCGATCATTACGCCGGACGAACTGATATTGAAAAATCTAGGTAATGAACGCATCACACCTTACGTTCAAAAATTAGATCTTGAGTTGTCAGCAATCGAAAAAGGCGGTTATGACCACTTTATGCTAAAAGAAATATTCGAACAACCCGATACTATTTTCGACTCCATGCGTGGTCGGCTAGACCTGCAGTCGCATCAGATTACCCTGAGCGGTATTGAGAAGTTTGCAAACGAAATCAGTAATACCAACCGCATTGTGATTGTCGCTTGTGGAACAAGCTGGCACGCCGGACTTATCGCAGAGTATATTATTGAGGAACTGTGCCGAATTAATGTGGAGGTCGAATATGCCTCGGAATTCCGCTATCGTAATCCCGTTATCCATCCTGGAGATGTAATTTTGGCCATCTCTCAAAGTGGTGAGACTGCTGATACGTTAGTCGCTTTGGAAAATGCCAAAAAACAAGGTGCTATTATTTTAGGCGTTGTCAATGTGGTGGGATCTTCTATCGCGCGTCTTTCGGATGCTGGTGCCTATACACATGCAGGACCTGAAATCGGCGTAGCAAGTACCAAAGCGTTTACAGCACAACTGACAGTACTGAACCTAATTGCTTTAAAAATCGCTTCATTAAAGGGTTCAATCAGCGACGAACGTTACCAGACACTTGCTCGGGAATTGAATGAAGTTCCGAAGAAAGTGGAATGGATCTTAGATACGCAGGTGGAGAAAATCAAACAGATTGCCAAAAAGTATAAAGATGCCCGCGACTTCCTATTCTTAGGCAGGGGATATAACTTTCCGGTTGCCCTCGAAGGTGCCCTGAAGTTGAAGGAAATTTCATACATCCATGCCGAAGGTTACCCGGCAGCGGAAATGAAACATGGTCCTATCGCATTGGTAGATGAAAACTTACCTGTTGTATTTATCGCCACTAAAGATGCTTATCACGAAAAGATTGTCTCGAATATCCAAGAGATCAAAGCACGTAAAGGAAAAATCATCTCGGTTGTCACCCAAGGCGATACTGTTTCTGAAAGTTTATCGGATGATTTTATGGAAATACCAGAAGCCGATGAAATCATTGCACCATTGATTTCTGTTGTGCCACTGCAACTCCTATCGTATTATATTGGCGTAGAGCTGGGATTGGATGTGGATAAACCACGTAACTTAGCTAAGTCCGTAACTGTAGAGTAAGGAGGCTGATGAGTATATTGAAGAAAAAACCTTTGGAGCAGCTGGGATATGGATTTATCCCAGCTGAATTTATTCCAGCAGGACAGGACGAATATACCCTGCGTTTTCAACAAAATCCGCGGAATGACTTTCGGGATTTGACGGATGAAGAGATTCAGCAGTTAATCAAAAACGGCAACTGGTCCAGCGACTGGTCCAAAGTTAAAGTATCGGCGGTGTTTGATCCAAATCAGATCCAACATTGTAAATTCTATGGTCTGGTCCGTATCGGAAATCTGAGCCCAAGTTACCTGGACTATCGCAATTTGAAATTGCCTATAGGCCTGTATCATTCGACGATTGTAAGTTCGGATTTTGGCGACGATGTTGCTGTCCATCACGTGGGTTTTCTGTCTTACTTTATCGTTGGTAATGAGGTGCTGTTAAGCCAGATTAAGGAAATGGAAACAGGCAGTACAGCGAAATTTGGCAATGGTATCCTCCGCGATGGCGAAGCGCCCGAAAAACGGATACAGCTGGAGCTCTGCAATGAAAATGGTGCACGCTCGGTCTATCCTTTTGATGGCATGCAGTCTGCAGACGTCTACCTGTGGACCCGTAATCGACAGGACCATGTGCTGCAACGCCGATTTGGGGAATTAACTGATCAGAAATTTGGCAGTCAACGTGGCTTTTACAGTCAGATCGGCGACCGTTGTGTCATCAAAAATACCTTCACGATCAAAAATGTAAAGATCGGAACTGATGTATATATCAAAGGGGTCAGCAAACTGAAAAATGTGACAGTAAATTCCTCGCAGGAATCTTATACCCAGATTGGCGAGGGCTGTGAGCTTGTCAATGGTATCATAGGCTACGGCTGCCGCATATTTTACGGTGTTAAAGCCGTGCGTTTTATCTTGGCTTCTTATTCGCAGTTGAAGTACGGTGCCCGTCTGATCAACTCGTATCTGGGAGACAACTCCACCATTTCCTGTTGCGAAGTATTAAATTCTTTGATCTTCCCGGCACATGAGCAGCACCATAACAATTCTTTTCTATGTGCGGCGCTCGTGATGGGCCAAAGTAATATGGCTGCGGGAGCTACGGTAGGATCCAATCACAACTCTAGAGCAGCGGACGGTGAAATTATCGCGGGACGTGGTTTTTGGCCGGGACTCTGTGTCAGTTTAAAACACAACTCCAGATTTGCATCGTATTGTCTTATTGTCAAAGGAGATTTTCTGCACGAGTTGGACATTAGATTGCCTTTTACGTTGGTGAGCAATGACGTACAACATGATCAGCTGGTATTGATTCCGGGCTATTGGTTTATGTACAATATGTACGCGCTGGTGCGTAATGCCAATAAATATGAAGCCAGGGATAACCGACATTTCAAAAACCAATATTTTGAATACGATATGTTGGCACCGGATACGGTGAATGAAATGTTTGAAGGAATGGATCTGTTGGCTTTGGCCGTTGCAGATAGTCTTCATACCGCAGCAGGTAAGGAAGCGCAGGAGCGTATTATTGCCGGCCGGGCACTGCTCGCCAACAATATGGATCTCAAGAACCAGACCATTGTGCTCCAAGGAGCAGAGAATTCCCGAAGACCTACCGTGATTCAAAAAGTAGGTGAGGCGTATCATTTGTATCGCTCGTTTATCAAATACTACGGTGTGTTGCATTTGATGGATGCACTCGAGGACGGTCTTTCGCTGCAGGATATCATTGAATCCTTAGCGGATAAGACGCGTACAAGCTGGCAGAATATAGGTGGGCAGCTGATCGAAAGCAACGCGTTGCAAACTTTTCTGAATGATATTAAATCTAAAAAAATAGATTCTTGGGATGAAGTCCACGAGTTCTATCATGATAAGAGTAAAGCTTATGCCTTGGATAAACGTGAACATGCGCTCTTGTCTTTAATGGAGATTCTAAATTTAGAAGGGATGGCTTTATCAGCAGATAAAATTGTATCTTTGTTGGATCAGGCACTCGGACACCGAATCTGGATTGGTGAACAGATTTACAAATCGCGCGCTAAAGACTACAAAAATCCATTCAAAAACATGGTGTATGCCAATGATGAAGAACGTGATATTGTGGTAGGAAAGCTGGAGGAGAACTCCTTTATCAATCAACAACAAAAAGAATTAGAGACATTTAAGATAAGGGTTGCTAATTTGAAAGGGCAATTTTAAAAGAAAGGCTTCCGCTCGGAAGCCTTTTCTTTTTTGAACTCCACATTGCCTCAAGAATCTCCCACACTGCCCGAAAATCCGCGCTGCTCTCGAGCGTGTGTTACAGTTCTTTAATCATTAATCTTATCAAGAGGTTTGCGTTTATTCTCTTTGATCTGTTTAAAGTGACTCGGTGTAAGTCCAGTAACCTTTTTAAATTGATTACTTAAATAAGCAACACTGGAGTAATTGAGTTTGTAAGCAATTTCACTCAGGGTGAGTTCGTCATAAACCAATAACTCTTTGACATATTCAATTTTCTGGCCAATGAAATATTTTTCGATGGTCATGCCTTCCACTTCTGAAAAAAGATTGGAGATGTAGTTGTAGTCGTGATGTACTTCCTTGCTGATAATTTCGGAAAGATTGAGGTTAGTATCATTATGCTGGTTGCGGATAAGATCCAAAACAAGATGTTTGACCTGCTCAATGATTACCGTTCTTTTATCATCAATGAGTTCAAAGCCAAGCCTGGAAAAGGTGGCAGCAAGTTGCTTGGTCTCCGCTTTGGTTAGTTCTTCTTCGATTTCAACCTGACCCAAGGAAATATGTTTGATATGGAGATTGAGCTTGGCCAATTCATTTTCAACGACCATAATGCACCGATTGCACACCATATTCTTTATCGCAAGTTTCATATGTGAATTATTTTAAATACAAGTTACCAATGTAAACCCAAAAATCGATAATTTATTGGACATGGGGTTGTAAGATTTGGAGATTATCTTGTAGTATTTTTTAAAGCGTTACGGTTTGATTTCAATTGGAGTGCCAATTGGAACTGCTTTAAAAAGTTCATCAATCTCCGAGTTAGTTAGCGCCATACAACCTAAAGTCCAGTCCATGTGCCGCTGCAACTTGCCGATAAAGCCCATACCATTTCTAAGCCCGTGGATCTTAATGTCGCCGCCGGCTGCCTTTCCTAAGGCTTTGGCCTGGGCGATATCTGCTTGATTGGGGTAGGAGACCCCAAGGTTTTTGTGGTAGTCGCTATACTGATTTTTGTCGTTGATCGTATATAGACCCTCAGGTGTTTTTAAATCGCCTTCAAACTGTTTGGCACCGATAGGTCGCCTACCCAGTGAAATCCGGTAAGTTTTTAACAGCCTTCCGTCACTATACGCTAATAGCGACCTTTTCGATTTGTAGACGACAAGCTTGTCGACTTTAGCATTGTTACTTAGTGCAAGTTCCGGATAGCTGTTGTAGCCCAACAGCCCCAGAGCAATAAGGATAAAGAGAGCGATAACCGTTTTTAATACTATTTTACGTTTTTTTTGTCGCTTCATCTTTGATACGTTTTAAAAGTGTATAAATGGGTAAACGAAGTGCCAGACACTGCGCTGGCACTCGGTTTATTTTTATGCTTTCGTTTTCCGGAAGATAAAGTACAATCCGACTAATATAAAAGGTATACTCAATAACTGACCCATGTTTAGAGCCATGCTTTGCTCGAACGCTTCCTGGTCGATTTTAAAATGTTCCAGAACCATACGCGCGCCGAACAATAAGACCATAAAAATGCCGAATAGCTGACCTCTCTGACGGTTGGGATTTGACTTGAATAGGGAACCGATGATGATAAAGATCAAAATATAAGCGATAGCTTCATAAAGCTGTCCGGGATGACGGGGTATATTGTCTACACGTTCGAAGACAATAGCCCAAGGAAGGTCGCTGGGGGTTCCAATGATTTCGGAATTAAAGAAATTCCCAATACGGATAAGTGCGCCGGCAATAGGGACAACGACAACGAGTCGGTCTGCCAGCCACAGAAAATCGGTTTTCGTTTTTCTGCAAAATAAATAAAGAGCGACAAGAATCCCCATGGCCCCGCCATGGGAAGCTAGGCCTGCAAAGCCTGTGATATGAAATCCTGTATTATCCCACTTGAACGGTAGGAAAATCTCCAGGATATGATCTTTATAATACTCAAAATCGTAAAACAGGCAGTGCCCCAATCGTGCTCCGATTAAAGTGCCCAGAAAAATATAAATTGATAGTTGATCTAGCTGCTCCTGTGTACGGCCTTCTTTTTTGAAAATACGCAACATAATGACGTATGAGACAAAAAATGCCAATAGCCAGCACAATGCATAATAACGCAGGGCAAAGGCGCCGAAGTTGAACATTTCAGGGTCAATATTCCAATGTATTGCACTTAATATTGAATTCATAAATTTTATAGCTGTTTAAATTACTTTGGAGTAAAGATAAGCTTTAATCTCATTTTTTTGGGTATAATTTGCTTAAACAGGAGCAACACGATCATGGCGTTTGTTATTTCCGGTAGGCAGGCCTTCTTTCTGCTATTATTTTCCAAAAAACATTTTTACTTTTGCAATTCATTGAAATTTTCATATTTTGACGAAAGTAAATAGAAAAGGAAAAGATGGCAGAAAAAAACAAGAAAAAAGAGCCGAAACACAATACGATTGTGACTAAAGATTCGCTTTCATTTTTTGAAAAATATATCAACAACGCTTCTCCGACAGGATTTGAGTGGGATGGACAGCGTTTATGGCTGGATTATTTAAAGCCTTATGTCGACGAGACGTTTGTAGACAACTACGGTACTGCCGTGGGTGTAATTAACCCGAAGGCGGAGTACAAAGTGGTTATAGAGGCTCATGCTGATGAGATTTCTTGGTTTGTCAATTATATAACAAAAGACGGGCTGATCTATGTGATACGCAACGGTGGTTCGGATCACCAGATAGCACCCTCTAAGCGCGTGAATATTCATACGGAGAACGGTATCGTTAAAGCCGTATTCGGCTGGCCGGCTATTCATACACGTTCGGGCGAGAAAGAAGAGAACCCTACATTAAAAAATATCTTTTTGGATTGCGGTTGCAGCACCAAAGAGGAGGTCGAAGCATTGGGTATCCATGTCGGTTGTGTGATCACCTACGAAGATACATTCTCTATCCTGAATGATCGTTATTATGTCGGACGTGCGATGGACAATAGGGCCGGTGGCTTTATGATCGCTGAGGTGGCACGCTTGCTAAAAGAGAATAAAAAGAAATTGCCATTTGGATTATATATCGTAAATTCGGTGCAGGAAGAAATTGGTTTACGTGGAGCAGAAATGATTGCAGACCGGATTAAACCGAATGTCGCTATCGTTACCGATGTAACGCATGATACGCAGACTCCGATGATTAATAAGATCACGCAGGGGGACCTGTTCTCAGGAAAAGGCCCGGTATTGTCGTATGCACCAGCAGTGCAGATCAATTTGAATAAGCTGTTGGTGAAGGTTGCTGAAAAGAATAATATTCCTTTCCAGCGTCAGGCTTCTTCCCGTTTTACTGGAACTGACACGGACGCATTCGCCTATAGTAATGGTGGCGTACCCTCGGCGTTGATTTCTTTGCCACTGCGATACATGCACACGACAGTAGAGATGGTTCATAAAGAGGATGTCGACAACGTGATCAGACTGATCTATGAAACATTATTGAATATAGAGAATGGTCAAGACTTTAGAACATTTACAAAGTAGAATAAAGTAGAATTTAGAATATATTAACTTATCATTAGAATTATTATGGAAAATAACCAAAATCAAAACGAATTGAGCATCGAGTTGACAGAAGAAGTAGCAGAAGGAATCTACTCAAATCTTGCGATTATCACTCACTCTAATACTGAATTTGTGGTTGACTTTATCCGTGTGATGCCAGGAGTGCCAAAAGCAAAAGTGAAATCAAGAATCGTTTTGACTCCGGAGCATGCTAAACGCTTGTTAGGTGCATTGGTTGATAACGTGAATCGTTTCGAAGCGTTGAACGGACCGATTAAAATGGATGTAGGCGCTGTTGAACAACCTCAACAAGGTGGTGACCCTACTGTAGCATTTCCTTTCGGAACTCCACAAGGTCAAGCATAGTTGATAAAAGCGATCCCTAAGATATAAAAAGCGTCAATGATCCCATTGACGCTTTTTTTTGTCCTTAATTTAACAATTACTGTTGTTTCGCCCTTAAGAACGAGCTTCAAAATGTACTATAGCAACGTTTTATCGCGCCTTCTGAAATCCTATCGTACCTAATCTTTTCGGATTTTCTCCATATAAACGAACTTATGTACTCAAAAGTTGTTATCTATGGATGCTGGCCATTTTAGTGCATGCGACATACTCGGATATTACCTATGGATAGCCCTTGTACCAGGCCTTTACTTTTACTAAATTTAGATAACTAATTTCAAAAAGGAGAATTATATGGATATTCAAGTGCGGAACTTGACAAAGAAGGATTATGTTGATTTGAAAAAATCGATGGAACAGGCATATGATGGTGTAGGTGAAACCTGGTCGAAAGAAAATATTCAAGACCTGATCGATTTATTTCCAGAAGGACAATTATGTGTGGAGATTGATGGGCATGTTGTCGCTTGTGCCCTGTCCATTATTCTGAATTCAAAAAAGAATAATATCTACGATAGCTATTATGAGATTATTGATAATGGCAAGTTTACCAAGCATAGTGATGATGGCGATACCCTCTATGGGATAGAAGTTTTTGTGCATCCCAGTCATCGGGCTCTTCGACTTGGACGCCGGCTTTATGATGCACGTAAGGAGCTGTGCGAACAGATGAACCTCAAAGGTATCATTGCTGGCGGTCGGATACCCAATTACCATAATTATGCAGATAAAATGAGTCCGCGGGTGTATATTGAAAAGGTCAAGCGCAAAGAAATTTTTGACCCCACTTTAACGTTTCAGCTTTCAAACGATTTTCACGTCAAGAAAATCCTCAAGCATTATCTTCCTGAAGATGCTGAATCGATGGAGTTTGCTACGCTCCTCGAGTGGAACAATATTTATTATGAGGCCGAGACGCGATCGATTTCGACAACAAAGCAAACCATCCGTCTGGGGTTGGTGCAATGGCAGATGCGTTTATTTGATAATCTTGATGCATTTTACGATCAGATTGAATTCTTTGTGGATACAGTAAGTGATTATGGAACCGATTTTATTATGTTTCCCGAGTTTTTCAATACGCCGCTCATGAGCCCGTACAACGATCTTCCGGAACGTTTGGCAATGGAAAGGCTTGCGCAGCACACTGCGGAGATTATTGATCGCATTCAGCAATTTGCCGTTTCCTATAACGTTAACATTATAGCAGGCTCTATGCCTTTGGTAGAAAATAAAAAACTCTACAATGTTTCTTACCTCTGCCATCGCAATGGTAAACTGGATCAGTTTAAGAAAATCCATATTACACCGAACGAATTTAAATACTATGGTATGGTCGGGGGGAGTGAAGTGAAGGTTTTTGATACCGACTGTGGTAAGGTAGGGCTATTAATCTGCTACGATGTCGAATTCCCTGAGTTGAGCCGAATCTTGGCAGACCAGGGCATGCAAATTCTCTTTGTTCCCTTTATGACCGATACACAAAATGGTTATATCCGTGTGCGTACCTGTGCGCAGGCCAGAGCGATAGAAAACGAATGTTACGTAGCTATCGCTGGTTCTGTGGGCAATTTGCCGCGTGTGAACAATATGGATATTCAATATTCGCAGTCTGCTGTCTTTACGCCTTCAGATTTTGCCTTTCCAAATAATGCCATTAAAGCGGAGGCAACCCCAAATGCCGAAATGGTACTGATCGCCGACGTTGATCTGTATGCACTTCGGGATCTACATGAATATGGTACCGTTAAAATCAAGAAGGATCGGCGTAAGGATCTATATGAAGTAAAACTTTTAAAGTAATTTTATATATGCTTTTAATTTAATAAAATATGATACAAAAAGTCAAGTGGGGAACGCTGTCGATGGTTTTCATGATGATGTCATGTCAGTCAAATAAGAAAAGCGATACAGCTCAAGAGATCCGGACCAGTTTTTTTGACGTTTCGGGAATGGATACCACGGCGCATCCAGGGGATAATTTTTTTGAGTATGCGAATGGAGCCTGGATGAAAAATACCCAGATCCCGGCATCAGAAACAGGATGGGGGTCATTTTACATTCTCGAGAATGAAAATTTGGAGAAGCTCAGATCTGTTTTGAAAAACGCAGCAAAATCAGCTGACAAGAAGGGATCCGATCAGCAAAAGGCAGGCGATTTCTATGCCAGTGGCATGGATACCGTGACCATCGACAAATTGGGAGCAAAGCCGATCGAAGGAGCAATCCAGAAAATCAATGGGTTGAAAAGCATCGAAGAACTGATCGCTTATGCTGCAGATGGATTTAAGGAGGGTGATGGAGACCTCTTTACATTTTATGTCGCTGCGGATGATCGGATCAGTACGAAAAATGCATTGCAATTTTTTCAGGGCGGACTTAATCTACCTGAAGCAAGTTATTACCTCGATCAGGATGATAAAGCAAAGAAAATCAGAAAGGCTTATGTGGCCTATCTGGTTAAATTGTTTGGACTGATCGGAGAGGGTGCCAACGCACAAAGATTGGCAGAGGAAGTACTTCAACTGGAAACCGCTATCGCCAAATCTCATGCGACTCCGGTAGAATTGCGTGATCCCGTTAAAAATTATCATAAATTTGCGGTGCAGGATTTCCAAAAACAGACGCCAAATCTTAACTGGAGGGATATCCTAAGTCGTTTGGATATCAAAACCGATACCATGCTCGTGCAGCAACCTAAGTTCTATCTTGCTTTAAATAATCTGTTGAAATCACAATCGCTAGCGACCTGGAAGACAAAGCTCAAAGCAGATTTAGCAAATGCATCGGCTAACGCTTTGAGCAAGGAATTTCGAGAAGCTAAATTTGAGTTGTTTGGAAAAATATTGAATGGTCAGCAGCAGGAGAAAGAACGTTGGAAATTAATGGTGAGCTCCGCAGATCAAAACTTGGGGGAGATTGTCGGAAAGTTATATGTGGATGAATATTTCAAACCTGAAGCAAAGAAACGGATGCTTGAATTGGTCGACAACCTACAAAAGGTGTATAAAAGTCGCATCGAGAAATTGGACTGGATGACACCGGAGACAAAGAAGAAAGCAATCGAAAAATTGGAGGCTTTCACCAAGAAAATCGGTTATCCTGAAAAGTGGAAAGATTATAAGGACGTGGAAGTTGCCAAAGATACCTACTATGCCAATTTACAGTCTGCAGCCAAACATGCTTATAAAGAAATGGTAGGCAAAATCGGTAAACCGGTTGACAAGTCGGAATGGCTGATGACAACACCTACCGTAAATGCATACTATAATCCGCCTTACAACGAAATTGTATTTCCAGCCGGGATATTGCAATTTCCATTTTTCGATGTGAACGCAGACGACGCAGTAAACTATGGCGCTATTGGTGCCGTTATCGGCCACGAGATGACCCACGGCTTTGATGATCAGGGGCGTCAATATGATAAAGATGGTAATTTGAGCGATTGGTGGACTGCGGTCGATGCAAAACAGTTTACAGAGAGGGCCAATCAGGTAGCGAAGTTATATAGTAGTTTCACCTTGTTGGACAATCAACATGTGAATGGTGAACTCACGTTGGGCGAAAATCTCGCTGATATCGGAGGACTCAATATTGCCTATGACGCCTTTAAATTGACCAAGCAAGGGCAAGGGCAAGAGAAAATCGATGGTTTTACACCGGATCAACGCTTCTTCCTGAGTTTCGCGCAGGTGTGGCGCGTAAAGAGTAGCGATGAAAGAATGCGGTTGCGTTTAAAAGTCGATCCGCATAGCCCCGAACAATTTCGCGTAAATGGCCCAGTGTATAATATGGAGGCTTTCTACAAGGCATTTAATATACAGCCCACGGCAAAAATGTATGTGGCACCCGAGAAGAGAGTTTTGGTTTGGTAATAACTTTTGGGCACGAATGGTATTGTCTTGATGCTGGTTAGGGCAATACTATTCACAAAATAACGTTTAAGTAGAAATGAAAATGTAAATTTGTCTTTGAATTATGATAAAAACTGATTACTTTTGCCCTTCATTTAATAACACATTTAATTAATTAACAATGTACGCAATAGTAAATATAGCAGGACAGCAATTTAAAGTTGCAAAAGACCAGTTCCTTTTTGTACACCGTTTACAAGGAGATGAAGGCGCTAGTATTGAATTTGACAATGTATTGTTAGCAGAAGACGGTGGTAAATTTACCATTGGTACACCTAGCGTTGCTGGTGCAAAAGTTTCGGCTAAAATTTTGTCTCATTTAAAAGGCGATAAAGTTATCGTTTTCAAGAAAAAACGTCGTAAAGGCTACAAAAAGAAAAACGGTCACCGTCAACAATTTTCTAAAATCCAGATTACTGGTATTACGTTATAATTGAATTTTTAATCAGACAAACAGTCTTAAATTAAGATAAAGAAATGGCACACAAAAAAGGTGCAGGTAGTTCGAAGAACGGCCGTGAGTCACATAGCAAGCGTTTAGGTATCAAAATCTTCGGTGGTCAACAAGCAATCGCTGGTAACATCATCGTACGCCAACGCGGTACACAACACAATCCTGACACAAATGTTGGTATTGGTAAAGACCACACATTGTTCGCTTTAGTAGACGGTAAAGTAGTTTTCCGTAAAAAAGCTAACAATAAATCTTATGTATCTGTAGTTCCTACAGAACAAGCATAAGGTTTTGCAACAATATTTAAGAGGCATCAAGAAATTGATGCCTTTTTTTTTACTACTTATCTGCTTTTTCCTTATGCCAGCGGCCGCACCAGGCCACCTCGGAAGCTGTTGCAATAGCGCACTAACACCATCTTAAAAAGTTTGGTTGCAGCACACTACTGTTTAAAAGTCTCATCCCACTGTACTCAATTTGTTAGGGTTGATAATGAACTGTTTAAGGTTTTTAAACAGATTTAAATTGTTATTTTCTGTTAAATGTAACTGCTTTGGTACAATTTTTATAAAATATTAGTGTTTCTAAAATAAACACCAATTGATGAAATATCGACAGAGACTGAATAGGGCTTTCCACGCAGCAGCAGCGACGCCGGCTTGGTTTGTATATCTGTACACGATGTGCGTGTGTAGACGAGATGATTTAGATATTTTATGCCTATAAAAGAGCGAAATGTGATGGATTCATGTGTCCATATCATGCAAAAAAGAACGAATAAATACTTACATATGAAATACAATAAGTTGGGATATGTTATGTGCGCTGGATTATTTGCCTGTTCATTCTATTCCTGTAGTTCCATTTATATGCCCAATGTGCCATCCGCGCCAATGTTTACAGAAGCGGGGGAAGTATATGTGTCGGGTAATATTAATACCAAAGCCAATGTATCGGCAAACCTCGGTGTAGCTGTCACTGATCACGTGGCGGTGATTGCCAATGGTTCCTATGTAGATAGTAGATCCAATATCAAAGACTATGCGCAAAAGATGGGAGAGGCAGGAATAGGCTATTATACACGGTTTGGTCGTAAAAATAATCGCGTATTTGAGGTTTATGGCGGTTATGGGGTGGGAAATACGAGTGTAATAGATAAGCGTTCATCGACAATGGGACAGGCAATTGTGGAAACGAAGGACATGGATTTTGACAAAGTGTTTGTACAGGTCAACTTTTCATCGGAAAAAAAGGATGCCCTGAAACTATTTGGTAACCGGCATGACATCGATTATGGTACCATCATCCGTCTGAGCAATATGCGCATGAAGAATTTTGCGATCGATGGCCTTCCGGCAGAAAAAGAGGAAAATATGCTGGTAGAACCTGTATTTTATACCCGGATGGGGCTTGGAAAAGGGTGGAAGCTGCAGTATACAAATGGTATGGTTTTCGGTCTCAAAAGTAATACCTATTTAAAAGCAGGATATCCATTGTTTACGTTGGGAGTTTTATATAAATTTGGAGGAAAATAGCGGCTATGAACAAGAAAATATTATTGGCGTTTTTTGTAGTGCTGGGTTTGTTTATTTCCGGCTGTGGAGTAAATCGACAAAAAGCGCAGATCGAGAACTTGGCGAAATGTAAGTTCGATGTAGAATCAGTGGATAGTATCCGGTTGGCAGGCACATCCCTGCAACGACTGATCAGAAATAATCAGATTGACTTAGGAGCCGCGCCAAGCTTAGCATTGGCGTATTTGCGGAAGGATATCCCTTTAGACGCCGTAATCCGGCTTAAAATAGATAATCCAACGCTTAAGAAAGCGTCCATTAATAAATTTCAATATATCATTCTTTACGGTGGGCAGCAGCTTGTTGAAGGTATTGTCAATCAGTCCTTACAAATAGAACCCGGAGAATCTACGGTCGCTAATGTACGTATAGCAACCAACATCTACGATTTGTTGAAAAATTCGGATCTACAGGATTTTTTAATGTCAAGCGATGAAAATAAAAAAGGAATATTCACGTTAAAAGTGAAACCTTCAATCAATATCGCCGGTCAATCTGTTTTCTATCCAGGTTATATTACCATAGATAAAGCGGTAAGCCGCAAGATCCTGCTTTAGCGTATAAGCGTAAGCGGCTAGATAATAAGGTTTTTCATGAAAGTGGAAAACCTTTTTTGTTTATTCGGCGGGCAAAGGATTGGTCAGAGGCAGTTTACCAACTGCTTTCAAAACTGTGGGCCTTGTTGAAATGGGGTAGATTTTAGGAGCTGATTTTTCCATTGTTGCGATTTTTGGAGGGTGGTATGTGATTTTGCTAAACCGTTATTATAAATGGACTATTATGTGAAGAATTAAACTGTAATAAAAAAGTTATAGTGTCAAAGTGTAAAGTATACACCTTATTTTATATTTTAGTCCTTAATTACAAACCTAAATATGTTTAAAAAAATCTTTATTCCTGTTTTATTATTTACTGGCGTACATGCTATGGCGCAAAAGGCCTTCGAGCCATACGAGCAGTCTATTGAAGGAACTAATTTGACATTCAAAATGCTCGCCATCCCTGGCGGTAATTTTAAAATGGGAAGTACGCATGGAGGTAAGGAGGATGAAAAGCCTGCGCATGAGGTTAAGTTGGATCCGTTTTGGATGGGTCAGTATGAAGTAACATGGGATCTGTTTGAGCCATTTCTCTATAAAGACTATGAGATTGCAAAGAGCAAGGACGGACAAGTAACCAAAGAAATCGATGCTGTTACCCGACCGACCAAACCGTATTTGGATATGACTTTTGGTTTTGGGAAAGAAGGACATCCAGCCTTGGCAATGACCCATTACAATGCCATCCAATTCTGTAAATGGCTATATGTGCGCACCGGGGTGTTTTATCGTTTGCCCACAGAGGCGGAGTGGGAGTATGCTGCCAGAGCAGGTTCCAAGACAGCGTATTTTTTCGGTGATCAAGCAACGCAACTAGCAGATTACGCTTGGTTTAAAGAAAATGCGGAAGAGAAAACGCATGTTGTCGGACAAAAGAAGCCGAACCCCTGGGGGCTTTATGATATTTATGGCAATGTAGCCGAGTGGACTTACGACCAATATAAAGCCGATAGCTACAGCGAAGGCACGGGAAAGGTGTTGACCAACCCGGTAGTGGTACCAACTACCCTCTATCCACACGTTGTCCGTGGTGGTGCATTCGATAGCGCTGCTGATGACCTTCGTTCGGCGGCTCGTGGAGCATCAGATCCAGTATGGAAGCAACTGGACCCGCAAGTACCAAAAAGTAACTGGTGGTTTCCAGAAGCACCTTTCGTCGGACTGAGATTGGTAAGACCAGCTACTCCGCCTAGCCATGAGGAGATTATGGCGTATTATGATAAAAAACCAATTAAAGATTTTTAAAAATAAAATAATCAATATAAAACTGTTATGGAGAATCTAGAAAGAAGAGATTTTATTAAAACTTCTGCTGTAGTAGCCGGTGGCGCAATGTTGAGCTCGTTACCGCTATCGGGCGCATATGCTGCAGGTTCAGATGTCATCAAAGTTGCCTTAGTCGGCTGTGGGGGCCGGGGAACAGGAGCTACTTTCGATGCACTGAGCTCGGGAATGAACATTAAGGTTGTGGCTTTGGCCGATGCCTTTAAAGATAATTTAGATAGTACATATAATACTCTCAAAGAAAAATGGCAAGATAAGATCGATGTGAGCGACAACCATAAATTTGTCGGATTCGACGCTTATAAAGATGCGATTCAATTGGCAGATGTTGTTATCTTAGCCACGCCGCCAGGATTTAGACCGGCACATTTCGAAGAGGCAATCCGCCAGGGTAAGCATGTTTTCATGGAAAAACCCGTCGCCGTTGACATCCCGGGAGTGCAACAGGTGTTGCGGGCAGCGGCAGAAGCGAAGCGCAAAAAACTGAATGTTGTTGTGGGGTTGCAACGCCGTTATCAAACAAATTACCGGGAGGCTATCAAACGTATCCAAGAAGGTGCCATCGGTGATGTTACATCGGGACAAGTGTATTGGAACTCGGGTGGTGTATGGGTGCGTCCACGCAAACCGGAACAGACAGAAATGGAATATCAAATGCGTAACTGGTATTATTTCAACTGGTTGTGCGGTGACCATATTGTCGAACAGCATGTGCACAATATTGATATCGCCAACTGGGTAAAAGGAGCTTATCCGGTATCGATTCAAGGCACAGGAAGTAGGGCCCATCGTACCGGTAAAGAGTATGGTGAAATATACGACAATTTTGCATTAGAGTTGACCTATGCGGATAACAGTGTTGTCTACAGCCAGTGTAGACACTTTGAAGGAATTCATAACCGGGTTGACGAACAATTCCAGGCAACCAAAGGACGGGCTTATCTCTCTGCAGGTGGACAGGCTGTATTGTACGACTGGAAAGGAAAAGAAATCTATCGGCATGATGCTAAAGGGAATCCAAACCCCTACCAACAAGAACATAAAGAACTTTTTGCGGCCATTTCTAAAGGCGAATATAAATTTGATAATGCTGAATACGGTGCTTACAGTACATTGACAGGTATTATCGGACGTATTGCTTGTTATACAGGTAAAGTAATCAAGTGGGACGAAGCATTGAAATCGACCATTAAATTGGGCCCTGATGTACTCGCATGGGATGCAAAACCAAAATTGCTGCCAGATGCAGAAGGCTTTTATCCGGTAGCAGTGCCTGGCCAAAATACCAACCTCTATATTTAAGCTTTTGGGCTGATGAAATTAAAGTGGTATGTGTGTGTCCTATTTTTTAGTATCGTTTGTCGCATGCATGTACAGGCGCAAACCCCATTGCCTAAATTACACAAAATAAGGCTGGAAGGTCCCGCGCAGGGGACACAATACCATATCACTTATTTTGCTTCCGACAGTCTTTTGAGACGGTCGGAAGTTGATAGTATATTGATGGCGATCGATTTGTCGATGTCAATATATCGCAAGGACTCGAAAATATCCCAGTTCAATACCGATTCGGTGAGGTCTATTGTCATGGATAACCACATGGCCAAGGTAATAAAAGCTTCCTTTAAGTATCATAAATTATCACGTGGTCAATTTGATATTACGATTGCTCCGTTGGTCAACCTTTGGGGTTTTGGTGCCTATAAGAGTCCGGTAATTCCAGATTCGGCGACGGTATTGAAAGTGAAGCAACTTGTTGGCATGCAGTATCTAAAGGTCCGTGGCAGCCATCTGATAAAAAAGAAAGATGGAATTAAAATTGATGTCAATGGTATTGCACAGGGTTATACGGTAGATGTTTTGGCGGACTATCTTGAGCGAAAGGGAATTGTGAATTATATCGTTGAGGTCGGTGGTGAAATCAGGGCTTCGGGTACGCCGCCTGGAGGGCAGGGGTTTTCCATTGGCATTGTTCAGCCAGATGATGATGGTGGTGAAGAATTGATTACTGCTGTGGCGCAGCTAAGAGAAGGAGCGCTGACCACAGCTGGTAGTTTCGAAAAGTATATTCAATATAAAGGGAAAAAATTGGGACACCATATCGATCCCGTTTCAGGTTTTCCATATCAGAGCGATATCCTAAGTGTCAGCGTCTATGCAAAAACTGCTATGGAAGCAGATGCACTGGATAATTATTTTATGGGCATGGAACCCGATAAAGTGATGACAGAAGCCAAAAAAATGAAAGGTGTGGCAGTATTTGTCATTTTTAAAAATAAAAATCAATCCATTCAAGCGATTTATTCGGAGGGATTTGGTAAATTATTTAAAAATTAATCAATTATAAAATAAAATGAAGAGATCGGATTTTATTAAAGGTAGTCTTTTGGCCACTGGAGCCGGACTAGCTGGTCAGACTTTTGCGTCAACAAATCAACATACAGCTAATATGATGGATAAAGGTAAGACATTCAACCTAAATTACGCACCCCACCAAGGGATGTTCAAAAATTATGCAGGTGATAATTTTCTGGATGAAATTCGTTATATGTATGATTTGGGCTTTCGTGGTATAGAAGATAATGGTTTTTTAGGGAGAACTTTGGATGAGCAGAAAAAGATCGGTGATCTTTTGGCTAAGTTAGGCATGACTATGGGGGTATTTGTGGTGGACGGCGGACAAAACTGGATGCCATCATTGGCGACCGGCAAACAAGAGTATTTGGACAAGTTCGTCGAAACATGCAAGAAATCTGTAGAAGCTGCCAAGCGTTGCAATGCAAAATGGCTAACGGTAGTGCCAGGATTTTATGAACGTAGACTTCCGTGGGGCAATCAGTTTAGCAATATCCTAACAGCTATGCGCAAAGGCGCCGAGATCTTTGAGCCGCATGGTTTGGTGATGGTATTGGAAACATTAAGTGATACACCAGATTTGTTTTTGCAGCAAACACATGAGACGTATGCCTTATGTAAGGCCGTGAACAGCCCATCCTGTAAAATTTTATATGATATCTATCATATGCAGCGTACCGAAGGCGATTTAATTGCCAACATGAATCGTTGTTGGGACGAAATTGCCTACATTCAGATCGGCGATAACCCTGGAAGAAAAGAGCCAACTACAGGTGAAATTAATTACAAGAACGTATTCAAACATATTCACGGTAAGGGATATAAGGGAATTATGGGGATGGAACATGGTATCTCCAAGCCAGGTAAAGAAGGCGAGGATCGCTTGGTGGCAGCGTATCGCGAGGTGGATAGCTTTTTGTAATATTTTAATAGTGTACTATTGACAATTAGATTTAATTTCTTAAATTGAGCTGGTAAAACCAATTAGTAGTATTGTAAAACACCATTTTTTTTATGATTTCATCAACAATTAAATTTAAACTATCTTTTATGATGTTCCTCGAATTTTTTATTTGGGGGGGATGGTTTGTCACATTAGGTACTTTCTTGAGCAAGAATTTGAACGCTACAGAATTTGAAAAAGCTAATGTATTTTCAACGCAATCATTGGGTGCGATTATCGCTCCTTTTATTGTCGGAATGATTGCCGACCGCTATTTTAATGCGGAGCGTATTTTGGGTGTTTTGCACTTGGTTGGTGCCGTATTGATGTATCAGATGTATGGTGCTGCAGACATGTCGACATTTTATCCGTATGTATTGGCTTATATGATTCTTTATATGCCAACATTAGCATTGACAAGTTCAGTTTCGTTTAGGCAACTGACCAATCCTGAAAAACAATTTTCAGGTATACGCATCTGGGGCACAATTGGCTGGATCGTTGCAGGTTTAGTTATCAGTTATTTTTGGGATGCAAAAGCTTCTGAAGGGGCATTGAAAAATACCTTTTTATTATCTGGTGTTGCTTCTTTAGTTCTTGGTGTATTTTCGTTTGCTCTGCCTAAGACTCCGCCAGTTAAATTGGATGAGGGCGAAAAACCTTCGTTTGCATCAATCATTGGCCTGGATGCGATTAAATTGTTGAAAGACAAGAACTTTTTGATCTTTTTCGTTTCTTCGGTATTGATCTGTATTCCATTGGCATTTTATTACTCCAATGCTAACCCTTTTCTTTCTGAGATCGGGTTAGAAAATGCAACTGGTAAAATGACTATTGGTCAAGCATCGGAAGTATTGTTCTTATTGGCCTTACCAATCTTCTTTACAAGATTTGGCTTTAAGAAAACAATCCTGGTAGGGATGCTGGCTTGGGTAATTCGCTACCTTTTATTTGCTTATGGCAATGCGGGCGAGTTATCGTTCATGTTGTTGATCGGTATCGCACTGCACGGTATCTGTTATGACTTTTTCTTTGTTTCAGGACAGATTTATACAGATAGCAAAGCTGGTGTTAAATACAAATCGGCTGCTCAGGGCTTAATTACTTTGGCAACTTACGGTGTTGGACAGTTGATCGGTTTCTGGGTTGCGGGCTATGTCGGAGACAAGTACAAAGATTTGAAGGCAACAGACCTGGCGGCTTTCTGGAATCATACCTGGGTCGTACCAGCAATTATCGCAGCGGTGGTATTCTTTATCTTTCTAGCCCTTTTCAAGGACGAAAAGATCGATAGTACAAATGCTGCACACTAAACAGAAAAATAACTATTTAAAAAACAAATAATTAGAAGAGAGATGGCAACAAATACTTATGACGCAATTGTAATCGGTTCGGGGATAAGTGGTGGATGGGCTGCGAAAGAATTGACAGAGAAAGGGCTGAAAACAATTATGCTTGAGCGTGGTCGTAACATCGAACACATCAAAGATTATACTGCGCCAAATAAAAATCCATGGGAATGGCCTCATGCTGGCGGTCGTACGCAAAAAATGATCGAAGAGTATCCAGTTTTGCGTAGAGATTATCCATTGAACGAGAAAAACCTGGATTTTTGGGTAAATGAAAAGGAAAGCCCTTATACAGAAGTCAAACGTTTTGATTGGTACCGTGGGTATCATGTCGGCGGTAGATCGCTTATGTGGGGAAGACAATCTTATCGTTTAGGCGATTTGGATTTCGAAGCTAACTTAAAAGACGGTCACGGTGTGGACTGGCCGATTCGTTATAATGAAATTGCCCCTTGGTATAGTTATGCTGAAAAATTTGCCGGTATCTCGGGTAATCGTGACGGTGTGCCGTCTTTGCCAGATGGAGATTATATGCCTGCAATGGCGATGAATATTGTTGAAAAAGACTTGGCGGAGCGTTTGAAAAAACAATACGGCGGTCAACGTCATTTCATCATGGGTAGAACGGCCAATATTACCGTTCCGCATCACGACCGTGTAAATTGTCAATATCAGAACCAATGCTGGTTGGGTTGTAATTTTGGTGCTTATTTCAGTACACAATCCGCAACTTTACCCGCTGCGAAAAAAACAAATAACCTTACATTACGTCCTTTTTCCATCGTAACTAAAATTATCTACGATAAAAATACGAAAAAGGCAAAAGGTGTAGAAATTGTCGATGCTGAAACAAATCAAACCTATGAATTTTTCGCAAAGGTCATCTTTGTTTGTGCATCTGCATTGAACTCAACGTGGGTATTGATGAATTCTGCTACGGATGTTTGGGAAGGCGGTCTCGGTAGCAGCAGTGGTGAATTGGGGCACAACCTGATGGATCACCATTTCCGTTGTGGTGCCGGAGGTAAGATTGATGGTTATTTGGATAGCTACGTGTACGGCCGCAGACCAACAGGTTTGTATGTGCCTCGTTTTGTAAACGTAGAAGGTGATACCAAAAAACGTGATTATGTTCGTGGATTTGGATACCAGGGTGCGGCAGGTCGCGGACGTTGGTCTGGTGCTGTTGCAGAAATGGAAGTTGGCGGGGCATGGAAAGATGCAATCTGCGAACCAGGTGACTGGACCGTAGGTTTTACCGCTTTCGGAGAAACACTGCCTTATCACGAAAACAAAGTTACGCTCGATAAAAGCAAAAAAGATAAATGGGGATTACCTGTATTATCATTTGACGCGGAGATCAAGGATAATGAATTAAAGATGCGTGGTGACATGCAGAACGAAATGAAAGAAATGTTGGAAAACATTGGCGTGAAAGATATCTATACCTACGATAATGTATATGGCTTCGGTCAAGGTATCCACGAAATGGGAACCGCCCGTATGGGACGTGATCCAAAAACTTCCGTTTTAAATGGTAACAACCAAGTGTGGGATGCATTGAACGTCTTTGTGACTGATGGTGCTTGTATGACTTCTGCAGGTTGTGTCAACCCTTCATTAACGTACATGGCCCTTACTGCTCGTGCAGTTGACTTTGCAGTAAGTGAATTGAAAAAAGGTAACATCTAATAGCTAAAGATTGATAACAATGGAAAATAACGCAAATAAGACGAGTAGAAGAGGTTTTATAAAGAGTGCCGCAACCGCTGCGGCGGCTTTTATGATCGTCCCTCGCCATGTATTGGGCGGAAATGGCTTTACAGCTCCAAGCGACAAATTACAAGTAGCAGGTATCGGTGTAGGAGGCAAAGGTTTTAGCGACATCAACGCGTTTCATGATTCAGGGAAAGCAGATTTAGCTTTCTTGTGTGATGTGGACGACCGTCGTGCAGCCGGTGCATTAAAACGTTACCCTAAAGCAAAATATTATAAAGACTATCGCGAGATGTTGGATAAGGAGCACAAACGTATTGAAGCTGTTTCTGTTTCGACTCCAGATCATCAACATGCAATTCAGGCGCTTGCCGCTATGCAATTAGGTAAGCACGTGTACGTTCAAAAACCGCTGACACACGATGTTTGGGAAGCCAGAGCATTGACGCATGCCGCTAAGAAATATAAAGTAGTGACCCAAATGGGAAATCAGGGGGCATCGAATGATGGACCACGTTTTGTGCGTGAATGGTACGAAGCTGGTCTTATTGGTGATGTACATACTGTATATTGTTGGACAGACCGCCCGGTATGGCCTTCAGGTATTGCTTGGCCTACAGGTAAAGCTGAGATTCCGAAAGAATTGGATTGGGATCTTTGGTTAGGTACTGCACCTTACAAAGAATATGTCGACAAATTGGTGCCTTTCAACTGGCGGGGCTGGTGGGATTATGGTACAGGAGCGTTAGGGGATATGGGCTGTCACTTGTTGGAAGTTCCTTTCAGTACCTTAGGGCTGACATATGTACAAGATGTACAAGCAACTGTCGGTTCTGTATATGTGGATGAATTCAAACGTGGATATTTCCCTGAAAGCTGTCCGCCATCAAGCCACGCGACATTAACATTTCCGAAAACACCGCGTACTAATGGCCCTGTCACGTTACACTGGATGGATGGTGGTATTCAGCCTGCCCGTCCAGATGAATTAGGTCCAAACGAAATTTTTGGTGATGGTGGTAATGGAATCTTACTTGTGGGTACAAAGGGAAAAATCCTTGCTGATACTTATGGACAGAATGCACGTTTATTACCAACTTCGAGAAAAGAGCAAATTGCCCAAAAGTATGCTCGTGTACCAGGACAAGAAAGTGGACACTATGCACAATGGGTAGAAGCTTGTCAGGCTGGATACGGTAAGAAAGAGGTGAGTTCGCCATTTGAAATCGCCGGTCCGTTGACAGAAGCTTTATTGATGGCTAATTTGGCAATTAGAGGAGCTGATTTACGTATCGATGGCAAATATCCTGGACGTAACCTGAAATTGTTGTGGGATAACAATAATATGCGCGTTACAAACTTTGATCATGTCAATCAGTATGTAAAACGTAATTACAGACAAGGTTGGGAAATGAAATATAATTTCTAAAATTAAGATATTTAGTAGTATGAATAGAAGAGAAGCATTACAACGAGTTGCCTTAATTTTAGGAGGTACCGTTATTGGCGCTAATTTATTTTTGGAAGGTTGTACACGTTCGGCAACGAAAGATGTGCAAGCATTATTTGAAGCTAAAACGACCGATTTATTAGGCGACCTAGCTGAAGCAATCTTGCCAGCTACCGCTACCCCGGGAGCGAAAGAGGCAGGAGTAGGAAGTTTTATTCCTGTCATGGTACGTGATTGTTATACAGAGAAGCAGCAAAAAGCGTTTTTAGATGGTTTGGGCAGTTTGGACGATAAGTCGAAAGAAGTGAAAGGGAAACCATTCCTGGAACTTTCGGCGGAAGATAGAACGGCGGTTGCGGCGGCTTTAGATAAAGAAGCGAACGAGTTTAACAAAAAACAGGCTGAAGATCAGAAAGATATTCGGGAGAAAAATAGAGAGAAACAGAATGAATTGTACAATTATGTGGATAATGATCCACCTCATTGGTTCACCATGTTTAAACAGCTCACGTTGACCGGTTTCTTTAACTCTGAACTGGGCTGTACGAAGGCACTGCGCTATGTGAAGATTCCCGGAAAATTTGATGGTAACCTTCCCTACAAAAAAGGAGACAAAGCATTTGCTTAACAAAGCTTGCAATAGTAAAGATAAAAAGGAGGCCATGGTCTCCTTTTTATTTTGTCTCGATTGCCAGGGCAAAATGGATCCGCTGCTGTTTAGTAACGGTCATGAAATATCCCTGATCGGTAGAATCACCATTGATTTCTACAGTATCATTATAGCGCAGTTCACGAAGATAGTTCATCTCCAGCGATTTGATCTGATTAGTTAAGACGAGCTCCATAGGCAACCTGTCCATACACCAGTCGAGATATTTGACATTGTTGGCGTGGTTGACAATATCCAGATCGGAAAGTTTTACGATATATTCATCCCTATTTTTGACCGTGCTGGAGATATCGAGTTTCGAAAACGGCCGCTGAGTAGCCGGACGGTCGGGGTATGTCACAAAATCCCCAGTCGAAATTGCGAGTGTTTCGGAACTTCTTTTCACCGTATTGATGACAGCCCAGTAACTGCTTGATGTCACATAAAGCTGCCCATTCACTGTAATTTCAAAATTTCTGGTCGAGCGCGCGCCTTCTAATTCTTGTACCCAGGTCTTCACCTTGACAATATCCATCCATTTGGGTAATCTCGCAATCTCAATTCGTATACGGCTTAGTACCCACGTTTGGTTATGTTTGGCCATTTCTTTAAATCCAAAACCCGCTACATTGGCATGCTCTCCAGCGGTGAGCTGCAAAATATTAGACAAATCGGAGAAGCGGATGCGACCATTGGAGTAGCACTGGGTGAAATTAATTTCCCACTCTCTTTCGAAAACAGAACGTTCCATATAGCATATATTTTCGGCAAAAATAGATAATATGAATGATTTGTGCCATCCTCACACTATGAAATGACACTATATTCAGATAACGCGCACTCGCCCCAAGGTGCAAACGTTTTTTTATTGTAAAATAAATGATAGTTTTCTATTATAGTATTGATTTTTATAAGTGGAATTGGTAGATTTAAATAAGCCAATGGCAGAAAGGAATAAAATAAGATTGGCTTTTGCGCGTTATCAATAGTGTAACGCAAAGAATATTTTTACACATTAAATGCTCGTATTATGGTTGGACAACTAATAGCTAAAGAGGAAATTCCTCAGTTTAAATTTATCCCGGCGATTGAAGATAAAACAGCTACCTTTATGGATAAATTGAAAGGCGCGCTTCGGTTGGGAAATGAGTTTAAATCCAAAACCGAAATTGCCTTTCAGACAGATTCCGGACCAAAGCGTATCGAAACCACTGTGTGGTCTTTAACCGATAGATATATTCAGATTAAGAGTGGCGTTTTAATACCATTAAAGTCTATTATAGCAATTGATTATTAAGCAATAAAACGAGAGGCTCCTAATTTAAGGAGCCTCTTGTTTTATACGATTACATCTTGCCTGTTGGCAAAAAGAGTTTATTGTCTTTTCTTCAAAAGGGAGCTTTTGTAAACCGTAATTTTTAGTACGATTCACCGGTCAATTCTTTTAGTCGTATCTCCGAGACTTTAGCATCGTATTGTGCAGTATAACTACGCGTCATTGCATTTATGTAATTTAACTGCGCTGTTCTTACTTCCAACGTTGTTATGGTACCGATCCGGAATTTATCCATGGTGATGTTTAAATTTTCTTTTGCCAGTTCCTCATTTTTCCGTTCTACATTGGCCAGTTCGATGTTGGTAATATAGGTTTGAAACAAAGTCCTTACCTGAGCCTGTATATCTTGTTTTTGCTGTTTTATCTGTATTTCAGAACTTTTAATCTGAAATTTGGCGATACGTTCGTTTCTGTTTTGCAAAAAGCCATTGAAGATGTTAAGGGATGCTGATACACCGTAGGTGAGACCTCTATTTTTGTTTTCTGTAGAGAAACCAAGTGAGGAGTGAGATTCGTTCCAATTATACCCACTATTTAAACCAATTTTAGGGTAACGTTCGGCTTTCACTGCCTTTAGGTTGAGTTCGGCGACACGATTGTTGATGATGGCAAGCTGAATTTGAGGATTTTGTTGATCAGCAATTTCGATGAGATTACCCAGTTTAAGATCCGTATCCAGTTTCATTTCATCTTCAACTTCAAAGTCTAGGCTCAAATCTCTAGTCATCAATTGGTTGAGGTAAGTCTTGGTGTTTTTAAAGCTTTCGAGTTGCCTGAGCAGGTTTGTCTGATCGGTATTCAGATCGACTTTAGCATTCAGCAGATCGAGCTTGGAACCTTTTCCGATCTGCAGGCGATTTTCGGCCAGAGTAACCCGATATTGAGAAAGTGTAATGGTTGTATCTAAAGCGTCAATCAATCGTTTTTGCTGTACAAGATTATAATAGGTGGCTATGACTTCACTGAGTTGTGTAATGACCTCATATCTAATCTCCGCTTCACCCTGACGCTGTATCTCTTTAAATCGATCTCTACGCGCAAACATACCCAATCCGTCAAATATCGTCCAGTTTAAGTTAACGCCATACGACATATTGTCATTTTTTGCATTGGAAACCTGCTGTACTTGTCCATCGGCCCTAACCTGTCGTGAATTCTGAACCGAATTGCTTCTGTTAAATGTGCCGGTTACTGCGGGAAGCATACCAGCGCTTCCCAAACTGGTATTCTCGATATCAATGTTGTTGTCATTTTTAGCCAAAAGAATATTGAAGTTATTGTTCAACGTTGTTTTTAGCGCATCTTCCAAGGTCAATATCTCTTGGGCACGAGCTTGAAACATGATGGAGCAAAGCCATATTAGTAGGGTGAAATTTCTCTTCATGTTTTAATTATTCGTAGCTTTTAATGTTATCAAATTCTGGTCTATGCTTTTTTTGTCGTGACCACATATAGTAGATGGCCGGGATGATGAACAAGGTCAGAATAAGCGAAAATATGGTACCCCCGACGATTACTACCCCCATTCCAATTCTGCTGGTCGAAGCAGCACCGAGCGACATCGCAATTGGCAATGCACCGAGTGCGATGGCCAAACTGGTCATTAAGATTGGTCTAAGACGCGATTCGGCTGCATGCATGATTGCCTCAAATTTTTCCATTCCTTCTTCTCGCATCTGGTTGGCAAACTCGACAATCAGAATACCATTTTTGGTGACGAGGCCGATTAGCATGATTGTCCCAATTTGGCTGAATATATTCCAGGTTTGGTCAAATAACCACAAACTGATCAGGGCGCCGGCTACAGCCATCGGTACCGTAAGGATAATGATAAATGGGTCGAGAAAGCTTTCAAATTGAGCCGCTAGGATCAGGTAGATAAGCAACAAAGCAAGGCCGAAGGCAAATAGGGTATTGGAGCTACTCTCAACAAAATCACGCGATTCACCGCTAAGATCGGTCGTAAAGCTCTGATCGAGTACCTTTTCCTTTATACGGTCCATTGCAGCAATGCCGTCGCTCATACTCATACCAGGAGCCAAGCCGGCGGAAACGGTAGCGGACATATAACGGTTGTTATGATAGAGTTGGGGCGGACTGCTTTCTTCTTTCACACTTACAACGTTGTCCAATTGGATAAGCTGCCCCATGTTATTGCGAACATAGATGGAAGAAAGATCCGTTGGGGTCGCCCGACGGTCATTCTCAACCTGGCCAATTACTTGATATTGTTTACCATCCCGCATAAAATAGGCAAATCGTTGACCGCTCAGCAACAGTTGTAAGGATTGAGATACATCCAGTACAGATACGCCAAGGCTCAGCGCTTTTAGACGGTCAATTTCGACATGAAGTTCTGGTTTGTTGAACTTTAGGTTGATATCCGTTGTCGAGAACGTTGGATCACTGTTCACCTCAGTCATAAATTGAGGTATTTTTTCCTGCAGCTTTTCGAAATTCTGCGCCTGAATAATATACTGAACGGGTAATCCGCCTCTTCGGTTCATGGATATCGTTGGCGTCTGTGAAACATTGACGCGAACAGCATCGTATTGTTTGGTCCACTTGGTCAGTTCTTTGGCGATATCGTCCTGCGATTTCTGACGTTCACTTGGGTCAACCAACGTCATCCGGATACGGCCGGAGTTGACCGATGCGGCGCCAAATCCCGGCGAAGTGATGTTAAGACTGATCTTATTCTCCGGGATCGAATCATACACCAGTTTATCAAGTTCCTGCATATAGCGATCCATATATTCATAGGTGGCACCCTCTGGACCTGTTACATTGACAGAAATATTACTTCGGTCATCATAAGGTGCAGTTTCCTTTTTAATGGACGAAAAAAGGATTCCAATAATCACAAAGCAGATGATCAGGATTGGAAAGCTGATCCATTTAAATTTCATGAATTTGTCAAGGGTATTGGCATACCCCTTGTTCATCTTGACAAACATGGGTTCGGTCCAATTATAAAATTTCGTCTTCTTGTGTCCACCACCCTTGATCAAATAGGCATTGAGCATAGGGGTGAGGGTCAGGGAAACAAATGCAGAAACCAGTACGGCCGAAGCGATAACGACCCCAAATTCGCGAAATAAACGCCCCACAAAGCCTTGAAGAAATATAACAGGTAAGAATACGGCTGCAAGTGTGATTGAAATCGAGATAACGGCAAAGAAGATTTCCTTCGAGCCCTTCAAAGCAGCCTCTATGGGAGACATACCTTCTTCCACTTTCTTAAAGATATTTTCCGTCACTACAATCCCATCGTCGACGACAAGACCTGTCGCGAGTACAATAGCGAGCAACGTAAGTACATTAATCGAAAATCCGAAAATGTACATAATAAAAAAGGTTGCAATCAATGAGACGGGAATATCCAGAAGAGGCCGCAATGCAATACCCCAGTCGCGGAAGAAAAAGTAAATAATCAAGGTAACCAAGATAATTGAAATCAGCAATGTCTCGGCGACTTCCTCAACAGATTTCTTAATAAATGTGGTGTTGTCAGAAGCAATGTTAAGGATAATATCTTGGGGTAGATCTTCCTTGATCTGATCGAGCATTTTATAAAAATTATTGGCAATATCGAGGTAGTTTGTACCGGGTTGAGGAATAATCGCTATACCAACCAATTGCTTCCCATTGCTGACCATTTTTGTTTCCAGGTTTTCGGCATCTATTTCTGCCCGGCCAATGTCGATGAATTTGACAATACGGCTGCTATCGGATTTCAGAATGATATCATTAAACTCTTCGGGTGTAGAAAGATTTCCTACTGTCTTTACGGTGAGCTCCGTGGTGTTTCCGACAATTTTTCCAGAGGGCAATTCAACGTTTTGGTTATTCAGAGCCGTGCGGATATCCGAAGCCGTAATGCCATACGCAGCCATACGGTCGGGGTTGAGCCATAATCGCATGGCGTAGCGTTTTTGACCATAAATTTGGGTACTGCTGACACCTGGAATCGTCTGTAGTCTTTCCGAGATCACATTTTCTGCGTAGTCGCTCAGCGAAAGTTTATCGCGCGTTTCACTTTGTAGCGTCAACGTGATGATAGGATCGGAATCAGCGTCAGCTTTGGAAACAACGGGTGGGGCATCAATATCCTGAGGTAAACTTCGGATGGCCTGAGAGACCTTATCACGGACATCATTTGCCGCCTCTTCAAGATTTTTTTGCAGACCAAATTCGATGGTAATATTACTGGACCCCTGGTTACTGGAGGAGGATATATTCCGGATACCATCGATGGAATTGATAGCCTTTTCTAAGGGCTCGGTAATCTGAGATTCAATGATATCTGGATTTGCACCCGCATAGTTTGTTCTAACAGAAACAATAGCCGGGTCAATGGAGGGGTATTCGCGGACGCCCAAAAAGCTAAAACCAATGTAGCCAAATAATATAATGGTGATATTGACGACAATAGTTAAAACCGGGCGTTTAATAAAAATAGCAGATAAATTCATGCACAGTTAGTTAGCTAATGATACCTTAACTTTTGATCCATCTTTTAACGACAGGACACCTGTGGTTAGAACGGTGTCACCGGCACTGATCCCAGATAAAATGACAATATCTTTGTCCGTACGTGCACCTGTTTCAACCTTCACTTCTTTGGCTAGGCCATGCTGTAATACAAACACTTTTTTTCCGTCCTGAACAGGTACGATGGCTTCAGTTGGAATGGATATCGCATCGTTTTCTACCTCGATTGGAACGCTAACGTTAACAAATGATCCTACTTTCAACTTTCCCTGCTCATTATTTGCGCGGGCTCTGACCGTGAGCGTTCTGGTGTTAAGTGATACTTGAGGTTCTATAGCGTAGATGTTTGCTTTCATGACGGTTGGGTCATTAGCAACACTAAACTCGATCGGCATATTCACTTTAACGATACTGCTGTATTTTTCGGGAACTGCGAAGGTGATTTTTACCAAGTTGTCCTTGACCAGATTTGTGATCAGCGTGGTGGGCGAGACAATGGCTCCAACAGAAATATTACGTAATCCAATCATCCCACTAAATGGTGCCCTGATGGTGGTCTTTGATATTTGTGCCTGGATCAACTGGATCTGTGCGGCTGAAGTTTTTAAGGCCGCACTGGCAATATCAAACTCCTCCTGACTGATAGCGCCTTTTTGCAACAGCAATTTGGCCCGGCGTTCATTTTCTGCATTGAGCTGATTGGTCGTTTGTGATTGTCTTAATTGCGCCTGCAGTTCTATATCATCAATCTTGATCAAAGGTTCGCCCTGCCTGACCCGCTGTCCTTCTGCAAAATATATTTTGGTAATTCGACCACTGACTTCACTTCTGACTTCGACCTGCTCTTCTGCATCGATGCTTCCCGAAAGATTGATCGATCTATCGGCGACAGAAGATTTGGCAATGATTGCCTGTGCCGGCACTGGCACATCTTTTTTCTCCTTCGGCTTATCGGTTCCCTCTTTATCTTTTTTAGCAGTAAGCAGAAAGTATCCACCTCCAAAAACAGCGCAGGCCAAAAGAAGGTAAATGATCGATTTTTTATTCATATGGTATAGTATCTTATGTACTTTTTACATTTAACTGGTAAATATAGGTTTATTATAATGCCGATACGGGTTGTCAAAAGGATTTTACAATACACACAAAACTCAGGCAAGAAACTGCACTGTGCGTTTACTGGGAGCGAAGGGAGATAAAAAAAGCTAGAAATTCATTTCTAGCTTTGCGTCTACTATTTTTTTGATTTTGTTTTTTGTTCAATTTCTTTTGGCTCCGCATTATCTACTTTTGGCTTGATTGCTGCTCTTGACAAATGTGGTCTTCTTTTTCCAAAAGAACCATTCGATATTTTTCCTCTTCTGGTTTTGATGTCACCTTTTCCCATAGTGTAAAATATTTTGGTTTTAAAAATTATATATAACCTAAATATAGGGATTTGTTTTTAAAGATTCAACTGTTTTGTCTTCAAATGATGGGAAAAATGCGTTTTTGAACATCAATTTTGAAATTTTGGGTAATGGTATCGAAAAATAAATTATTGACTGGCTTGTTTTCAGCAACCAAATAGGGGATTTCCAATATGTTATCTTTTAATTTGATACGGTAATAGCCATATAGTAATCCTTTGGTCGTCTGAATGGATTCGATTTTCTGCACGGCCTCGATATCCTTAAAAAGGTTAAAGCTATAATTTTCTCCTTTTAATTGTTCAATAAAAACTTCATCAGTTTTGGCATTATACCATATTTGCTGGCTTTTTACCTTACTAAAATGATTGTTGAATAAAAATAGATAACCCAAAAGAAAGATTGCAATTGGAAGTAAGAACAGTACGATTTTTATCTTTATGAAAAGCAATACGACAATCAGCACGAGGATAACCCCCATAATGACATTGGAAATGGTTTTTTTTAGATTCGCCTGAATGACTGCGGGTGAAGCCTCAATCAATTGAAAGCCTGTTTTTAAATCCTTAGATACATCGGCGGCAAACCCAAAGAAATTAAATTTTTTGCGTATCATCAGATATGCAATTAGAATGATAAGTCCAATGATCAGAAACCGCATATTGTATACCTAGTATTGTTCGTCTTCGTTTGGGTATTTTACTGCTTTCACCTCAGAGACGTAATTGCTTACTGCGGTGATAATTTGCTCATGCAAGTTAGCAAAATGACGCATAAATTTAGGTTTAAAATCTGCATTCATGCCCAGCATATCGTTAATGACAAGTACCTGCCCATCGCAATCCGGTCCTGCACCGATACCTACCGTAGGAATTGTCAATGTTTCGGTCACTGTCTTGGCCAATTTAGCAGGTATCTTTTCCAAAACAATGGCAAAACAGCCGGCGTCCTGTAAAGCAAGCGCATCTTCGATTAGTTTAGCTGCCTCTTGCTCTTCCTTCGCACGGACACCAAAATTGCCAAATTTGTTGATAGATTGGGGAGTGAGGCCCAGGTGACCACATACGGGAATGCCTCCGGCAATGATTTTTTTAATGTTTTCTATGATTTCAATACCACCTTCCAGCTTCAATGCATGTGCACCAGATTCCTTCATCATACGGACGGCTGCGTTATAGGCCGCATTGGCAGATCCCTGATAGGATCCGAACGGCAAGTCTGCCAGTACCATGGCGCGCTGCGTACCCCTTGCCACTGACGCCGCGTGGTAAATCATATGATCAAGTGTAATAGGCAAGGTAGTTTCGTATCCAGCGAATACATTGGCGGCAGAATCTCCAATCAAAATAACATCAACACCAGCCTGATCGACCATTTTAGCCATAGAATAATCGTAGCTGGTTAGCATAGAAATCTTTTCCTGACGGTCTTTCATGGCTTGTAGCATAGCGGTGCTAACGCGTTTCATTTCTTTGTTTACAGACATCTTAACTTTTATTTTGTGTTCAAAAGTAAGCTTTTTATCATACATTGGCCAATATTCTGCCTTGTGTTTTGTATTTTTGCCAAATGATACAAAATGAGAATCGTCTATTTAAATTTCCCAAATTTTCAGACTTAATCATCCATGAGGATGAAAATTTGATTGTTATCAATAAGCCACCGTTTTTAGCTTCTTTGGATGAGCGCGAGGGTGGAGAGGTTAATATCCTTCGATTGGCGAAAAAATACCATCCGGATGCGCAGGTGTGCCACCGTTTGGATAAAGAGACTTCGGGTATTTTATTAATTGCCAAAAACCCAGAGACGTATCGTACAATTTCGATCGCATTTGAAAAAAGAAGAGTGAATAAGACCTACCATGCGATCATAGGCGGTACGCATACCTTTCAGAATTTGCTGGTTGATTTACCGATCTTGAATCAAGGCAATAAAAATGTATCTATTGACCGTGCCAATGGCAAAGCAGCAGAAACTATTTTCAATTCGATCAAATATTACAAGAATTATACATTAGTAGAGTGTAAGCCAATTACGGGACGTATGCACCAAATCCGTATTCACCTGGCAACACAACATGCAGCTATTGTGGGCGACGATATGTATCGCGGTAAACCGGTTTATTTATCTCAAATCAAGAAAAGAGGCTATACCTTGTCGAAAGATGAGGAAGAACAACCTATCATGAAGCGTTTTGCCCTACATGCCAAACATATCGAATTCGAACTGAATGGAGTTAAAATGGTTTTCGATGCGCCCTATCCAAAGGATTTTGCGACATTATTGAAACTGTTAGATAAGTTTGATTCGTAAATAGCCCAGTTACACATGAATCCGAAGACAAAAAAAATAGTCGGAAACGTTGTATTTGTACTGGTTATTGGTTTGCTGATTTGGCCAACAAGTAGAAGTTATTTTCAGCAAGCCCTAATGAAAATAGGCTTCTTTAAATTAAAATTAGAAGTTCCGCCGGACGCTAGAAAATCTTTTGCGACTTCGCCCAAGATAGGCACTGAGGTATCTTTTATAAACCAGCAAGGGGAGCCTGTAAAGATGGCTGATCTCAGAGGAAAGGTGATTTTTATCAATTTCTGGGCAACTTGGTGTGCCCCTTGCCGGGCCGAAATGCCCTCGATCAACAAGCTTTATAATACGTATAAGGATAACGTCCATGTCGTGTTTTTGATTGTTGAGGTGGAGGGTGATCGAGCGAAGGCCGAAGCGTTTATTAAGGGAGAGGGTTTGAGCTTACCACTAAGCTTTCCGAACAGTGATATTCCAAAGGAGTGGCTTTCTGGGCCTATTCCAACAACGCTCATGTTGGATAAGGAAGGAAATCTTGCCGCAAGGCATGAAGGACTTGCTGACTATTTCACTCCAGAGGTGACCAATTTTATTCAAGATTTAATCAATAAATAATTTTTTAAGATCTCTAAAATAAGCATGACAAGAGCAGAACTTATTCATCAAATAAAAGCGAAACGCTCATTTCTATGTGTCGGACTGGACACAGACCTAGCCAAAATCCCTGATCATCTTTTAGACGATGAGGATCCGATCTATAGCTTTAACAAAGCCATAATAGAAGCAACAGCTGATCTTTGTGTAGCCTACAAACCCAATATAGCATTTTATGAATGTTATGGAATAAAAGGTTGGCAATCGCTTCAAAAAACCTGGGCCGCTTTACCAAAGGATTGTTTCAGTATTGCTGACGCAAAAAGAGGGGATATCGGTAATACATCCGGACGTTATGCGATGGCATTTTTTGATGAAAAGGCTTCTGGTCTCGGATTTGATAGTATCACCATTGCACCTTATATGGGTAAGGATTCGGTAACGCCCTTTTTGGATTTTAAAGACAAATGGGCTATCGTGCTTGCTTTGACATCAAATGAGGGCAGCTTAGACTTTCAGAATTTTGAGAATAAAGAAGGGCTGCAATTGTTCGAACAAGTGATTGACAAAGTCAACACCTGGGGCACGCCAGAAAATCTCATGTATGTGGTAGGAGCAACCCGAGGTGAAGGATTTATCAAAATTAGGGAACATGCGCCAGATCATTTTTTATTGGTTCCGGGAGTGGGGGCACAGGGTGGCTCGCTCGAAGATGTTTGTAAATTCGGTATGAACAAAGATTGCGGACTTTTGGTAAACAGCACAAGGGGTATTATCTATGCTTCAAAAGGGACTGATTTCGCTGAAAGAGCACGGGAGGAAGCCTTAATTCTCCAAAAAGAAATGGAAGTAGAGCTGGTAAAAGCGGGTATTATTTCCTGATTTGACATTTAATAATTCATTCGTAATACTTACCTTTGCAGCATGCCAGAAAAAATTATAATTCTAGACTTCGGGTCTCAATACACACAGTTGATCGCACGACGTGTCAGAGAGCTAAATGTGTATTGTGAGATACACCCGTTCAATAAATTGCCAGAGTTTGACGATACCGTAAAAGGTGTTATCTTTTCGGGCAGCCCTTATTCTGTTAGACAAGAAGATGCGCCACAAATTGATTTTGTCGCTATTCAGGATCGCTTCCCACTCTTAGGCGTATGTTACGGAGCTCAATACATTGCTCAAAAATCAGGAGGCGAAGTGTTACCTTCTGAAATTCGTGAATATGGTCGTGCAAATCTGCAGTTTGTCAATAGCGAGAATGAATTATTGGCAGGCGTACCCACGCAGTCACAGGTATGGATGTCTCATGGCGATACCATTAAAGAAGTACCTGCAAATTTTGAAATTATAGCGAGTACAGATAAAGTTCGCGTAGCAGCGTATCAAGTGAAAGGTACCCGTACCTACGGTATACAATTTCATCCAGAAGTAACACATAGTACAGACGGTGCTATCTTATTGAAAAACTTTGTTGTCAATATCTGTGGTTGTGCACAGGAATGGACACCAGACGCGTTTGTTGAAACAACAGTATCTTCTTTGAAAGAGCAACTAGGTGATGATCATGTTATTATGGCTTTATCTGGCGGGGTAGATTCGACAGTTGCAGCGGTGTTATTGCACCAGGCAATCGGAAAGAAACTCCATTGTATTTTTGTGGATCATGGTTTGCTTCGTAAGGACGAATATGAGCAAGTATTGGATTCTTACAAAAATATGGGCTTAAATATCAAAGGAATAAATGCGAAAGATTTATTTTATGGTCGATTAGCTGGAGTTTCCGAGCCAGAAGAAAAACGTAAGATCATTGGTAATTCGTTTATTGATGTCTTCGATGAAGCAGCAAAAGAGATCCAAAAGGAATTGCCTGAAGGCATTGAAGCGAAGTGGTTAGGACAAGGAACAATTTATCCGGATATCATCGAGTCGGTTTCAGTTAAAGGGCCTTCGGCGACAATCAAATCACACCATAACGTTGGGGGCTTACCTGATTTCATGAAACTGAAAGTTGTGGAACCACTTAAGACTTTGTTTAAAGATGAAGTAAGAAGAGTAGGAAAAGCATTGGAAGTTGATCAGGCAATTTTAGGCAGACATCCATTTCCTGGTCCGGGCTTGGCAATTCGTATTCTGGGTGATATTACACCCGAGCGTGTACGTATTGTGCAGGAGGCTGATGCGATATTCATCAATAATCTGAAAGAAGCCGGTTGGTATGACAAAGTATGGCAGGCAGGCACAATTTTCTTGCCCGTGCGCTCAGTAGGCGTAATGGGTGATGAGCGCACTTACGAGCACGTCGTTAGCTTACGCGCGGTGGGTTCGCTAGATGGAATGACTGCGGATTGGATACATTTACCATATGATCTGTTGGCAAAAATTTCAAATGAAATTATCAACCATGTGAAAGGAATAAACAGAGTTGTATATGATATCAGTTCAAAACCACCCGCTACAATTGAGTGGGAATAAAATATGGGTTGCGGCGCTTGTAGCGTTATGCCTTGCAAGCTGTACAACCAAAAAAAGCACAGTATTGCGTTCGCCATCCTCTGGTCATGGCGAACAGCAAACTGCTGTTACTAAACCAGCAGTTGACAAAGAAAATACCATTGCCAAAATGGGCGATACCCAACATGTCAATGGCTATGCTGTGAAAAATAACCGCATTGCCTTGCTATTACCGTTTGAGTTAGGCGGTATTGCAGGCACAATTGTGAAAGAAGACGTGGAACGCTCTTCCTTGGCGCTGGATTTTTATCAGGGATTTCAGTTGGGTCTTGACAAAATTGCGAAGGAAGGTGCCTTGTTCGATTTGCAGGTGATTGATTCTAGAGACAATGTTGCGTATAATGCAACACTGGGTACAGCGGTTAATGTTAAAGATGCAGTGCTCGTGGTGGGGCCAGTATATCCGCGTGAGATTAAGAGCTTTGGACAGACATTTGCAAACAAGAACGTTCTACAGGTTTCTCCATTGGCAGCAACCATGGCTTCTGAATTTAGCCTCCCCAATTTGGTTTCTATAACACCATCTATTCGAACACACGCGGAAACATTGGCGAAGTATGTTGCAGAGCAATATTATAGTGGGGATCAGATTGTTATTTATGATGCTGGCGATGATGACAGCAAACAGTTTTTGGTCAATTTTGCAAACGAGATTACCAAAGCCAACCCGCAGGCTAAAGTAAAAACTGTCCTGAGCATCAATGAGCTTAACAACAGTCTTGTGTTGGCAGGCACCAATCATATCATTTCAGGGACTGCCAATAAAAATTTAGTAAAGGGCCTTTTGGATGCTATGGATGAACGCTTTCTGAATCCAGGTAATCAGTTTAAATTATATGGACACCCCAACATGGCCAAGCTTTCCTTTGAGAATTTCGAAAACATGGATTTTTATGCATTGACCATTACCTCATCCAACTTGGTCGATGAGACTGATGGCGATACCAAAAAATTTATTGGAAATTACAAAGCTGCTTATAAAGTTGATCCGTCCGAGTTTTCTTACAAAGGGTATGATGCTGCATTGTATTTTGGTCGATTGATACATAAATATGGAGTGGATTATGTCAGTCGAATGACGCAGGAAAAGTTTTCGGGATTGAATAGCGATTACAGATTTGAATTTTACCCAAAATGGGGCTATGCGAACAGATCGTTGGGCATGTTGGTCTATCACGATAAAAAATTTGAAAGAAAATAATCTTTGAATGGCTGAATTCAGTGAAAAACGTGTTCATCAGCAAATACGTAATTTTGAGCGAGCAATGGATGGTTTTGAAGCTGATCAACCATTTTCACGTTATTTAACAACTTTTTTTAAGCTGAATAAGCAAATGGGATCTTCAGACCGAAAGGCCGTCTCCCGTTTGTGTTATAATTATTTCCGTTTAGGGACGGCAGCTCCGCAGTTATCACAACAACGTAGGTTGGTACTCGCCGAATTTCTATGCGAACAGGAAAGCCCCTTAGTGGTGGTTCTAGAACCTTCCTACGCCGATAAACTTCAGCTTTCAATCCGTGACAAGATTACATTTTTGGAGTCCGAAGGCCTTTTTAAATTGGAAACCCTATTTCCCTTTACGGAGCATATCTCCAGAAAAGTGGATTTGACTGCCTTTTTGGAAAGTCAGTTCATTCAGCCCTATTTATATATTCGGGTAAAACGAGGGAAGACAAATTTCGTGCGCGCCATTTTAGACGGTAGTCAGATTCCCTATATCACTATTGGCGAGCAGACCATTGCATTAAATAATGGTACATCCTTACAGCGATTTGATGCCTTAGATGGAATTATTGAAGTACAGGATCTTTCTTCGCAACGTACGTTAGCGTATATGGAGCCAGGGGAAAATGAATCTTGGTGGGATACATGTGCAGCTTCGGGTGGCAAATCCCTGTTATTGATGGATGCTTGTCCCACCGTAAATTTGTTGGTGTCGGATATTCGTATGAGCATTCTTCGGAATCTCGATGAGCGTTTTGATCGTGCCGGAATAAAGCATTATCGCAAGAAAATAATTGATCTTACCAAAGATACATTTCAGCTCCTTGGGAGCGAAAAATTTGACGGAGTATTATTGGATGCGCCGTGTACAGGATCAGGAACATGGGGGCGTACGCCCGAAATGATTCGGCAATTTAGGGCCGATAAAATCGCTGAATTTAATGCACTTCAAAAGAATATTGCAAGTAATGTGGTGGGGCATGTAAAAGTTGGTAAGCCACTAATTTATATCACTTGCTCCATTTTTAGAGCAGAAAATGAAGATGTTGTCAGCTATATTGCTGATCATTTTGGTTTTGAAATAGCGCGTATGGATTATCTGGAAGGGTATACCGAAAAGGCAGATAGCATGTTTGTGGCGCGTTTGATAAAAAAGTAATATCTTATAGTAGAACGTGTGAAGGCTATTTTTTCCAAACGGAAAAAATAGCCTTTTTCATGACTATGGTTGTTTTAGTTGCATTCGTCAGTCACATTTACTGGGAATGACCAGCACTGGGCAGGTAGATTTGCGAATGACTGATTCAGAAACCGACCCTGAGATGAAATGATCAAAACCAGTCCGCCCATTAGAACCCATGATAATCAGGTCCGCTGACCATTCGTGCGATGCAGCCAGAATTTCTTCTTTAATGGATCCTATTCGATTAAATAAATAGACTTCGCCGGCACCAGTAAATTCGCGGCTTATTTTCTCAAGATATTTTTGCGCATTGTCCTGCTCCATTTCCGAAACCTCCGGAACGATGATAGGCTGCTGCCCCAATAACGGGTCGGCGCCAAAATTGGCAGGAGAAGTAGGGGGAATAACGGTGACAAGTGCTACGGCGGCTCCGAATACTTGAGCCATTTCTTTTGCATAATGTATTGCCTTTTCAGTGCATGGTTCGTCGTCGACAGCGACTAGTATCCTTTTGAATTTTGAATTTGTATTCTCCATATCTACTATTATTAATTTATCTTCGTCATATAATATATAATCATAGATTGGACGATTTTGTTTTATTAGCATATGAAATATGGTATTTGTACACTTGCTCTCGTACCGTTACGTCTAGAACAGGCACATCGTAGCGAGATGGTTTCTCAGGTTTTGTTTGGAGAGCTTTTTGAGATCCTGGATGAACAGCCGGATTGGACATCCATACGTTTATTGGAAACGGATTATTTGGGCTGGATCCAAAATGGACAGTTTCAAAAATTAGAGGGCTCAGATAAGGAGCAATATTTTTTAGGAAGGCGAACTGTGGTTGGAAGAGAGGGAGGGGTACTTTTGGACGAGACAACCCAACTGCAGCTCTGTCATGGGACCACGCTGTATCTAAATGAAGAGAACCGGATTAATCTGCCACTATTGGACTTGACTTATCAGGGGAGCATAAATTTATTTTCGAAGGAATTAGTCGAAAGTGAGCTCCAGCAACTCGCTTTGAGTTACAAAGATGTACCGTATTTGTGGGGCGGGCGTTCGGAGTGGGGAATTGACTGTTCGGGTTTCTCGCAATTGATTTACAGCTGCTTTGGACTTTATTTGCCCCGCGATGCTTATCAGCAAGCGGAAAAAGGGGAGACCGTCGACTTTATTTCAGAAATAAAGGTAGGTGATTTGGCGTTTTTTGACAATGCGCAAGGCCGGATTACTCACGTTGGTATTATGCTTGATCGCGATACCATTATCCATGCTTCTGCAAAAGTCCGTGTGGACCGCATGGATTCAGAGGGTATTTTTAATGCGGAACTGAATCGCTATACACACAAACTCCGAATTGTTAAACGGTATAACTAACATAGCAAAGGGCGATAAAATATTTTATCGCCCTTCTTTTTTCTTTTTTTTTCGTTGAGACTAGAATTTGAATGTCAAACCAAATTTAGCAGTATCAAAGAAGTTGTTAAAGCTATTGATGTTTGCATTAAATTCATTAGATGATTTAGCACCATCAACATCAACTTTCGATGTTCTGAATGACAATAAGTCAGTTAAACCAAAATTGATTGCAATTTTAGGCGTTACAAAGTAGTTGATACCCAAACCAGCGTTCGCACCGAAACCTTTTGTTTTAGCGATATCACTTGTGGTAGTTCCATTATTGATTTTTCCATCTTCTTGCGCATAACCAGCACCAAGTTGTGCATACGTTTTGAATCGTGAACCTAACTCAAGGAAGTAGTAACGTCCAAATGCACCTATACCGAATTGGTTGTTTTTTACATAGGATTCATTCGACTGATCTACGTTTTTTGTAGCTTTTTCATTGCCAACGTTTACATCTAAACCAACAGCAATCTTGTCAGAAACAAAGTAACCAACAGAAGGGTTGAAGTTAAATGAATTTGTTTTTGTTTGATTAGTTTTGTCGTTTGAAGTATTAGCGGATAAGTTACCTTCAACAATAACATCGCTCTTTTTGAAACCGAATTCTTGTGCTTGTGAAGCCAATGTCAAACCAGCTACAACTGCTAATGTAAGTAAAATTTTTTTCATGTCTTTTTTATTTAAAAGTTGTTTAAATGTGTCAGCAATTACTTCCTGACTTTTTAAATTTGTTAGTCAAATATCGAAATCATATTTTATTTTTTTGTCATTGGATTGTCTAGATGTTTGATATAATCGTAAATTATAGTGGATCAACGCCTTAAAATTTAATATAATTTTATTTTTACAGATTCTATTTAACGATAATGATATTGGGCTGACTTTTTGTTCTTTAATGTCAATTTTAAGTAAGAATAGAATAAAAAAGCCATTTGTCAATATTTGACAAATGGCTTTTTTATGATTATGTAACGGGATGTTACTCGAAATATTCTTTGATTCGCTCGAAGAATGACTTTTCACTTTTGCCAGGTTGAGGCTTAAAGTTCGGTGATTCTTTCAATTTATTCAACAGTTCTTTTTCTTCGATAGATACAGCTTTTGGTGTCCATATATTAACATATACAAGCTGGTCTCCCTTGTGGTAAGAATTAACCTCAGGAATACCTTTTCCTTTTAACCGTAAAATTTTGCCGCCTTGTGTGCCGGGTTCAATTTTGATTTTCGCTTTTCCGTCTATTGTCGGAACTTCTACGCTGGTACCTAATGTAGCATCTACAAAATTAATATAAAGATCATAGATGACATTTAGTCCGTCGCGTTTTAAACTTTCGTGCGCAACTTCTTCGATCAATATAATTAAATCTCCTGGTACACCACCACGCGGAGCCGCATTTCCCTTTCCGCTCATGGATAGTTGCATGCCTTCACTTACTCCTGCCGGAATATTGATGGAGATTGTCTCCTCGCCACGTTCAAGTCCTTCACCTCTACACGTTGTACATTTTGCTGTGATTTCTACGCCTTCACCATTACACGTAGGGCAAGTGCTTGTTGTTTGCATTTGTCCTAAGATCGTATTGGTAACTCTTCTGACTGAGCCCGATCCACCACAGGTTTTACAGGTATGGAAAGAAGATTTATCTTTAGCACCCGATCCGTCACAGGTATGACAGACGACTTGCTTGTTGACTTTTACCTTTTTCTCAACGCCTTTGGCAATTTCTTCAAGCGTTAACTTAACTTTTATGCGTAAGTTGCTTCCTCTTGCTACGCGGCGTCCGCCACGCTGGCCACCGCCACCGCCAAAGAAACTTTCAAAGGGATGTCCTCCACCAAAGATATCACCAAATTGACTGAATATGTCTTCCATATTCATGCCGCCGCCACCGCCGAAACCACCGCTGGCAGAATTACCAGCATGTCCAAATTGGTCATAACGTTGACGTTTCTGTGGATTGCTCAAGATATCGTATGCCTCAGCAGCTTCCTTAAACTTTTCCTCAGCCTCATGGTCACCAGGATTTTTGTCCGGATGGTACTTTATCGCTAGTTTGCGATACGCTGATTTAATCTCCTTCTCGTCCGCTGATCGCGAGACACCAAGTATATCGTAATAATCTCTTTTTGACATCGTCTTAATATTATTGACCTATAACTACTTTTGCGTGACGGATAACTTTGTCACCTAAGTAGTAACCTTTTTCGATCACGTCCACCACTTTATTTTTTAATTCTTCTGTAGCGGCAGGTATTGCTGTGATAGCTTCTTGTAATTCAGGATCGAAATCTTGGTTTTTAACGTCCATTTCCTTTAATCCTAATTGCGATAATGTTTGTCTGAATTTATTGTTAACAATATCCATTCCTGTTTTTACCGATTCAACATCAGTTGCAGTTTCCATGGCTGTTAATGCTCTGTCAAAATCATCCAATGTAGGCAACAACTTGCTGATGACATCTTTTCCAGCTGATTGAATCAATTCAACACGTTCTTTACTTGTACGTTTTCTATAATTGTCAAATTCGGCAGATAGACGAATGTACTTATCCTTTGCCTCTGCCAATTCTGCAGCCAGTTTATCTTCAGTAGACAGTTCTTCTGCTAGATTATCAGCAGGTAGTTCTTGTTGTTCAGAAGAATTTGTTTCTACTGGATCTTGGCTTTCATCGTAATAATTATCTTGCTCATTCATATCTTCAATGCTAAAATTAGATTCAAAAATTTACTCTATGCTTCATTTGTCAAAGTTTTTGCCAAACAATAAAATTCCGACAGCTTGTCAGATTTTATTAAAAAAGCCTAACAATTTGTCGGAATCAATATTTTTATATGTCAGTTTTCCGTCTAGATACTGACATTGTCCTGTAATATGCCATCGCCGGTTTTGATAATACGGGAAGGCATATTGCGGATAATGGTATAATCGTGTGTGGCCATCAATATGGCTGTTCCTGAGCTGGCAATGTCTCTTAGCAACAAGACAATTTCCTCTGATGTAGCAGGGTCCAGGTTACCTGTAGGCTCATCTGCCAAAATAATTTCTGGATTATTTAACAATGCACGGGCAATCACAATACGTTGCTGTTCACCGCCGGAAAGTTCATGTGGCATTTTCTTCAATTTGGAGCGAAGTCCAACTTTTTCCAATACGTCCAATATACGGCTATCAATCATTTTCTTGTCCTTCCAACCTGTTGCTTTAAGGGCAAATTCGAGGTTTTTCTCGATACTTCTATCCGATAAAAGGTGGAAGTCCTGAAAAACGATTCCCAGTTTTCTACGCAGGTAAGGAACATCATTTTCATGCAGTTTTTTTAAATCAAAACCAGCGATCATGCCCTCTCCATTACCAATGTATAAGTCGCCGTAAATTATCTTTAACAAACTACTCTTTCCACTGCCGGACTGACCGATAAGGTAGATAAACTCGCCTTTGCCGATATTTAAATTTACATTGGACAATACCAAATGTTTCTGTTGGAAGATGTCAACGTTTTTTAATGTAATAACTTTATTTTCAATCATGGAAGCTAAAATTCTAATTTTTTAATTTGTCCAAAAGGCATTTCTCTAACCAGTTGCATGATATACGCTGCCTTTTCTCCTAATCCGATCTTATCAAGTGATTTGTCCGGGCGGTCGACTCTAAAATATGCAAGCAAGGTGAAGGCATCATCTCTTAGTTGTACATAATCAGGGATTTTGGCGACACCTTTTACTTTAATGATATACATAGATTCAAAGTTAGTATTTTTAATGCAATTTCTTTACTACGAATTTTAAGGAAGCTTAACGGTTGGCAAATAGAAAATCAAGCGTATTCACGCCGTCAGCGTAATCATCCAGCGATGGACTTTGGCTTTCGCCAAAATGAAAAACGGGAGACGGTACTTCTAATGGCAGTTCGGATACAATACACTGGATGTTTTCTTGCGCCAATGTCAGTTTATTTTCGACTTCAGCAACTGTTTCGTAAGTTTCATAATAAACCACAGCAAGGGGAGAAGCTGTTTTTTCGTCTTCTTTGAGCAATAAAAATCCGTTATCAAAATGCTTATCGCCATTGATTAGATAGATGGATTTGTTATAGTCGTAATTGTTGGTATATTTAAAATGCGCTGTCACATTGTTGAATATCGCTATACCCTCAAAAAACTGCGCTATTGGATAATTTTTTGGTATAAATATTTTGGATATAGAGCGGCAACCCAGTCCAAAGTAATCGAAAATATCATGCCCAAGAGCTTCCAGCTGGCTAGGAGATTCCGCGCCCCCCAGTACAGCAACGCTATTTCGATTGCGGCGGATGATATGCGGCTTGGTACCAAAGTAGTAATCGAAATAGCGGGCGCTATTGTTAGATCCCGTTGCGATGACCAGGTCGAAATCTTTTAATCGGTCAACAATTTCAAAAGCATCGCCAAAATACGGGTCAATTTTATCCAGCAGACCCAGTACATAGGCCGTCAGTCCCGCGTCGTCAGATGATAATTTTATCTTGGCTTTAAAGCCACTGATCAGAACAGAGAGGATATCATGGAATCCAACTAAAGGTATATTGCCAGCAAGAATTAATCCTACAGTTTTTGTCGAATGCGTATCTGGGTATGGCGTCAACCAATGCGTAAGTTTCTCTATGGTAAGATTTTCTGCAATTGCCTGTAGCGCGCGTTCAACATTTTGTGGGGTATACCAGGGGTTTTTATGTTGGGCAGATTGGATGATCTGACTGGATTCTTCAGATGGCAGTTGAAGCTGCTCGCCTAATTTTACAAATGCATTTATTCGTTGTTCCTTTGTCAAAATATTAAAATTTTAAAAGATGAATACACAAATTTGTGTTATATTTGTGCTGTTAACATTAATCAACGTGAATCAACTAGCCTTATTGTACAATTCGACTTTGTTTCATATTGATAATGCAAAAATAGTTTATTTATCATAATTGTGAGGTTATAAATGGCGATTAAAATTACAGACGAATGCATTAACTGTGGTGCTTGCGAACCGGAATGCCCAAATAATGCAATATACGATGCTGGTGTAACTTGGAAATTCTCAGATGGGACGGCTTTGGACGGGATTATTGATTTTGGCGACGGCGTTACACTCGATGCCAATGAGTCTCAGGAAGCAATCTCAAATGAAGTCTATTATATTGTTTCGGATAAATGTACAGAATGTGTAGGTTTCCATGATGAGCCTCAATGTGCAGCGGTTTGCCCTGTAGATTGTTGTGTGGATGACGAAGATGTGCGTGAGTCTAACGACGAGCTTTTAGCAAAAAAATCTTGGTTACACGCGGAATAAGTTTATTGCTCCGTAAAAAATATTGGGCAGGAGAAGAAATTTTCCTGCCTTTTTTTGTGGCCTCGAATTTAGAGAAATCGATATTTTGTTGCGAAACATGGCTATTTGGAATAATAATATTTGCAAAAGCATAGTATTTTTTTATTTTTGTTCTTTTGACCATTAAAATCTTTTAAATGTTAAAAACCAAAATAGGGTTGATGACCCTAATCACAGTTACATTAGCTTGTATCATTGCTGTATTATACGAATTTGATGTTGTAGGCTTTTCGCATGAATTTCTAATGGCTGTCCGTTGGATAGTTGCTACCGTTCTGGTTGTCAATGCGCTTTTTAAGAAAAATTTGACCACCTGGATTTTGACCTGTATGATTATCGGGATCTTCGTTGGGTTGGATTTTCCAAATCTGGCAATTTCCTTGCAACCTTTAAGTAAAGGATTTATCAAATTGGTCAAGACAATTGTTGGACCGATTCTCTTTGCTACCCTTGTTTATGGAATTGCAGGACATTCCGATTTAAAGCAAGTGGGACGTATGGCATGGAAATCTATGTTGTATTTCTTCTGTGCTACAACATGCGCTATTTTTATCGGTTTAGGCGCTATTAATCTGACTCGGGCAGGCGTGGGGGTTGATGTTGCCCATATGCCGCATGAAGAACTTCCTGCTCCCAAAGAAAGCATGGATGAGCATATCCTTAAAACACTTCCTGACCATGTGCATCCCGTTTATAAATTTACTTCTTTTATACGTGACCTGTTTCCAGAAAACATTGTAAAATCTGTTGCTGATAATCAGGTTTTGCAGATTGTAGTCTTTTCGGTTTTATTCGGTATCGGATTGGCGATGGTGGATGAAAAGAAGCGTAAACCTTTGGTAGATTTTACCGAGAGCATGTCTGAAGCGATGTTTAAATTTACAAACATCATTATGTATTTTGCCCCAATAGGGGTTGGTGCAGCTATGGCTTATACCGTAGGGCATCTTGGTGTCGACATCTTAAAGAATCTCTTCATGTTATTGGCTACGCTGTATTTCGCTTTGCTCTGCTTTTTATGTCTGGTACTTCTCCCTGTCGCACTTTACCTGAAAATCCCTGTCAAACGGTTTATCAATGCAATTAAGGAACCTGTTTCGATTGCATTTGCGACAACGAGTTCAGATGCAGCGTTACCGAAAGCAATGAGTGCGATGGAAAAATTTGGTGTCCCACGTAAAATTGTGTCATTTGTCATTCCTACTGGATATAGCTTTAATCTGGATGGTACATCCCTTTACCTCTCATTAGCAGCAATTTTTGTGGCCCAGGCTGCAGGTATACATTTGTCATTTGGCCATCAGCTGATGATTGCCTTTACATTGATGATCACATCAAAAGGCGTTGCCGCTGTTCCAAGAGCTTCATTAATTATTTTGATTGCTACAGCTGATCAGTTTGGATTGCCTACATTTGTTATAGCTGCAATTTTGGGTATTGATGAATTGATGGACATGGCCCGCACATCGGTAAATGTTGTGGGAAACTGTCTTGCAACGGTTGTTGTCGCTAAATGGGAAGGAGAGTTTGATGAAGAAGCTCCTTATCGTGAAGATACAGAAGAACTGGTCTAGAAAAGTATAGGGACTGGTAAAATAATTAGTCTACCACTAAAAAGGCAGTTTTAACCGAGGTTAAGACTGCCTTTTTTATTATTTTACTGTGCCCTCTACATAGTACCAGAGGTCACCTTGTTTTTTGAAGGTAGACTTTTCATGGTGAACCTGCACGTGCATCTGTGCATCCAGATAATGTGCTTCGAACTCGACGGTATGGAGCGTAGATTTAAGAATATTAAGCTGCATCCATTTGTTCTCCATTGCCCATTGTCCGATGGCCTGTTTATTTTGAAACCTCCTTGTCGAGGGATGAAATGTATGGTATAAAAAATCGATTTCCTTTTTTACAAAGGCACTATAACGCGCGCGCATTAACGCCTCTGCTGTATTGGCTTTGGCATGGAAACGATGTATTTGTCGGCAGCATTCACCATAGGTAATGCCCGTGCCACAGGGGCATAAATCGGCTGATTCTATCACTTTTCTAAATTTTACCAGCCTTTAATCGCACCATTTTTGAAGACTTTTTTAGCAGTTGCTTCTACTTCCGGCGACTGATACGCCTGAATAAACTGTTGCACCTTCTCATCGTTTTTATTGTCTGCGCGGGCAACAATCAGATTCACATAAGGAGATTCTTTGTCTTCTGTAAACAAACCTTGTTTTTCTGGATCCAGTCCAGCTTGAGCGGCAAAACTATTGTTGATGATGGCAATGGTCACTTGCGGATCATCAAGAACGCGAGGCAGCTGTGGAGCTTCCATTTCGATGATTTTAATCTGTTTGGGGTTGCTCACGATATCGGTTACTTTAGGCTGTATACCTACATTTTCTTTTAGACCGATAATGCCTTCTCGTTGGAGAAGCAACAGTGAGCGTCCGCCATTGGTGGGATCATTAGGGATAGCTATAACGGCACCAGGCTGTAAAGCAGTGATCGTTTTTATTTTGTTTGAATAGGCAACAATAGGAAATACAAAGGTGTTTCCAACGATGGTTAATTTAGTGAAACCACGTTGTTTCGATTGCTCCTGTAAGTAGGGCTGATGCTGGAATACGTTCACATCGATATCGCCCTGATTTAATGCCTCATTCGGTACCACATAGTCATTGAAGGCCACCAACTCAACATCCAGATTGAACTTTTCTTTCGCAACTTTCTTAGCCGTTTCTGCAAGCTCCTTTTCTGGTCCTGAAACTACACCTACTTTAAGGATATTCTCTTTCTTTTCTTTGTTATTGCATGCCACAACCGTTAGGAGACTGAGGGCTAAGATTACAAATGCATAGTTCAATTTTTTCATATCATCCAATTTATGTTATCGATGGTTTACTTTTTTTGAGATGTAATCTCCTGTGTATTGCAACAGGAATACGATTAAAATTAATAAAATTAAAACAGAATTCATGATAAAAGTATCGTATCCGACATAACCATACTGATAACCAATCTGTCCCAGTCCACCAGCACCCACGGCGCCACCCATTGCGGAGTAGCCAACAAGTGTGATTAGCGTTATTGTTGCATTGTTTACCAGCGAGGGGAGAGCCTCAGGAAGCAAAACTTTAAAAATTACCTGTTTTGCGTTTGCGCCCATTGCTCTTGCGGCCTCAATCAGGCCGTTGGGAATTTCAAGTAGGCTATTTTCCACAAGTCGTGCAATAAAAGGCGCTGCGCCTATACTCAATGGAACCAATGCTGCGGACATCCCGATTGATGTTCCTACGATATGACGTGTAAACGGAATCATCCATACAATGAGTATGATAAATGGGATAGACCTAAAAATATTCACGAACAAGGATACAAGCTGGTGCATACCTTTGTTTTCGAGCAACTGATGTTTTCGGGTTAAGAAAAGATATATTCCAAGGGGTAGCCCTAGCAAAAAACCAAAGAAGCCCGACAGAAAAGTCATGGCTAAGGTCTCTAAAGTACCTGATAACAGCAGTGTAAATACCTGATCAGACATAGCCTAAGATTTTTGTTTGTGCATGTTTTTCTTTTAAGAAAGATATACTGTTTGTTATATTTTCTTGTTCTCCGGATAGTTCAGCCAATATAACCCCGAATTTCAGTTCACCAATATAGTCGATTTGTGCCGAAATAATATTTGTTTTGACGTCAAATTTTTGTTCCAAGTATGCTATAAAAGAGATGGACTCTTCATTTGAAGTGAGGTAGATTTCTACCAGTGGATTCCCCGTAGTTTTCAATCGTTCCTGTAAACTCAGCGGAATTTCAACTTCAAGTGAAGATTGAATAAAATTCTTGGTGGTTATTTCTTTTGGATTGGCAAATACTGCCTCTACCGGGCCCGTTTCGATCAGTCTTCCCTGGTCTAATACTGCAACCTGATCACAGACACTTTTTATAACATCCATTTCGTGTGTGATCAGCAATATTGTGAGGTCAAGTTGCTTATTTATTTTTTTTAGCAGCTTGAGGATGGATTTTGTTGTCGCTGGATCTAGCGCGCTTGTGGCCTCGTCGCAAAGAAGGATATAAGGGTCGTTGGCTAAGGCTCTTGCAATGGCAACGCGCTGCTTTTGACCGCCTGAAAGATTTGCAGGATAGCCTTCGGCCTTGTCTTCCAATCCTACCAAGCGCAATAGTTCAAGCACTTTTTGACGGATAAATTCTTTTGATTTTCCCTCCAGTTCAAGTGGAAAAGATATGTTTTCGTATACCGTTCTTGAGGATAAGAGATTGAAATGCTGAAAAATCATTCCAATTTTTCTCCTTTTCAGCATAAGACTACTGGCCGACAGCGACATCAAGTCTTCGTTTTCTATCATTACTTGACCACAATCTGGTCTTTCCAGCAGGTTGACACAGCGGATTAATGTACTTTTTCCAGCCCCAGAGGCACCTATAACGCCGAAAATTTCCCCTTTGCCAATAGACAGGGAGACATCTTTTAAGGCATCAATACGTGCGGCTTTTACTTCAAACGATTTGGATATGTTGTTTAGTTGAATCATTGACTCTGTCAGGAGTTAAATGTTTTATTTGGACAAATGTATGATCATGCCATAAATGTACACAAATGCCACGGATAAAAAAGAACCCATTACACCCTTTTTTATATCGTTTTGTAGGCCGAAATTACTTGCTTTGCCGACCCGAGTCCATCAATCCCGTATTCGATAATATCACCATCTTGAAGGAATCTTTGCGGCGATTTTCCCATTCCAGATCCTGCAGGCGATCCCGTAGAAATAATATCACCTGGAAGTAAGCTCATAAATTGACTTAAATAGGAAATCAACTTGGGAATGCGATAGATAAAATCGCTTGTATTGCCATCTTGCATAAGCTCACCATTGAGCTTTAGCCATATTCTTAAATGATCAACATCTTTTATTTCGTCTTTGGTCGCTATAAACGGACCAATAGGTGCGAACGTGTCACATCCTTTACCTTTATCCCAGGTTCCGCCGCGTTCGATTTGAAACTCACGCTCCGTAACATCGTTGTGCAGCACGTAGCCAAATACATGATTCAGTGCCTCTTCTTCCGTCACATAGGAAGCCTTTTTTCCTATAACAATGGCAAGTTCAGTTTCCCAATCTGATTTCACAGAGGACTTCGGAAGGGTAATTCCATCAAAAGGTCCGTTGAAAGCAGATACGGATTTCATAAAGACAATAGGTTCTGAAGCTTGCTCCAATTTCGTTTCTTTCACGTGATCATCAAAATTAAGTCCCACGCACAGAATTTTGGAAGGGGCTTCTAATGGTGCTCCGATACGCTCGTCATCAGCTATCTCCTTAAGCTTGTCATTATTCTCAATGACATAGGTTTGTAGTCTTTCCAAATTCGAGACATCCGCAAAGAAATCGCGGTTATATTGGAAATTTCCTACTGAAACATCATATCTCTTTTCGTTTAAAATGACTCCCGCCTTTTCGGAGCCCTTTGCGCCATATCTAAAAATCTTCATAAGCCGCAAATATACGGATTTTGTCCCAAAAAGGGCGGAAAGTAACAGCAATTAACCATTAATCGATATGTAAATTGTCTATACAATTATTATCCAAAAGCGGATATTTAAACGGAAATTTCTCCTGAACAATTTTTTTGTTACTTACCCATGTGCCATCGATTACCATTTCCTGTCCTTTTTTTCCCAGCATCCACCTGATCAAAAATGACGGTGTAGGAAGCTTTAGGTACAAAGGGCCATAAGTACGCCGGGCGATTCTTTTAATAAATTCACCAAGGGGAAGCGGTTCAGATGAGCAGGCATTGTAAATGCCTGCGAGGTTATTATTTTGTATGCCAAATAACAACATACGACAGAGATCATCCATATGGATCCAACTGAGCATCTGCTTGCCCGAACCCAATATTGGAATTGAACGAAAGGGTAGGAAGCGGCCGATCTCCTTTAACAATCCCTGGTCCTTGCTAATCACAACTCCAAAGCGGAATACAACAAGTCTTTTTCCCAACGTTTCAATAGGCTTAACACTGCCTTCCCAAAGGTTGCAAACCCAGGATAGAAAATTGCCGCCTTGTGGGTCTCCTTCTATAAAAGGCCTTTTCTGGTAAGGGTCGTCCGCTCCATACCAACCAATAGCGGAAGCTGATAGGACAGCTTTAACACGATTTGGTAGCTTTTTTAAACTTTGGTAAAGCAACTGCCCACTTTCTACTCGGCTGGCAATAATTTCTTGCTGATACGCTTTTGTCCAGCGCTTGGCGTTAAGATTTGCACCTGCCAGATTGATGATATAGTCAGCTTCTTGAATCGATTTGACATCTACCTCCTGTTTTTTGGGATCCCAATGTAAATACTTAACGTTGGCCTGCGCAGGATACGACTTGGGATTTCTGGTAAAAATAATCACATCATAGTGATTGGCAACCAATAGCTTTGTCAAATGGAGACCAATTGCTCCAGTACCACCCGTAATAACCACTTTCTCCATGAATCGAACGTTGATTTTAATAAATTAGTTTGAACATTTCACTCCTCCCTTTACTACTGATACTAAATATACTGTTTTGGTTTATAAAAATCATTAATTGACGTGTAATCACAAAAAAAAGGTTTATTTCTTTACGAGATAAACCTTTATAAACAGTGATAAGTTTTATTTAAACGATGCTATATGCTAAAGCGTCTGAATCGTACTACCGCATGTTAGCATCTGAGCGCCATAGTAAGGATTTTTGATCTCTTTTTGACGGCTCAACCAAGTCGCGCCTTTGCCTTTGTTAAACATGGGGCATTTTTGGTAATAAGTAGGATGCGCAGGTTTTGAGCTTTTGGACAAAGCATAAATTTCCTCAGAAAGTGTAACAAATGCTTCCCGTTGTGTGGTTATATCTTTTGCCTGTTGCTGACGCTTTACAGTAGCTTTGAGTGCAGTCATTTTTGCTTTCCAGACTTCCTGTTCCGTCTTCGAAAGATCGGCAATTTTTACTTCAGCAACGATATTGGAAAGATCATTTGCTAAGGATGCGGCACTTTTACTATTTGCTGCGACGAGTGCATCTTTGAGTAGAAAATATTGATTGTAGATCGCTTGAAAAGCACTTCCATTGTCGATGTTATCTGCTGATGCCGTTGGTTCAGTTGTTGTGCCTGGTGGACTAGCTGATGCTGTCGGAACCAAATTTCTTTCATACTGGCAACAACTATGTAGTTTAGTGTAAGTGTCCTCAGCAGCCAGGTATTTTTCATTGTCATAACCTGCTCCCGCAATATGCTTTAGTACAGCATCTAATGACGTTTTTTCAGCATTATAAGCGATTGTTGCTGTTTGCTCGTCTTCGTCCCAGTCTACTTTAGCATGAGCTGAAGCGCCGGCATTTTCTATTGTTTTTTTGCACATGGCACAATTTCCAGCGATTTTGACGTTGCTAGCTATTGAACTGTTGTCTTGTGCATAGTTTGTCAAAGCGGATAGCATGAACACCCCTGTTGCGATATAGTGTTGTATTTTCATAGCATGAAATGAAAGAATTAATAAAATAGTAGGATAGGCGTTTAATAGCCGCATCAATTCAAAGATAGTTTTTTGGGCACAACCTACCTATTATTTTAACGTTTTTTGACAGGATAGATTTGTATCAGAAGTGTTCACTCCAAGTTCTCTAGCGCAGGAGAAATCAGAGAGCTTGGAGTGAGAGAGGGAAAGCTATGTGGAAAATTTTGAACCATTTAAAATTTAAAACCAGAGAAAAAACCTGGCTTTTTCCATGTCTGCTTATATACATCAGCTAAAGGATCGTGATCAGAATAGACCAGGATTTCATCAAGCAGACGGTGGGCTTTTTTAAGATTCCCTGATTTATAGTTTACACGTGCTTCTGCTAACTTAACTGATTCAACGTCGTCGTCATAGGTCCAACCGCATTGTGTATATATACGATGAAATAGATCAATGTATTGTGTTACAGCATTGATGTCATTGCTTTCGGTAAAAAGTTGAATACCAAATTTTAACCAAAGCACATAATCATCAGGATCCATGACGGAGTGTACCCATTTGTCATTGGTTTGGAACAGGTGTAACCCATCGCGATAATCTTTCATATAGTAATGACTTTTGAGGATTAGATACAAGGTCTTCGCTCGATCAAAACTATTAATGATAAATGCTGGTTTATTTTTGAGATATTGTTGCGCAGCGGCGTTCATTGCCTTATAGTCGCTCTTTTCGTTGTAGAGTTGCATCAGTACATATTGCGGTTGTGCTTCATGAGGATATTTTTGTGCCATATCCTGGTAGTAAGAGATGCGCTTCGCCAAATTGTCTGCTTCCCGAATCCGATAAATTACATTCTCCACGCCGTTTTTCGACGCTTCAAAGTCGCGATAGTGATACTCATTCAGATTGGGATTATTTAGGTGAAAATTATAGCTGAATTCCAAAAACTGCTGGGCTCTGGATTCCATATCCGCTGAACGCCCAAGCTGATATTCGACATGGAGTTGGTGTACCAGCATGCGGTAACAAGGTGGAAAGGTAGTACCCTCGTTTTCAAGGGTAGCTTCCAAAGAAATCGGATAGGTGTCAAAGTACTGTTGCAGCACCTCTTCCAGCCGGAAATAATCTTCTAAAGTTGACAACGCATCCGCCCGGGTATAATGAAGTTCTTCAAAATCTGCATACTGCAACCCCTCGGAAGCAATAGCGTAGCACGTTTCCAGTTCACCCACCTCTTTGTAAGCCAACGCCAGATTATTGCAATTCATCGCCTGATTGTGTTTTCCTCCGAAATAGTCGCTTTCGTATTTGTATGCTTCAAAATAGTCTTTGAAAGCATCGTAAGCCTGAAGGTAGAGTTCGAGGATAAGGTATTGGAATGCCGATCGATCAGCTTGGCTTAAATTCTCCAATGAAGAGACAAAATCGGAGAGAACGACTGCTTCGTTGTAACATTCACGGGGAAGGTCATCGAACAAGGGGACTTGATTATAGACCTCCCCATGAGTCCTAAATGTGCATTCGACCAAACGCCGCCATGATGTTGCATTCCATTTTCGTTCTCCTACCAGCTCTAAATATGGAATCGCTTCAGCATAACGCTCTTCATCATAGCGATAGGCTGCCGCAAAGTGGTAACCGACAAAAGAGTGGGGATAAGCATCGATCAATTTGAGCGCATGGAGATAATAATAGTCGAGCGGAATTCCGATTTCTTCCGAATAATTACGCTCAATAATAAGCTGATAGTAGTACACATTAGGGTTTTCATAACCCTCGGCAATTAGCTCCTCAAAGCGATTATGCCATTTCACCAATTCTTGATGAATATGTAGCGCTGAGTTTTCGCCTTTTATAAGCTTTAATAAAATGTTTAAGGAAAGATCAATTGCTTGATTCTCATAAGCGATTTCCGCAAGATTCACATAGTCCATTTCATTGCTGCTAATGAAATGTTTAAAGTCGGATGCAATCAAATCCCAAATATTGGATGGATTGATCTGTTTATTGCGGTCCAACAGATAAATTTTTTTCATCCAAAAGATGGAGAAATTGTGATCCATGGCTTCCCGCTCATGTAGGAATGTATCTCTGATGTAATGGATACCGGCTTCTAAAACTGGCAGCATCGCTGTATCATCTTGGAGTCCTTCGTAGATATTGACTAAAAAGTTATAACCGTATATCGAACTGTTGCGTGAAGCGATTAGCTTTTTCGCGTATGCTACAAAGGTATCCTTATTGGCTTCGGTAACATGTAGATTTGGACGACCCATTTGGGCTAATGTTGCTTGATTGTCCAAAACATAATTCAGCATGTGATATAAGCTTGTTTCATTTTCTGGGTCGATGGTCAGCGCTTTTTGAAAATAGGGGATCATTTTTTCCTGAATAATATCGAAAACAGCATCTTGCCCCTCGTAATAGACCTGATCATGATAGGCGATAGCGAGGTATGTCCAAAGCATTACATCTTGATCGCTTAGCCGCAGTTGGTTTTCCCCTTCAATAATAAATAGATCTAGTTGTCCGCTGTAGAATAAGTCATAAATATATTTTTCTTCCATTTGTAAATTCGTGTCTTTGATGAATCTATTGCGTTAAAAACGGTTTAAAATACTATTTGGATGTCGAAAGCTTTTGAAAACTTGTACCACTCCATTGGAACTCTTCCTGCTTTTTTGTGATTTTAAAATTTGCATTTTCTGCATGATCGTCCAAAGCTTCCCCTTCTTCGATGTATTTATAAATAATCTGATTGTTTTTGCCATGTTCGGAAGGAAATAGCATCTTTTCATCGTAATAATAAATACCCGCATCAGCGACCGAATACCGACTTGGCAGATCGATAAGCTGCTTTCCTGTCCAGGCCATATAGTAATATTCCGATGGTATGCCACAGGCTTCACCCAAAAATTCCATACGCAAAATCTGCTTGACGTTTTGCAGACCCATTGCTGGAAGCAATTTACTTTGCGCGAAGGTTTGTCCAGAATAGGTGAAAGGATAGGTATGTTCAGCTAGAAAACCTCCTTTTGCATCGAGAATTTTGACACCTGTTGAGAAGAGATTCTGTCCGTCGCTATTTTCAGTCAAACGCTCAAAACCGTATATGTATTGCGAGCCATCTGAAGCACTTAGTTTTCCTAGCGCTAAGAGCCCCAGCCAAATAAAGCCGATTTTTTTGATGCCGTTTTCAGCATAGGTTATTTCATGCCAAGGGGCATAAAAATTTTTTATGGTATTTCCTTTAAATGGTGGGCTAGTGATTGTAACAATATTTCCTATCGATAGGGAATCGACGATGGCAGCCTTAAGATTAGGCTGCTCGCGCACGTAAGCTTTTGCCGCAAAGACGGTGGCCTGCTGACCGCACCGAACATTCCATAAGTTGAAGCTATCATCGAATTTTAAATTTTCCTGCGCTTTTGTGTATAGTGGCCCTACTCCTAAGGTAACTAAACAATACCCAATTAATTTTCTCATTATTCACCGTTCTTTGTTGCAAAAATAGACCAATTGGTCTATAAACATGATCACTGGTTTCAGGTATTTTTTATCAGTCGTAGGGCCAATTTTCATCTATTCACCAACTTCAACTAGACTATAGTTCAATTAACTCCTCTCAAACTTTTATGCTACCCAAGTGCAGGCTATCTGTATTACCTTCACCATAGCTTTCTACAAAAAAGATAAACACTTCGTAGGTAACTTCCTTTTTATGTTCTCGGATCTTAATGTTCTGTTTTCCAGATGATAACTTGCTTTTTGAGTCATTGGTCAAAATTGGATATTCAACTCTGTCATCTGTTGCACTATATAAAACTAAGAAGGAATTGTAGTTCTGGATTTTATTTTTATTCTCCAAATAGGTATCATATTCCCAAGTAACTTCAAGCACCTGACTTTCCTGATCAAAATCCATGCTGTAGGAATTGATGGGATTTGGACTTCCTTTCGCGATCATAAACTTTTGCCAGTCAATCGCAAAGCCATCATCTTGGCGAATAAGGGCTTCTTTCAAATTATACGACATCGCGGCGTCGTATGGCCTTTTAGGAGCGCTGTATGTCTTATACCCCAATTTTATGATCGGATTTAGCATAATGATGTGCGATCTCACCATTTTGAAACGTGTTCTAAAGAGCAACTGACCAGCACTGGGCTTTCGCTTTTTTACGCGAGGAAGAGAGCGTACATAATTTCCTGTTTTAGTCAAAACAAATACAACAGAACCTGCCTTTCCGGAGACCGTTCCATTAACGCCATTTTTAATGATTGCCATAATTGCTTATAAGGTTATAAACATTTAAGATAAACAATAAAGCTGGAATAACCTAATCCCAATTTATCCCAATAGACAATTTTAATTTATTATTTAGCTAGTGATCAGTCATTACTTAGTCACTACTGGCTGAATAATGACTGAGTAATCACTGGACGAGCACTGAACAAGCACTGTCTAAACGGCAAATTTGGCTACAAGTTAATGATGTCTTGCTGGCGTTAGATATTAACGGATTAAAAGTTCGGATGAACTATATCTTTGTAACAAAAATCTTGTCAAATCATAGCTGATAGTTGTGTAGCTGCTTTGTTGATAAAAATGAATTTACTTTTTTTATAAATAAACTACTAAGTATATAGATATTATTGTAAATAGTTTTATATTTGGGTAGTCGTTAACGATTGGCGTTGGCAACGATTACAAAATTATCTCATTAAATATTTTACAAGTATGAAAAACGACTACTTTTTCTATCGAGAGAGCAACCAAAAATGCTTCATTGCATCTAATTTTTATCTATTTATTTGTCGAATGCGCATGTGCTGAAAAGCACGACCTTCCTTCTGCTTATTGTCCGATAAGCATTCCATCTTATTTATAACAAGAGTACCAATGGCGTTGGCACTTGTTTGCATTTTCACATTAAATAGAATTTACGATGAAAAAACACAGAGTACTTTGGTATTCTCTTTTAGTTGTGCTTTTTCTGTACGCATTTGGAAGTGTACAGGCACAAGAACCCAGACCAATTATTAATGCATCGTTAATCGGTAAAGTTATCGATGCGAAAACCCAAGAACCTCTTACGGGCGTTACGGTACAATTGGAAGCTGTAACACATAGTGTACAAACGGATAACCGAGGTAATTTCCAGTTTGTGACAGGACAGAAGCTCCCTTTTACGTTAATAGTCAGTTTTGTAGGCTATGAGAAAAAACAGGTAGTTGTCAATTCTTCACCGACTGTAATAGCGCTATCGCCCATCTCAACAGACTTGGATGAGGTTGTGGTTGTAGGGTACGGAACCCAGAAACGTCGTGATCTCACTGGGGCTGTGGCGACCTTGCCTGAGAAGCTTCTCAGACAGCCCGTATCCTCGCTTGATCAGGCATTGAAAGGAGGAATTTCGGGCGTTCAGGTTACACAAACTTCGGGACAACCCGGCGGAGGTGTGAGTGTTCGCATTCGTGGCGGCGCATCCATCCAGGGGGGAATGAACCCCTCTATGTTATTGACGGATTTCCAGTATATAATCAAACAGAAAGTACAGGAGTAGGGAGCGGCACACCAGTAAACCCATTAGCAAGCCTCAGCCCAACAGATATTGAAAGTATTGAAGTGTTAAAAGATGCTGCTGCAACTGCAATCTATGGATCCAGAGGGGCCAATGGGGTGATTTTGGTAACAACGAAAAAAGGTAGAGCAGGACAGGTACAATTAAACTATGAGGGGAGTTTTGGAGCACAAAAAGTATTAAAACAAATCGAGGTACTGAATGCTCACGATTTTGCAATCTTGAGAAATGAGGCCTTGTACGATGCGAATCCCAACCTCGGAGCTTTTCAATACCGCAGTCAAACTGAAATCGATCAGCTAGGTGCTGGTACAAATTGGCAAAAAGAGGCTTTTCAAACTGGAAAGATTTATAATCAGCAGCTTTCTTTATTGGGAGGAGCTGAAAAAGTGAAATACTATTTAGGCGCAAATTATTTTGATCAGCAGGGTGTCATTGTCAACACTAATTTCAAGCGTGTAGGATTTAGATCAAATATCGACGCAAATCCTTTCGACCGGTTACAGGTTGGTGCAAATTTATCCATCAACAAAACTTATGCGCAAATAGCGCCGACAGGAATTGTCAATGCTTTGCTTATGATGCCTTCGACGGCAACTGTGTATGATGCCAACGGTGCCTATACATTACGAAATCCTTTTGAAAACATCTTTGCCAACCCAATAGCTACCTTGAAAGAAACGACAAATTCATCCAATGGACTACGGATATTGGGAACTTCTTTTGCACAGTATCGTATTTTAAATGGTCTACAAGCGAAGGTATTGGTTGGCGTTGACCTAAATGGCCGAAATGATAAATTTTATTTGCCATCTTACATCTATGAGGGGGCAGGTTCAAAGGGGAAAGCAAGCTTAGGGAATTTGGATGGAACCTCATGGCTGAATGAAAACACTTTAAACTATACGGCAAACACAGGAAAACATACGTTCAATGCTTTACTTGGATTTACTCAGCAAGAATCCAAAAATGCAATCTTCAACGCTGGAGCGGAAAATTTTGTGACCGACGACTTACTGTTCAATAACCTACAGAGTGGATCCACCATTGTACGTCCTTCTTCTGACAGCTACGCATGGGTATTGCACTCTTATCTTGCCAGGGTAAATTACAATTACGCAAATAAATATTATGTTTCGGCAAGTCTCCGTCGTGATGGTAGTTCCCGCTTTGGGGCAGACAACAAATGGGGAAATTTTCCGTCGATAGCACTTTCTTGGCGCACTGGCAATGAGTCTTTTTTTAAGGAAGCATTTCCTGGAGTAGATGATTTTAAGATTCGTACGAGTTTTGGAACCACGGGTAATCAAGAAATCGGGCAATATCAATCATTATCTACCTTATATAGCCTAAATTATCTGTTTGGAAACAACGTGGTCACTGGTTTTGCTCCGCAACGTATTCCCAACAAAAACCTCGGTTGGGAAAGCACTGTACAATATGATGGCGGGTTTGATATCAGTTTACTTAACAACCGTCTTCAATTTACAGTTGATTATTATTATAAAAAGACAAAAGATCTCCTGCTTAATGTGGAAATACCTTGGACCTCCGGTTATGCCTCTTCCCTTCAGAATTTTGGGTCTGTATCAAATAAAGGATTTGAATTGGGGTTGAAATCGCGGAATATCGAGGGATTGTTCAGCTGGAGCACAGATGTAAACTTTTCCCTGAATCGCAACACCGTACTGAAGATTGGTGACGGCGCCAGTTCTTATATTTCTGGAAATTATATCATTAAAGCTGGAGAGCCTTTAGGCACCTTCTATGGCAATGTTACCGATGGTATTCTGCAGTCGGGAGAGGAGGGTATTAAGGGTAAGTTTACAGGGAATGCGAGTCCTAAAGCGGGTGACCGTCTTTACAAAGATATCGATGGTGACGGACAATTTACGACTGCAAATGATAGAACGATTCTAGGTAATGCACAGCCGGATTTTATTTTTGGATTGACCAATAGTATGTCCTATAAAGGTTTTGATCTTTCGTTTCTCATCCAAGGCACTGTCGGGAATGATCTTCTGAATATTAATAGGCAGAATTTGGAGATGTTTACCGGTCAACAGAATGCATCAATTGATGCATTGGAGCGCTGGACTTCATCAAATCCGAGTCATTCTTATCCCCGGGCGAAGTTGGATCCAGCTCCTGTATTTTCGGACCAGTTTGTAGAAAGCGGCTCTTTTGTTCGGCTAAAATCATTGCATTTTGGGTACAGTTTTCCTAAAGAGTGGCTTCAGGACGCTAAAATAAAGGGACTCAATCTCTATCTAACAGCCCAAAATCTTTTAACCTGGACCAAATATAAAGGTTTTGATCCGGAGGTTACCTCAGGGAGCAATGTAAAGATAGGTACCGATCTGGGCATTTACCCTGCATCTAGGTCTTTTTCTGCAGGAGTTTCATTGACCTTTTAATAGATCTCTAAATGGGGATAGTGAGAAGTTCTGAGTTTTTTAGCTCATTATCAATAAAAAGCAATTCATCAAATGAAAAAAATACATGTTTTATCCACTGTCATTCTGATTTTTCTAACGGCAATTTCCTGCTCGAAATTGGAGGAGGATCCCGCAAGTGCTTTGGTTTCGGAGCAATACTATCTTAATCAGGATCAAGCCATAGCTGCAGTGACAGGAACTTACAGAAAGCTATATGAAACTGGGCAGTCTTTGTACAACAGCTTGCTCCAGATTGGTGTTGAAATGGCCACAGATGATTATGAAGCAGGGCCGAGGGCTAGAAATGCACATGTTAGAGCGCTGAGCAATCTAACCCATGATGCATCCAATGACCGTATGGAACAGCTCTGGAAGCAGAGCTACGATGCGATCAATGCTTCAAATGTCAATATTGCTAAAATAAGTGTGCTGTCTGCAAGTCAGATCGATCCAACTCTCCAACAGCGTCTGATCAACGAAGCAAAATTTTTGAGGGCACTCCACTATTTTAATTTAGTGCGTTGGTTTGGACCAGTTCCACTGGTAACGAGTCCAGTAGAGTCTTTATCTCCTCAAGAACTCTATGTGGCCAAAGCGACAGAGGATGCGGTGTATGGATTGATAATAGCAGATTTAAAATCTGCTTCGGCGCTTCCTAACTATAAGTCTTATTCGGAATCAGATAAAGGACGCGCCACTGCTGGAGCAGCCAAAAGTCTTTTGGCTAAAGTCTATCTGACGCGAGGAGATTGGGCCAATGCAAAATTATTAGCCAAGGAAGTTATCGATAAAGAAGGTTATGCGCTTTTCCAAGATTTTGCCAATGTCTTTAATATTGGGGAGAAAAATGGTATTGAACATATATTTTCTGCTCAATTTAAAGGCAATAGTGGCTATCAGGGGAATTCTTTGGCCAGTAGATCTGCGCCAGCCGATATTCCTGGCATAAATGGGGATTATGCAGATGCGCTTCATAGCGAAGGAGGATTATATAAAAGCTTTGCAACACGTGACAAACGTCTTTCTGTGACCTTTACAACGGGAATGGTGTCACCAATAGATGGTAAATACTATGCCTTAAACAAACCGCAATTTAGTAAATATTATGATGAAACGGTTGTAGGAAATCAGGGGCAGTCTTCCAAAAATATGCCGATCATCCGTTATGCGGAGGTATTGCTAATTTTTGCAGAGGCCGAAAATGAGTTGAACGGGCCGACTTTAGAAGCTCTTAATGCGATTAATGCGGTACGTCGTCGTGCAGGAATAGACGAAGTATCCGTTACGGAAACGAAGGATGCTTTTAGAGAATTGGTTTTTGAGGAGCGCAGAAAGGAGCTTGTTTACGAATATCAACGGTGGTTTGATCTGGTTCGCAGGGGAGCGACCTATTATGTTGCTAAGCTGAAAGCTGCCGGCAAGACGAATGCATCGGCTCGCCATATTCATTTTCCGACGCCACAAAGGGAACTGAATCTCAATCCTAATCTCTCGCAGCACCCCGATTGGATCAATCGATAAGGTATTAATCAAATTTTAAGTAGATGAAAACGACATATTTATTAGTTGCACTTTGCCTAACCATCTTACCAAGGATAAGCTGGGGACAGGACAATCGACCGAATATTGTATTGATTTTGGTAGATGATCTGGGTTTTTCGGATATAGAGCCCTATGGAGGAACGGACCTGCAGACCCCCAATTTGACTGCCTTGGCTAAAGAAGGAACGAGATTTCAGGAATTTTATAACAATTCCATTTGTGCCCCTACGCGTGCTTCTTTATTGACGGGGCAGTATGCGCATCGCGCAGGTGTAGGTTATTTTAATGTGAATCTTGGACTGCCTGCCTATCAGGGTTTTTTAAATCGGGAGTCACGGACGCTGGCTGAGGTTTTGAAACAGGCCGGCTACTCCACTATTATATCGGGAAAATGGCATGTGGGTGATGATTACGATCAGTGGCCGGCACAGCGCGGGTTTGAGCGGTCTTTCAATTTTGTTGGCGGGGCGTCCAATTTTTATGAAGTAAATGGACCGGAGCAGGCAACTGTATCGCTCATCCGGAATAATAAACCCTTTTATTTGCCAAAGGGACGTTATTTGACAGATGAGATCACGGATCAAGCCATTGGTTTTCTGAAAGAACAGCAGAAAGATAAAAAGCCTTTTTTCTTGTATTTGGCATTCAATGCCCCACATTGGCCCCTGCAGGCACCGGAAGAAGAAACTCAAAAGTATAAAGGAGTCTATCGTGGGGGATGGGATAACCTGCGTACGCAACGTTATGAAAATGCGCAGCAGAAAGGTGTGTTTCCTATCGGGCAGGCCATTGCCAAAAAAGACACTGCGCTACAGCACTGGGATAAATTGACCTATGATGAGCAGCAGTATTGGCAACGTCGGCAACAGGTCTTTGCCGGTATGATCGATCGCATGGATCAGAGTATCGGCCGCATAAGAAAAACGTTAAAAGAGCTAAAAAAAGATAAGAATACACTAATCATTTTTTTGTCTGATAACGGTGCCCAAGGTGGGGATCGCACACGCGTGTATACGGCAAGGAATACAGAGACTGTCGGATTACCAGGTTCCTATGATGTGCAAAACAGCAATTGGTCCCAAACCGGAAACTCACCTTTGAGAAGTTACAAAGATAATCCGTATGAAGGTGGCATTGGTGCCCCCTTCATTGTGTGGTATCCAAAAGAGGTGCGGGCAAACGTGATTAAGAAGGGGGTAGGCCATCTTATTGATATCGCTCCCACCTTGTATGACTTTGCAGGTGCGACCTATCCGGAACATGTCGGCGACACGGCGATAAATACACTTCCGGGGCTGAGTTTGAGACCGCTCTTGCGTTCAGATAGCAATCAGGTCGATCGGCATGTTCCGCTATTTTGGGAACGTGCAGGCAATCGTGCCGTGCGATATGGTAAATGGAAATTAGTTTCTTTATTTAAGGATGGTAACAAACCCGAATTATACAATATCGATGAAGACCGAAGCGAAAACAACAATCTTGCTAGCCGTTATCCAGCTATCGTGAAAGATCTCGAAGCAAGGTATAAAGCCTGGGCTGAAGAGAATTCCGTTGTGGATTACAAGCGTTTAAAAACAAACAATCAATTTCGATAGGACTATAAATGAAGAACATGAAAAAGATAATTTTGACATTATACCTTGTGGTTGCTACACTGTTAGGTTATGCACAACAAAGAAAGCCAAATATCATTTTGATTTTGGCCGATGATTTAGGCTATTCCGATATTGGAGCATACGGTTCGGAAATTTCTACACCCAATTTGGATCGTTTAGCCAATGAAGGGCTAAAGCTGACGCAATTTTATAACAATTCGATATGTGCGCCGACAAGGGCCTCCCTAATCACAGGGCAATATCAACACAAAGCTGGCGTTGGATATTTTTCCAACGATCTCGGACTGCCTGCCTATCAGGGTTATATTAATTCGGAATCACTGACCATTGCCGAAGTCCTCCGGTTGAATGGTTATATCACGGCAACCTCGGGTAAATGGCACGTGTCTGGAAAAGGGAAAAGTTTGCCCTGGGAGCGCGGTTTTGATTTGGTATTTCCAAGAGTGGAAAAAAATGCAGATTCAGGCGCGCCGACTTTTCAAGAACAAACCTATTCTGAAGGCTATCCCTTGGAAGATTCCTTTTCGACAGAGGTAATCAATCGTCAAGCTGAGGCGTTTTTGGATCAGATCAAAACGCAGGATAAACCTTTTTTTCTCTATTTGGCACATACAGCCCCACATTGGCCATTAGTAGCGTTGCCGCAAGATATCGCCAAATATAAAGGCCGGTATGACAATGGGTGGGAGGTGATACGTCAACAGCGCTTTGAACGCCAGAAACAATTAGGAATGGTGTCCCAAGCGACCCAACCATCGCTTGTTGATGAGGATATTTACGATTGGTCACGATTATCATTTGATCAAAAAAAACTGTGGTCAAAAAAAATGGAAGTGTTTGCGGCTATGGTCGACAGATTGGATCAGACTATAGGAAAATTACTAGATAAGCTAAAAGACAATGGACAATTGGACAATACACTGATTGTTTTCTTGTCAGACAACGGTGCGCCGGCCGAAGATCTTGTTCGCTGGTATCATGGCGCCCGGATAAATAAAGGACCGGTTGGGACACTGGGTTCTTATGAATCGCAGGGCAAAAATTGGTCATATGCCTCCAATACACCTTTTAAAGCATTTAAAGATTATACCTATGAAGGTGGGATTAATACCCCATTTATAGCTTGGTTTCCTGGTAAAATCGCGAAAGGCGTCAAGCAGGGCACTGGTCACGTCATTGATCTGGCGCCGACTTTCTACGATTTGGTTGGTGCGGTATATCCAAAAGAATACGAGGGGCATAAGGCGAATGCTTTACCAGGAAAGAGTTTGCTTCAGGTTTTGTTCCAAGATCAAGATACCGTTCGGCGACAAGAAGGTTTATTTTGGGAGCGCGCTGGTAATCGTGCTGCACGTATTGGAAAATGGAAACTTGTATCGAGCTGGCCGTCCTATAAATGGGAACTTTATGATCTTGCGCAGGATCCTACTGAACGGAACGATGTTGCCGGACAGCATCACGACGTCGTGTCTCGTTTGTCTACTGCTTATTTCCAGTGGGCGAAAGAAAACGGTGTTGTGGATTTTGCAGAATTGGAAGCTAAGGAACCCAAAAGTATGAAGGATTTTAGGGAAAGTAAAGTGCAGGAAATTCCGGTGCCGCGCAATTTCTAATTGCTTAAATGGTAAAAAAGCTTTCTGAGTTATCAGAAAGCTTTTTTTGTCTTTGGCGGAGAGGGCGGGATTCGAACCCGCGGTACCGTTTCCAGTACGACAGTTTAGCAAACTGTTCCTTTCGGCCACTCAGGCACCTCTCCTCGTTTTGACATTGCAAACATAAGGCAATTATTTGATTCTGCAAAGTCTAAATAATAAAAAAAATGCAAAAAAAATGTAACGTTGCAATAAGCGTTTGACAGTCAATTTGTTGTTTGACAATTAAAATTACATTGTTTTTTTGCTTAAATCGTAATCCACCCGAACATGATAGATACTTTTGAGCATCGCCTTAAATATAACCGCAGATTCCGTGATATCTTTTAAGGTAATGTTACTATTGTTGAACTGTCCACGCATCAATTTGTGTTCAATAATCTTATCGACAAGATTATTGATGGACTCTTCGGATGGCTCTTTTAATGCGCGGGACGCAGCTTCAACGGAGTCTGCCATCATGAGCACTGCTGTTTCTTTGGAAAAAGGAATGGGGCCTGGATAGGTAAATAACGACTCGTCCACCAATTTATCCGGATTGTTCTTCACGAAAAGGTTATAGAAATAATCTACACGGGTAGTGCCATGGTGCGTGCGGATAAAATCAAGGATAACGTCTGGCAATTGATGTTTTTTAGCAATATCGACACCCTTTATGACGTGCGAAATAATAATCTGTGCGCTTTGCTCAGGGGATAGCTCGTCGTGAGGATTCTTTTCTGTCTTTTGATTCTCGATGAAAAATTGAGGGTTAGTCAATTTGCCGATATCATGATAGAGTGCTCCGGCACGTACCAGTAGTGGATTTCCACCAATTTTATAAATCGCCGCTTCCGCAAGATTAGCTACCTGTAAGGAATGCTGAAAGGTCCCCGGGGCTTTGAAAGAAAGTTCTCTTAGCAATTTGGAATTACTGTTAGTAAGCTCCATGAGGGTAAGGTCAGACACGATACCAAACAATTTTTCAAAGGCATAAATCATGGGGTAGGCAAGGAGCGTAATCAATACGCTGACGAAGAATGGAAGGAGGTCGGACCAATAGATCGTGTCAATGGAACCATTTCTGGTCACCACCAATCCAATATAGGCGATCCAGTAGGTTCCCAGAATGATTGCCGATGAAATAAACAATTGCTCTCTTTTAACCAATGTTTTGATACTGTAGATCGCAACTATACCCGCCATAAATTGTAGAAAAACAAATTCAAAGCTATTTGGGACGAATAATCCTGCTAATAGCACCATCAATAGATGGATATTGAGCGCTACACGTGTGTCAAATAAAATACGAATGATAATGGGGACCGCACAAAACGGTATATAGTAAAGGTTGGGTATTTTGATTTTAATGGCCCAGGATAAAACGGCAAGCATACCGATGATGACGATCATGATAATGACGAGCAGTCTGTTATTAAAATAGATGTCTTTTCGAAACAGAAAAAGGAACACCATCAAAATAGAAAGCGCCAGCGAAATGATCAAAAATTGACCTAAAGTCACATAATTTTGGTTGCCGCTGATCTTGCCTTCGTCTTCGTATACCTTACGTAACGATTCAAGCTTTTGGTAGGTTTCATTGGAAATTATTTTATCTTTTTCGGCTATCAGTTCCCCTTTTTGGACAACGCCACGCGTAGCTGAAATGTTGGCAATTGCGTTTTGTTCCAAGGCCTCTGTCTGCTGATCATTATAAATGTAGTTAATGGTAATATAGTTTTTTAGTGTCTCCACCAGCCAGCTCTTTTGTTTTATTTTGGTCAGTTTGGGCATAATGTCGTCCATATAACTGTAGGAGCTCTCGATCGTATAGCAGTCGGCCGTATTTTTTTGGCTGGCGACTTTGTCTTGAATGAGCGTAAAATTATAATGCTTAGAGGCTGGGGATTTGTCGTTACTACGGTTTTGAAATCTATTGTTCAACGATAGGATACCTTTGCTATAGAGATGATTGAGGATGGCGTTTCCGGCATTTCTATAATCCGCTATATTTTCATGTGTCGTATCTAATTTGCTGCTCTGCCACTTTTCGGCCAGATCGGTGTTGAATTGATCAATTTGCTCTTTGCTGGTGGTTGTATTGGCATTGTAGATAGGCTGAATGGTATTTAAGATACTTTTCTTGTCCGCATTCAATTCTTCTTGCGTTTTTAATATGGCAAAATTGTAGGGCGATATTAGATTTTCGTGATTCCATACTTTACCTTTTTGAAATTCATAGCGGAAACGGGGTTGTTTGGGAAGAAATATACAGATCAAAAAGATGGTAATAAGTATTAATCCAATTTTGCGGACAAGGTTTTCCGTTGTATTTAATTCTCTTCTATATTTTATTTTTAGTCTTCCCACTGCGAGCTTTATTTTTATATGCTGTAAATATACAAATGTAGTTATAATTTATTTTCTGCAGCTTCTGCCAATTTTCGTTTATGGGCATTAAATAGTGTAAAGGCTGTGATGAACAAAAAATACTTGTTATCTTTGCAGAAAAAATACAACATGTCAACAAAATCACATCTCATTGCACCATCCGTTCTTGCTGCAGACTTTGCAAAATTATACGATGATATTATCATGGTAAACAACAGCGACGCAGATTGGTTTCATATTGATATTATGGACGGCGTTTTCGTTCCTAATATCTCTTTTGGATTTCCAGTTATGCAGGCTATTGCAAAACATGCAACTAAACCGTTGGATGTACATTTGATGATTGTTGATCCAGACCGTTATTTGCAAGTATGTAAAGATTCAGGCGCAGCAATTATTACTGTGCATTACGAGGCCTGTACACATTTGCATCGTACACTGGCTGCTATTAAAGAGTTGGGGTGTAAAGCTGGGGTTGCATTGAATCCACACACTCCGGTGGCTCTTCTGAAAGATGTGCTAGCGGATTTAGACTTGGTTTGCATCATGTCGGTCAATCCGGGATTTGGTGGTCAAAAATTCATTAATAACACCTATGCTAAGGTTCAGGAGTTACGAGCGATGGCTGCGGGTGTGAACGATGGCCTGTTGATTGAAATCGACGGGGGAGTAACGACTGCGAATGCAGCACAGCTATTGAAAGCTGGGGCAGATGTGTTGGTGGCCGGTTCATTTGTGTTTAATGCCACAGATCCTTTGGAAACTGTCAAAGCGCTGAAAGACATTGATATACATGTAGAAACGATATAAAAAGGATAGGTGGTTTAGTCAAATAAATCACCTATTTTTTTTGAACGTGAGGCAGTAGAAATAGCGGATAGGAAAAAAACGGGCATGATTGCACAAATGCTGTTTAGAACAATTCCAAATTGATTTAAATAGATGTAACGCATGCGTTTAAAGATGTATTTTCACTATTTTTGTATTTAGTCATAGGAGTTGATTTACGACAAATAAGTTAACTTCAAACATGAAGTGGAAGGGCTAAATTGTGATTTGTTCGGGAAACCGATAGATGGCTTATTAGCTTAATTATATTACAGTCAAGGTGGTTTAGCAAGACATCGTGTCTTTTTGGCTACCCTTAAAATAGAAAGATAGATATCTATGAGTATTTACAACGATTACGTACAAGAGGTTGTAGAACGAGAAGGCCAGGGTTTACATCCTAAGCCAATTGATGGAGCAGAATTACTAAGTGAAGTAATTGCTCAGATTAAGGATTTAAACAACGATAATAGAGCAGATTCTTTACGATTGTTTATTTATAATACACTGCCGGGCACGACCCCTTCTGCTGGCGTTAAAGCTCAATTTTTGAAGGAAATTATTTTAGGCGAATCTGTTGTTGCTGAAATTACACCTGACTTTGCTTTTGAGTTATTGTCTCATATGAAGGGTGGACCTTCTATTGCGGTGTTATTAGATTTAGCTTTGGGTGACGATGTAGTGATTGCAAAGCAAGCTGCAGAAGTGCTTAAAACACAAGTTTTCTTATATGATGCTGATACAGCTCGTTTGAAAGATGCTTATCAGCAAGGTAACGAAGTCGCTAAAGATATTTTGGAAAGCTATGCAAAAGCGGAGTTTTTCACGAAGCTACCTGACGTGCCGGAAGAAATTGAAGTGGTTACTTTTATTGCGGGTGAGGGTGATATTTCAACAGATTTATTATCCCCGGGAAATCAGGCGCACTCACGTTCGGATCGTGAATTACATGGTAAATGTATGATCACACCTGAAGCGCAGCAGCACATTCGTGAATTGCAGGCGCAACATCCAGGTAAAAGTGTTATGCTGATTGCTGAGAAAGGAACGATGGGTGTAGGTTCCTCTCGTATGTCGGGAGTAAATAATGTGGCACTTTGGACCGGTAAACAAGCAAGTCCTTATGTTCCTTTTGTCAATATTGCGCCGATTGTAGGTGGTACGAATGGTATTTCGCCAATTTTCTTGACAACGGTAGATGTGACCGGTGGTATTGGTATCGACTTGAAAAACTGGGTGAAGAAAGTGGATGAGCAGGGTAATGTTGTGCGTAACGAGAAAAACGAACCCATTCTTGAAGAAGCTTACTCTGTTGCAACAGGCACTGTTTTAACCATTAATACAAAGACGAAGAAATTATATCATGGCGAGCGTGAGCTGATCGATATTTCGAAAGCTTTGACTCCACAGAAAATGGAATTTATTAAAGCCGGTGGCTCTTATGCGATTGTTTTTGGTAAAAAGATCCAAACATTTGCTGCAGAGACCTTGGGCATTCAAGCGCCTACCGTATTTGCTCCTTCAAAAGAGATTACTATTGAAGGACAAGGCTTGACAGCAGTAGAGAAAATCTTCAACAAAAATGCGGTCGGTGTTACACCTGGTAAAGTCTTACACGCAGGTTCTGATGTTCGCGTTAAAGTAAACATTGTTGGTTCTCAAGATACAACTGGTTTGATGACCGCACAGGAGTTGGAGGCCATGGCTGCTACGGTCATTTCGCCAACAGTGGATGGTGCTTATCAATCGGGTTGTCATACCGCATCTGTATGGGATAAAAAAGCGCAAGCAAATATTCCAAAACTGATGAAATTTATGAATGACTTTGGATTAATCACTGCGCGTGACCCACAGGGCGTATATCATTCCATGACTGATGTTATTCATAAAGTTTTAAACGATATCACTATCGACGAATGGGCCATCATTATTGGTGGGGACTCCCATACGCGGATGTCCAAAGGTGTAGCTTTTGGTGCTGACTCTGGCACGGTTGCATTAGCGTTGGCTACAGGGGAGGCTTCGATGCCAATTCCTGAGTCGGTAAAAGTTACCTTTAAAGGGAGTATGAAAGAACATATGGATTTCCGTGATGTTGTTCACGCTACCCAAGCGCAGATGCTGCAGCAATTTGCTGGAGAGAACGTCTTCCAAGGTAGGATTATAGAGGTTCACATTGGTACGCTTTTGGCTGATCAGGCGTTTACATTTACAGACTGGACAGCAGAAATGAAAGCGAAAGCTTCCATTTGTATCTCGCAAGATGATACCTTAATCCAATCCTTGGAGATCGCTAAAAAACGTATTCAGATTATGATCGATAAAGGCATGGAAAACAAAAACAATGTTTTGCAGGGCTTAATTGAGAAGGCTAACAAACGTATTGAGGAAATTAAATCTGGCGCTAAGCCTGCTTTAACTCCGGATACAAATGCGAAATATTATGCTGAAGTTGTTATTGATCTGGATATCATTGAAGAACCGATGATCGCTGACCCAGATGTGAATAATGCAGACGTTTCCAAACGTTATACACACGATACGATTCGCGACCTTTCTTACTACGGTGGAAACAAAAAAGTAGATTTAGGTTTCGTCGGTTCGTGTATGGTTCACAAAGACGATTTGAAGATCGTTTCTAAAATGTTGAAGAACATTGAAAAACAAAAAGGCGCAGTTACTTTTGAGGCTCCTTTGGTCGTCGCAGCCCCCACTTATAATATTATTGATGAGTTGAAAGCAGAGGGCGACTGGGAATTCCTGCAAAAATACTCTGGATTTGAATTTAGCGATGCACTACCTAAAAGTACTGCACGTACAGAATATGAGAATATTATGTATCTAGAGCGCCCGGGTTGTAACCTCTGTATGGGTAATCAGGAGAAAGCCGCAAAAGGGGATACAGTCATGGCGACTTCAACACGTTTATTCCAAGGTCGTGTCGTGGAGGACAGAGACGGTAAGAAAGGAGAGTCTTTGCTGGCATCGACTCCTGTAGTTGTGTTATCAGCTATCTTGGGTCGTATTCCGAACATTGACGAATATAAAGCTGCTGTCGAAGGAATTAACTTGACAAAATTTGCACCTATTCCGACAAAATAGTAATAATTAGTGTTTAGTAACTTAATTAAACAAATAAATTAGAGAGATATGGCTTTTGATATTGATATGATTAAAAAGGTCTATAGCCGTTATGACGAGCGCATTGCTGCTGCTCGTCAGGTGGTTAATAAACCTTTGACTTTATCTGAGAAAATATTGTATGCACACCTTTGGGATGGCAATGCTACTGAGGATTATAAGCGTGGCGTTTCTTATGTTGACTTCGCCCCTGATCGCGTTGCTATGCAGGACGCTACTGCTCAGATGGCGTTATTGCAATTTATGCAAGCTGGACGTCCCAAAGTTGCAGTTCCTTCTACCGTTCACTGTGATCACTTGATTCAGGCAAAGGAAGGGGCAGATAAGGATTTGGCCCGTGCTAAAAATGAAAGCTCTGAAGTATTTAACTTTTTGAGTTCTGTTTCTAATAAGTATGGTATCGGTTTTTGGAAACCCGGAGCAGGTATTATTCACCAGGTTGTTTTGGAAAACTATGCTTTTCCGGGGGGAATGATGATCGGTACAGACTCACATACGGTTAATGCCGGTGGTTTGGGTATGGTTGCTATTGGTGTCGGCGGTGCTGATGCCTGTGATGTGATGGCTGGACTACCATGGGAGCTGAAATTCCCGAAATTAATCGGTGTTAAATTGACTGGTAAGTTAAGCGGATGGGCTGCTGCCAAAGATGTTATCCTTAAAGTTGCTGGTATCTTGACCGTAAAAGGTGGAACTGGAGCGATTGTGGAATATTTTGGCGAGGGAGCAGAGTCGCTATCTTGTACAGGTAAGGGAACCATTTGTAACATGGGTGCTGAAATTGGTGCGACAACTTCGACTTTCGGTTATGACGAATCCATGGAGCGCTACCTACGTGCTACGGGACGTGCCGAAGTCGCTGACGCGGCAAATGCGATTAAACAACATTTGACAGCGGATGCTGAAGTTTATGCTAATCCAGAACAGTATTTTGATCAGCTCATCGAAATTAATCTATCCGAATTAGAGCCATCGCTCAACGGTCCTTTTACACCAGACTTGTATACGCCAGTGTCTCGGATGCGTGAAGAGGCTGAAAGAAATGGCTGGCCTTTAAAAGTGGAATGGGGATTGATCGGTTCATGTACAAACTCATCCTATGAAGATTTGTCACGTGCCGCCTCTATAGCAAAACAAGCTGTTGATAAAGGTTTGATTACTAAAGCTGAATTTGGTATAAATCCGGGGTCAGAACAAGTTCGTTTTACAGCTGATCGTGATGGTTTGCTGAAAACATTTGAAGACCTGAATGCAACGATATTTACGAATGCTTGTGGTCCATGTATTGGTATGTGGGATCGTGTAGGGGCTGATAAACAAGAGAAAAATACCATCGTTCACTCATTCAATCGTAACTTTGCGAAACGTGCGGATGGTAATCCTAATACCTATGCATTTGTGGCTTCTCCTGAGCTGGTAGCGGCAATTGCAATTTCTGGCGATCTGGGCTTCAACCCAGTGACGGATACGTTGACGAATAATAAAGGTGAGCAGGTGAAATTGGATCCACCGGTAGGGGACGAATTACCTACCAGAGGATTCGCCGTAGATGATCCGGGTTACCAAGCACCGGCTGCTGACGGTAGTTCCGTTGTCGTTGATGTGGCGCCTACGTCCGACCGCCTCCAATTATTGCAACCTTTTGCGGCATGGGAAGGCACTGATTTGAAGGGTTTGAAATTATTGATTAAAGCGAAGGGGAAATGTACGACAGACCATATTTCGATGGCTGGCCCTTGGTTGAAATACCGTGGACATTTGGATAACATTTCAAATAATATGTTGATCGGTGCGGTAAATTTCTTCAATGAGAAAACAGATAATGTTAAAAATCAATTGACAGGCGAGTATGGCCCTGTGCCAGCAACACAACGTGACTATAAAGCACATGGTATTGGTTCAGTTGTCGTTGGCGACGAAAACTATGGGGAAGGTTCATCTCGTGAGCATGCTGCAATGGAGCCTCGTCATTTGGGTGTTCGTGCGGTATTGGTTAAGTCTTTCGCCCGTATTCATGAGACAAATTTGAAAAAGCAAGGAATGTTGGGATTGACTTTTGCAAATAAGGACGATTATGATAAAATTCAGGAAAACGATACCATCGATATTATCGGTTTAACTGAATTTGCTCCAGGTAAGCCCTTAACGCTGGTATTGCACCACGATGATGGAACACAAGAGGAGATCTTGGCAAACCATACGTACAATGCACAACAGATTGAGTGGTTTAAAGCTGGTGGCGCCTTAAATATAATTCGCAAAAATCAAGCACAATAGTGCTGATTAGCATACAAAAAAAGCCGCTTTCGTGTAAAGCGGCTTTTTTATTTTGTTTTGGAATGACATTTCTGTGATCTTCGTCATATTTTACTAATTCTCATTGAATTTATTTGCTTATAAAATAGAATGCCGGTACTTTTGCCCAACGTTTTTAGCACTGATATGAGAAAAATATTTTTAACAATTGGAGCGCTTGCATTGAGCGTTTCGGCTTTATTTGCACAAGAAAATCCCGAAATAGGAAAGAGTATTTTCAAACCAAAAAATTTGAGAACCGAAAGTAATAAAGGGAAATTCTTTTTCTTTTGGGGGTATAACTTCTCTTCCTATGCAAAATCTGATATTCATTTCACAGGTCCCAATTATGATTTTATTCTTCACGATGTAAAAGCTGCCGATCGCCCAACTAAATTTGGTTCGACTTATTTTGATCCAAGCCGGTTGACGATCCCGCAATTTAACCTTCATTTTGGTTATTATATCAAAGATAATTATTCCATTTCATTGGGATGGGACCACATGAAATATGTCGTCGATATACCTCAACAGGTAAAGATTTCAGGTTTTATTGGTGAAGAGATTTCTAATCCAGGTATCCCGACTGGAAACCGTGCCGGTCAATATAATGGTGAATTGATTACGGTAGATTCCGCTATGCTAACATTTGAACACACCGACGGTTATAATTTTGCTTCGGTGGGCTTGGAGCGTTACGATGATATCATCAACAATCGAAAGGGCCAACAGGTGCTGACAATGGAATCTGGTGTAGATGTAGGCTTACTAATCCCGCGTTCGGAGGTTCATCTTTTTGGTGAGGGAGCAAACCACTTTTGGAACATTTCTGGTTATGGCGCTTCGGCGAAAGTTGGTCTGCACTATCGGTTTTACAAAGGGCTGTATCTTCAAGGAAATTTTAAAACTGGATGGACTGATCTAACCAACATTCGTACAACTGGAAGAAGAGGGGTAGACAAGGCGTCGCAACAGATCTGGTTTTTTGAAAACTACTGGGCTTTAGGCTTTAGGTTTTAAAACCATATAAAAAAACAGGCTAACTTTAAAGTAGCCTGTTTTTTTATATGGTTTTTTCACTATACCGAGGTACACCTCAAATTTCGTCCAACTTAAAGATATCTTTTACCCGTATCCCTTTCTCGGTACGTTGTAGTGTGCAGCATTCGTGAACTGAATCGTGTTCGAAAAACAGGATATATTCGTTATCTACTATTTCGTTCCAGTAGCTATGGCGTTCTTCCATAGTAACTAACGGACGTACATCATATCCCATCACGTAGGGAATAGGTATATGACCTACCGAAGGGAGTAAATCTGCCATATACAGCATTGTCTTTCCTTTGTATTGGACCTGAGGTAACATCATGGATTCTGTGTGGCCATTTGAATAGCGCATGCTGATATCGCTTCCGAACGGATTGTGTACATCTTCAACAAACTTTAATTGTCCGCTTTCTTGTATCGGAAGAATATTCTCTTTTAGAAAAGAAGCCTTCTCCCGGGGGTTGGGATTAGTTGCCCAAGACCAATGGTCTGCATTACTCCAAAAATGAGCGTTTTTAAAGGCTGGAACAAGTTGATCACCTTCTCGCGCTATGGCACCACCACAATGATCGAAATGTAGGTGGGTAAGGATAACATCGGTGATGTCATTTCTGTCAAATCCAATATTTTTTAGTGATTTGTCTAATGTCGCATCACCATGAAGGTAATAATAGCTAAAAAATTTTTCATTTTGTTTGTCTCCAAGGCCAGTGTCGACTAGCATTAATCGATTACTATCCTCGATGAGAAGCAGACGATTTCCCCAGGTACACATATTGTTTGAATCGGCCGGGTTTGTTTTATTCCAGATGCTTTTAGGGACCACACCAAACATAGCACCACCATCGAGTTTAAAGAACCCCGTTTCTATAGCATATAATTTCATCTTCTTATTTTGTATTTACTTTTTGACCAGTACGTATAACCATTGTTTGCTGTTTTGCATAATCAACGTTTGCTTAAGCTCAAAATTTTACTCTTATTAATATATGTAAAGAATGGAACAATTTACGAAAAATAAATTATATTTTTTAATTAGCATAACTTGAATTGCTAAAAAAATATGCTAAAAAATGTAATTTATTTTATCTGTGTAAGTGATTGATAGTTAGTGTTTTGATTTTGTGTTTTTTGTACAATAAGCTTGATTTTTAGATAATTATGTTTTGTTTTTAGCGAAAATTGCCTTTAAATTTGAGCACATTTTAAAACAAACAAAAAATATGAAAAAGGGTAACATTGGAAACGCGCCTGATTTGAAATATTTGAAAATTGATAGCACGAAAAGTGTATTTTATCAATTACCCGTTTCTGAATTGGTTCAACATGCTTTGGCAAATCAAGAGGGGAGGCTTTCTGATACAGGAGCGCTTGCCGCTGATACGGGAAAATTTACGGGGAGGTCGCCAAAGGATCGCTTCCTTGTAGAGGACTCTTTAACTAAAGACAGCGTCTGGTGGGGGGAAATCAATCAACGGATGTCTCCGGATCATTTTGAGGCGCTATTTTCGCTGGTAGCCTCTCACTTGGCTGAGCGAAATATCTACATAAGAGATTGCGCTGCGGGTGCCGATCCGATTTATCAAATTGGTATCCGTGTTGTAACAGAGACAGCTTATCAAAGTATATTTGCCAACAACTTGTTTTTACGTCAGGAGCAAAATCAAGAAGTTCGGCCACCTTGGTCTATCTTAGCTGCTCCGACCTTGTTTATTAAAGATCCGCATGCATATGGTATCCTTAACGAAAATTTTGTTGCAATTGATTTTACGAAGAAAATTGTATTGATTGCTGGGACGGGTTACACGGGGGAAATTAAAAAGAGTATTTTTTCGATATTGAATTTTATTTTACCATTCGAGCATAACGTCCTTTCTATGCACTGTTCAGCCAATACTTCCAAAGATGGGGATACTGCATTGTTTTTTGGGCTTTCGGGTACTGGAAAGACGACACTGTCTGCTGATAAAAACAGGCGGTTAATTGGGGACGATGAGCATGGTTGGAGTGAACGGGGAGTTTTTAATTTTGAAGGAGGTTGTTATGCAAAATGCGTTGGTCTAACAGCCGATAAGGAACCGGAGATCTATCATGCCATTCGTTTTGGTTCGCTGCTGGAAAATGTGGTTTTGGATGAGCAGGATAAACCTGATTACAATGACATCAGTAAAACCGAGAATACGCGCGTGTCTTATCCAATAGACTTCATGGAAAATGCTGAAATAAGCGGTATTGCTAATGAGCCGGCTCATATTTTTTTCTTGACAGCAGATGCCTTTGGTGTACTTCCGCCAATTTCATTGTTGTCTACCGACCAGGCTGTCTATCATTTTGTAAGTGGCTATACAGCGAAGGTTGCAGGTACAGAAGTGGGAGTAAAGGAACCTATGGCTGCATTTTCAACTTGCTTTGGACAGGCATTTTTGCCGCTTCATCCCGCGAAATATGCAGCGTTGCTGCGTTCAAAACTTGAACAGAATCGTAATATCAAAGTCTGGTTAGTGAATACAGGCTGGATTGCAGGTCCTTATGGAATAGGGCGACGAATTAAACTTGCCTATACGAGAACGTTAATCCGAGCCGCAATCGATGGTTCATTATTAGAATCTCAGTTTAATAGACACGATATTTTTGGCTTAGATTATCCGACCAGTTGCGGAGCATATGTTCCCGAGCAAATCATGAATGCCCGGGGATTATGGAATAACGATGAGGCTTATGATATGCAGGCAAAACGCTTGGCGAAACTATTCATAGCAAACTTTGAAAAATTTAATAACGAGATGCCAGAGACAGTTCTCGCGGCAGGTCCTAAGATTGACCGTAGTGTCCTCGTTTAATTAAGTTTGCATTCGTACAACAAAAAGAGTAAACATGGGATTTCTCTTTTTGTTGTACGATTTTTTTTGGTGGGGATGAAAATCTTTAATCGTGTTTTTTAACGAAAGAATCTACTTGCTCCTGTTCGCTTCCGACAAGGGTATTGATAATAAGCTTAATAGCCGCCAATCGCGCTTTTTTCTTATTGTCTTTAACAATTTCAAACCAGGGTGATTTTTTTGATCCTGTTTTCTTAAAGAGGTTTTCAATATAATTGGTGTAAATATCCCATTTTTCCTGTGCCTGTTGGTCGAGCGTTCCTATTTTCCATCGCTTAAGAATATCTTCCTGACGCTCTCTTAACCTTTCGGCCTGCTCTTCTTTGCTGATGCTCAGAAATAACTTGATGACAATGATTCCATCGTCAATTAATTGTTTTTCAAATTCTGGAACCTGACTCATAAATAATTCGTGTTGCTCTTTGGTGCAGAATCCAAATACGGGTTCAACTACAGCACGGTTATACCAACTTCTGTCGAAAATTACAATTTCTCCGGCATTAGGAAGCTGTTTGATATAGCGTTGAAAATACCACTGTCCGGATTCTTCTTCGGTTGGCTTCGGTAAAGCGACAATGCGAATCTTTTTAGGATTTAAATATTGAGCTACGCGGCCTATTGTGCCGCCTTTGCCAGCAGCGTCCCTACCTTCAAAAATAATTAGTACCCGCTTCCCTTTTTCATTGATTTCGTATTGGAGCTTCAACAACTTGACCTGTAGTTCATAGAGCTCTTTTTCATAATCGTAAACATCGTTGAACTTTTTTATTTCAAGAATGCCATGTTGCTCCAGGTAATTTAAAACATCTTTGTTTTCGTGGATCTTCTGAAGTTCATTTAAATCGTATTCTGCCATAGGATATTTATTTAAGCGATCGTTTTTATTAAAGTTACTTATTGAATTGTTAAAAAATGTCAAATTTCAAATAAAATTAATGTTTGTAATACTAATATATGGCTACATTACGTTTATTAATCAGAACACCAAATGGATGTTCAAATAGATTAGACTTTTCATAAATTTAGGTTAATAATTGGTTAGGTTAGCTCGGAGTTCCCCACTTCGAGCTTTATTTTTTTTTTAACAATCAGACGGTATCCTTGAGAGCTAGTGTTTTAGCTATCATGCGAATGTCTTAAATGTTAAAAAATGTTAAACGGATATTGTCGACATAATGATTAGAAAAAAGCATCGTTTTTACTACAAATACTTTTCATAAATAGGTTAATATATGGCTAACGAAAGCTCAGAGTTCCCCACTCTGGGCTTTCTATTTAATTATAATTTATCAATAGCCGCAAGATAGGATTGTTGAATATGTTTAGGTATTGCATTATGTTTCTTTCAAATAGATAAGCGATCGTACTGGATTTGAAGATTGATTAAAAAACAATGGCCGAGATTTATAGTCCCGGCCATTGTTTTAAGATATTGTTTTGTGTTGTCAGGCCACTTCCCGTAGATCCACAGCCACTACTCGAGATACACCTTGTTCTACCATGGTAACTCCATAAATGATATCTGTGCTTGCGATTGTTTTCTTATTGTGCGAGACCACTATAAATTGTGAGTTTTTAGAGAAATCCCGGATAATATTGTTGAATTTATCGATGTTGGTATCGTCCAAAGGAGCATCCACCTCATCGAATATACAAAATGGCGCTGGCTTGGAAAGATATAGTGAGAATAGCAAGGCAGTAGAAGTCAATGTTTTCTCGCCACCCGATAGCTGATTAATAGACAATGGTCTTTTCCCTTTTGGTCTAGCGATAATATCGATATCTGAATCCAAAGGATTGCTTGGGTCTGTCAAGATCAGATCACAGCTATCTTCTTCGTTAAATAACGATCGGAATACTTTGACAAAATTATTTCTTACTGCATCGAATGTAAACATGAACTGAACTTTAGCGGTGTCGTCGATTTCTTTGATCGTTGCCATCAAAGAACCTTTTGCTTCGATCAAATCTGCTTTCTCTTTATTGATGAAATCATAACGTTCATTCATCTCATCGAAAGCCTCTTTGGCCATCAGGTTGATGGTACCGAATTCGTCAAGCTGTTTTTTGAGTTTACTACATTTTGCCGCCAGTGTAGCTTGGTCTTCTATAAGCTGAGGTACATCCTCTCGATCGATTAGGTCTTTAAGTTCAATGTTGAATTCGACGGAAAGGCGTTCTTTTAACGCATTCAAATCAATTTGAAGGCTTGTTTTTTTATCTTTAATTTCGGAAACAAGGAAATCGCTTTGTTCTTTCGAACGGCGTAATTGCGTTAACGAATCTTCTAGGTTATTGATTTTTTGCTTATCTGCATAATAGCTGTCTTCCAATTCTTTCAGTCCATCTTCTAATGCGATCTTCTGCTCGTACATGGCGATAAGATCTTGATCTTCATCGTCCTCAAATGGAATGGTGGTGCGCAGCGCTGATTGCACTTCAACCAGTTCTACACTATTTTTTTCTATACGAATTTCGTGGTCGTCTTTTTGTGTTTCTCTAAATTCCAGATCTTTGGTGATATTAGAAACTTTGTTTAACTGTTGGTGGTAAGCAATATTCTCTTGATTATATACAGTCGATTTTTCGTTGAGTATTTCAGAGATTTCATGAAATTGATCTTGCAGTAGCGCTAACTCGATAACGCTCTGTTCCTTCTCTAGGCGTAAGTTTTGTATTTGGGGCTCAGTAATTTTTAAATTCGACTCGATCGCTGTAATCTTCTCCTCAATATCTTTTTTGCGTGTTTGGGAGTTGCTGATGAAAGTTTGATATTGCTCTTGCTTTGTTTTGACGGTAATTAATTCATTATTGAGCCGGTTGAACTGAAAGCGCAACTCATTGATCAGCTCTTTCTGGGAATTGCCTCTTAAGGTTTCTAGACGAGCTGTTTCGGCCGTTATCTTATTTTCAAGTTTTACAATTTCTTGGTTGATTGTCTTGATCTCTTGGGATAGTACTTCGAGGTTTTTAGCTCTGCCAATACGTTTTCCTTCAAACAGTCCTACAGATCCACCTGACAGACCCAAATGATGTTTTGCATAACGTCCGTTTTTTTGCAAAATTACCTGTCCTGATTCGGGAAGTTTCTCATCCAGTTCTTTTTCATGCTCATGTTTAAGGATGAAAACCTGTTGGAGCAGTAAGGTGCACAAAGACGTGTACTTTTCGTCTACTGTAATCACATCCAAGGCCGACATCAAATTATTATTCGGTATAGGAGGTGGGGTAGGAGTCGTCGTTATTGCATCTAAAACAAAGAAATTTGCGCGTCCTTTTGCGGCGTCGCTTAGTAGCTGAATGGCTTGAACAGCATCCTGTTGTGTATCGACAACATAATGGTTCATAATGGGCTCGAGGTAATTCTCGATAGCCACTCGGTAATCTTCCTGACAAAACAATACATCTGAAAGAAGCGGAGGTTGTTTTTTCCAGCCTGCATTTTTCTTTAAAAAACGGATGGAGTCTGGAAAACCTTCTAAATTGTCAACGAGAGATTTTGTCAGATTATATTCGTTTTGTTTCGCATCTACCAGACGAAGGTCCTTAGCAAGTTGGGCTTTGAATTCTTCTAAGTTTGCTTGACATTGACTGATTTGCCCCTGAAGCTCTTCTTCCAGTTGATTTGCCGCATCGTACTGTAATTGCTGTGCTTCTACACGACCTTCCAGCTCTACAACAGCGGAATTGAACTGTTGTAATTCATTTTCTTTCGCTTCGGTATCCTCACTATTGCGAATTAGTTCTTGTAAAAGAGCCTCTTTCTGTATCGTAAATACGGCAAGATCTTTTTCCAATTTATAGATCTTTGCTTGTAAATCGGCGTTACTTTTATTAAAAATATCAAGCTTTCCTTTTGCAGATTGTTGCTGCCCTCTCAGTTCTTCAACTTCTGATTTATTCGACTCCAGGTTACTTTTTAATCCGTCCAGTTTATTTTGTTCGTCAAATAACTCTTCATTTAATCGCTTAATGGTATAGACTACGTGATTAAGTTGTTGTTTGTCGCTGTTAATATCGATGCTTAGACGATTTTCTTTATCTTGGAGATTTTTAATCTTTTCGTTTTTGATCTTTTTTTCAGATTCGTAACCACGAATTTTATTTACGAATTCCTGTGTCGTTTTCTGCTGTACCGACAGGTTTTTTTCCTGCTCTAAATTTGTTTGACGGAGCGATTGGAGTTCATTTTCCGCATGCAAGATATTCTGCTGTGCATTTTGTGCATCTTTTTGGACTTTGGATTCTTGTGTCTGAAGCCGTTCTAGTTCTGTCGAGAAATCTGCGATTTTATAATAGGCCAGATCGATACTGCTCTGTCGGTATTCTGACTTGAGTAAGGTGTATTTCTCTGCTTTTTTAGCTTGATTCTCTAACGATTTAAGGTTTTTTGTGATTTCAAAAAGCAGGTCGTCCACACGACTAAGATCGGCTTCGGTATCTCTTAATTTCGCTAGGGTTTGTTTTTTACGTACTTTATATTTCGAAATTCCGGATGCTTCTTCAAATAGGTTTCGACGAGAGTTATCTTTATTATTGATGATTTCGTCAATCATTTTCAATTCAATAATGGAATAACTATCCGCGCCCACACCGGTATCCAGAAACAAATCAGTAATATCTTTTAAACGACATTTCACATCATTCAACCGATATTCACTATCGCCGTTTCGGAATAATTTTCGGGTGACAGTAACTGTGGAGAATTCAGTTGGTAAAATATTATTGTTATTATTGAAGGTCAACGATACCTCTGCAAGATTTGCGGGCTTTCTATTTTTTGTCCCGTTGAAAATAATATTTTCCATTTTATCGGAGCGCAGCATCTTCGTACTCTGCTCTCCGAGTACCCAGCGTATTGCATCGACCACATTGGATTTTCCGCATCCATTGGGGCCAACAATCGCTGTGACACCGTCATTGAAGTTGATCGTGATTTTATCTCCGAAACTCTTAAATCCTTTAATTTCTAGTTTGGTTAACTGCATTTATACCAAATTTGTTTGTCGTTATAAGCTTGCGAAAATAGTAAAATTAAACAAGATTTTTTTCTTTCTTTATTCACATTTTCCTGTTTCAGGATCACATGAAGGGCCTTCTTCACCTCTTTGTTGCAGCGGAGCAGATTGGCTTGCTAAGCATTCATTTATGGTATTATTAAAAACTTCCATGGGCTGTGCTCCGGGGATGGCATATTTTCGGTCGAATACAAAGAAGGGAACTCCCCGCAGTCCTAAGTTAACGCCTTCTTGGATATCTTGCGCAACATCGTAAGCAAACTCATCCGATTCGAGCAAGTTTTGAATTGCATAAGCAGGAAGTTCGTATTGAGTCGCAATATGCGTAAGAACCTGGTTGTCATTAATATTTAGGCCGTCTGTGAAATGCGCTTTAAACAACGCTTTCTTAATTGGCGTACCTTTTTGGTGGCCTTGGGCAAAATGGATCAGGCGATGCGCTTTTCGTGTATTTACGACAACGGCTTTGTCAAAATTCAGGGCAATTCCCAGCTCCCTTCCCTGTGCACTGAGTTGTGATGTCATTGCAACCACATCATCTATACTCATTCCTTTCGTTTGTACGAGATAGTCATAAGTAGGTATTGCCGGTGCATCTTCGGGATAGTCGGGGTTAAGCTGATAAGATTTCCAGATAATTTCAGCCGCAGGCTTATTTGCGGATTCCTGAAGTGCCATTTCGAGCTTTGTCAGACCAATATAACAAAATGGACAAATGATGTCCGACCAAATTTCTATTTTCATATTTCTTTTTTTACTGCGTATATTGTAATCAAAAATACATATAATAACGATGATAATCTGTTTACATTGTTTTTCGAATGTCAACAGATTATTATTTAATGTTTATCCATGTTAGAGAAATCTTTTTTGAATCGTAAAGTTACTCTCGTCCTGGGCGGCGGCGGTGCTAGAGGACTGGTACATATTGGCATCATCAGGCGGTTGGAAGAGCTTGGTTTTGAGATAAATGAGGTTGTTGGATGCTCTATAGGTGCACTCGTTGGCGGAATTTATGCGCAAGGAAAGATGGATCTTTTAGAAGATTGGATGCTTCGGTTGACGAAGAAGTCGGTCTTTAACATGATGGATTTTAGCTGGAGAGGATTGGGCATGATGAAGGGGGTAAAGGTGTTCAACGCATTAAAGTCCGTCATCCCTGATGGTAATATAGAGACATTTCCAATTTTGTTCAAAGCTGTGGCTACGGATCTCAATTACGAAAAGGAGGTCGTGCTGGATTTTGGGAGCATGTATGATGCTATTCGGGCTTCCATCGCCATCCCGGCAGTGTTTACGGCGGTGGAAGAAAACAAGCATGTGTATGTTGACGGTGGTGTACTGAATCCATTACCCATAAATCATGTGACAAGGAAAGAAAATTTAATCATTGCGGTTAATCTTGAATCGAAACCAGACAAACAATATTCTGTCATCAAAAAACTCGATCCGAAGACGTCAAATTCATTGGATATCCTGCAGGCGTCTTACTATGTGATGCGCAGGAAAATGAGTCAGATGATAGTCGACTTGTATCGCCCGGACGTCGTTGTTGACATACCTTATAATATCTGTAATTTGTGGGATTATCATCGGACTGAATTTCTCGTTCAAAAAGGAAAGGATTATATAGAGCAGGCGCTAAAAGAAACAACGTCCGGGTAAAATAAATTTTAATCCGGACGTTGTTTTGTTCAATGGTGAAGATCGTTGAGCGCTCAATTTTTTGAGTATTTTATGCGAGCGATCTGTTTATTGAAACAAATTGGGATAATCGCTGATGATGCCATCCACTTTCATCGTTTTTAATTGTTCTATTTCTTCTTTGGTATTGACCGTCCAAGGAATTACTTTGATGCCAGCCTTATGGCATTGTTTAATATAATCGTTTGTCACGATTTTATATTGTGGGCTTATAATATAGGGTGTAAAACCGAGCTCCGTAATTGTTTGTTGGACATTTTTGCGTTCGTCTCCATCAATGAGGTAGGACACCCTGATCTGTGGGTAAGCCTTGTGTAGGTATTTAATTGCTCTACTGTCAAATGACTGAATGATGGTTCTTGTTGCGATTTTTTTATCTGTGATAACCTGAATGATTAGGTCGACAAACTCTTCTAGTCGAGGATGCAAGATACCATCTTTACCGTCTTTACTTTTAACCTCGATGTTGTAGAAAATCGGAGCGTTTCTTTTGTGTTGAGCATATGCTTCGGTACTATCAATAAGATCTGACAGTTTTGCGATACGTGTCACTTGTTTTTTCTGTTGCGGAAATGCTTTATAAAATTTAGATCCAATATCATATTTAATCAAATCTCGATAAAGCATGTTATAAACTTTTAAAGGTTTCTCTTTTTCTGAAATTTCAGCACCGTTGGGTTTCAATACAAATTGGGGATTGAGATAGTCATCGTGAAAAACGATCACTTTGCGATCTTTGGTGATATGGCAATCCATTTCTAGCGTGGTCACTTTTTCGATGTCTATCGCGTTTTTCATTGCAGCGATAGACTCTTCAGGATAGAGTCCCCGGCCCCCCCGATGGGCTTCCAAACTTAGTTTAGGGAAATTGTCTGAGTTTGCTTTTACAGACTCTTTCCTGGCTGAACAAGATACAAATGGTAATAATGTGCCCAAAATGGCAAATTTGAGAAAACTACTTTTCATTGTCTATCATATTTAAAAGAATAGGGAAGGTTGTTGTATTGCCCTTTCGAAGGTGCAAATATACGGATATATCTTATTTTTCATGTCTTTTAGATCGCTGAGAAATTTCGTTTTGCAGGTGTTTAACACATTTTTTGAGGCTAATTAGCCTGGTACAAATCTGTTTTATCAGCGGCTGATGGAATCGTAATGTTTGATGGTAGCAAATTGCTGTAGTGCGGTCTGTTATTTGTATTGGTCGAATAGGGGAATGAGGCCTTTGCTTTCAGCGGGATTTGGCGATTATCGTTATGAAATCTATTTTTTTTGTCTTTTTTGCAATAAATTATTGCCATTCCTTTCAGAATTGCCTTTATTTGCACAAATCTCAAATTAGATGGCGAAAAATTTATTGATAGTTGAGTCTCCAGCGAAAGCGAAAACGATAGAAGGATATTTAGGAAAGGATTTTTTGGTTAAGTCGAGTTATGGACATATTCGCGACTTGGTGAAAACCGATGATGCGATTAACACCGAAAATAATTTCGAACAAAAGTATGAAGTTCCATCCGATAAAAAGGCTGTTGTAAGTGAACTGAAGAAATTGGCTAAAGCTGCTGAAACTGTTTGGCTAGCATCCGATGAGGACCGCGAAGGAGAAGCGATTTCATGGCATTTATTTGAGACATTAGGATTGAAAGATGAGAGTACGAAAAGAATCGTTTTTCATGAAATTACGAAGCCAGCTATTCTAAAAGCTATTGACAATCCTCGTAAAATAGACTATAACCTTGTTAACGCTCAGCAGGCCCGGCGCGTGTTGGATCGGTTGGTTGGTTTCGAGTTATCTCCAGTTCTTTGGAAGAAAGTTAAACCTTCATTGTCTGCAGGACGAGTACAATCTGTTGCAGTTCGTTTAATTGTTGATCGTGAACGTGAGATCAATAAATTTGAGCCAGAGGCTGCCTTTAAGATTGTAGCGTTCTTTCATACTGGAAAAGTTAAAGATAGTTTCAAAGCTGAGCTTCCACAGCGTTTTGCTACGGAAGCGGAGGCTACCAAATTTTTGGAAGATTGTAAATCAGCCTTGTTTTCTGTCAAAAATTTAGAAACAAAACCTGCCAAACGTTCGCCATCGGCTCCGTTTACAACGTCAACATTACAGCAGGAAGCCAGTAGAAAACTTGGATTTTCTGTAGCGCGCACAATGCAGGTCGCTCAAAGGCTATATGAGTCGGGGCGGATTACCTATATGCGTACCGATTCTGTCAATTTAAGCGATACGGCAATTGAGGCGGCTGAAAAAGAAATTAAATCTGCTTATGGTAACCAATATCATAAGGTCAGAAAATATAAAACGAAGACATCGGGTGCACAGGAGGCACACGAAGCTATCCGTCCGACCTATTTTTCCGAGCATACCATCGATGGGGATGCTTCTGAGAAGAGGTTGTACGAACTTATTTGGAAAAGAGCTATCGCATCGCAAATGAGTGAGGCTGAGTTTGAACGTACGTTGGCAAAGATTTCCATATCAACGCGCTCAGAAGATTTGAGTGCTTCGGGAGAGGTGATGAAGTTTGATGGATTTCTAAAAGTTTATATGGAATCTTTGGATGACGATCAGGAAAATACTGTGGATGAAGATAGTGATAATGCTATCCTTCCACCGTTAACTGCCGGTCAACCATTGACTTTGAAAAGTATGTCAGCAACGGAGCGGTTTACACGCCCTCCTGCACGATATACAGAAGCCGCTTTGGTGAAAAAATTGGAGGAATTAGGGATTGGTCGTCCTTCAACATATGCACCTACTATTTCCACAATTCAAAATCGCGGTTATGTCGTGAAAGAAGAGCGTGAAGGTAAATCGCGTGATTACCGTGTACTGACATTGAAGGATGCTGAATTAACGGCAGTCACAAAAACCGAAATTACTGGTGCTGAGAAAGGAAAAATGTTCCCAACGGATATCGGTGTTGTGGTGAATGATTTTTTGGTTGAACATTTCAATGGCATTGTAGATTTTCACTTTACGGCTAATGTCGAAAAAGAGTTTGATGATATTGCGCATGGTTTGACGGAATGGACAAAAATGTTGCATGATTTCTATGGGCCATTTCATTCTGAAGTAGAGGATACTTTAGAAAATGCTGATCGTGCGAATAATGAGCGTGAACTTGGCGTCGATCCGGTTTCGGGAAAACCCGTTTCGGTTCGTATCGGTAAGTTTGGTCCATTGGTACAGATTGGTTCTCCGGACGACGAGGAGAAGCCCCGCTTTGCTTCTTTACGTAAAGGGCAGATGATTGAAACCATCACTTTTGAGGATGCCATGGAGCTCTTTAAATTGCCTAAAAAAGTTGGTTTATTTGAGGATAAGGAGATGACTGTTGCGGTGGGTCGATTTGGACCTTATATCCGGCACAATTCGGCTTTTTATTCTATACCGAAAGGATTGGATCCTTTGGACGTGACTGAGGAAGAAGCAATACAGATTATTAAAGACAAGCGTCAAAAAGATATAGAAAAAGTCATTCGCGTATTTGATGAAAATGAGGAAGCTCAAATTGAGCAGGGCAGATGGGGGCCATTCATTCGTTTTGGTAAGCAAAATTTGAAAATCCCTAAAGGGACGGAAATTGAAAAAATAACGTATGCTGATGTGTTGAAATGGGCTGAGGCTGATGCACCGAAAGGTAAAGCTACTAAAGCAAAAGCAACAGAAAAGAAAAGCGTAGCTAAAAAAGCTCCCGCAAAGAAGGCTCCGGCTAAGAAAACTACAAAGTCTAAATAAGGATGAAAGCAGATTTGCCTGAAAATATTGTCAAAGACATTATGATCGCCGTTGTTTTGGAAGGCGAGACCGTAGAGACAAAAAACTGGACCGTTTATGTAATTAATGATAAGAACATCGCAATTCAGAATGTGTTGATCAGCTCAAAAGGCTATGGCGAAAAGGATGGACGTCAGGTTACTACCACTACTTTACGCCATTTTATAGGAAATATAGCCGCTAAATCTTTTGATCGTGTGGAAGCAATAGACGAGCAGGTTTTTGGTTTGACAAACGAATATTGGGTGAGTTTCTATATCGACAACATCATTTACGATAAGAAATACATCTTCTTGCCCGAAAGCATAGTAGATGGCAACCTGATGAAAGTTCCGTTGGTGAATCAGCCGGGTGTAATTATAGGAGGAAACGAATAATGAGTGGGCGTCACAATTTCATTATCGCAATAGACGGATTTTCATCGTGTGGTAAAAGCACATTAGCCAAATCTTTAGCAAAGAAACTGAAATTTGCGTTTATTGACAGCGGTGCAATGTATAGAGCCGTTACGCTCTATTTTATCCGTCATAACATCGCCCTGGATGACCAGGCAACTATTGAAAGCGCGCTGAAAGATATCCATATCGATTTTATACCCAATGCAATAAAGACGGAAATTCATTTAAATGATGAGGATATATCTGAAGAGATTCGTCAGATGTATATTTCGGATAAAGTGAGTGATGTAAGCGCAATTAAAGCTGTTCGCGTGGCGATGGTTGCGCAGCAGCAAAAGCTAGGAAGCAGAAGGAACATTATTATGGATGGCCGGGATATAGGGACTACCGTTTTTCCCGATGCTGATCTGAAGATTTTTATGACAGCTGATCCTAAAGTTCGGGCTGCGAGGCGTTACCTTGAATTAACCGAAAAAGGGGAAGATGTGACTTTAGAAGAAGTCGTTGAAAATTTAGCAACACGTGACCGTATCGACAGTACTCGGGCAGAAAGTCCATTACGGCAAGCAGAAGATGCAATTGTATTGGATAATTCCAATTTAACACCTGAGCAGCAATTGCAATTTGTTGAAGAAGAATATTTGAAAGCGAGAGCTGCAAAAACTCAAGCATAGAAGAAAAAAAGCGGGGGAGATTTATGAATCTCCCCCGCTTTTTTTCTTCTATGTGTTTTTAATTTTACTATTTCACACTATTGATTTGCTGTTGTTCTAATAATTTACTCACATTATTTTTTTCTCCGAATTCCTCTGTTTGCTCTTGAAATGATTCCAGAAGAGCTTTTATAGCATCCGAATTATCTGCTGTACGTTGATAGATATCAGGAATTGTCTTTTCAATATTTTTATCGCCTAGCTCGATGTTATCAACTTCGATTTTGCCTATTTTTTCTAAAACAGCTTGTTGACTATTCCGGACATCTTCTAATTCTCTTGCTATTTTTTCCATCAATTGGAATTTCTTCAATTTATCCATATGCAATATCTTTTAGTTACTACAATAAGAACAAGGTGCTTCAAAAATTTGTTTTGTTTTTTTTAAAAAAGGACACGGGGCATTTTTTTAAAGGAATGAAAATATGGCTAAAGAAAAAGGCGAACCATAGCTGGTCCGCCTTTCCTACTTGCTTTAATTTTGTTATTAATTTGTTCGTCCTGGATAAACTTCAAGTGCTTTTTCTAAACAAATCATGGCATTATTAAGATCAACTTGATTAAGCACGTAGGCGAGTCTCACTTCATTTATACCAGCTCCCTCTGTGCTATAGAAACCCGTAGCTGGAGCCATCATGACTGTTTCATTGTTATACGAAAATTCTTCCAGCATCCATTGGCAGAATCTGTCTGCATTGTCAATTGGTAGTTTGGCGACGACGTAAAATGCTCCTCCAGGATTTGGGGAATAGACCCCTTCAATGGCATTCAGTCCTTTCACAAGGGTATCTCTTCGCGCTGTATATTCCTTCGACACAGCTTCAAAATAGCTGTCGGGTGTATCAACAGCTGCTTCACCTGCAATCTGTCCTTCCAGAGAAGGGCTTAAGCGAGCTTGAGCAAATTTAAGTGCAGTTTGGTATAGTTCTTTATTTTTTGTAATGATACATCCAATACGGGCACCGCATGCAGAGTAACGTTTTGATACCGTATCGAAGATAACGACATTATTTTCGAGCCCTTCCAAGTGCATTGGAGAAATAAACTCTCTACCGTCATAGCAGAATTCGCGATACGCTTCATCCGAGAAGAGGTAAAGATCATATTTTAAGCAAAGCTCGCGTAAAGCCTCTAATTCGGCTCTGGAATAAAGATAACCCGTAGGGTTATTTGGGTTGCAGATACAGATCGCTTTGGTTTTGGACGTAATTACTTTTTCAAACTCGGCGATAGAAGGGAGGGCAAATCCGCTTTCGATGTATGACATGATAGGTTTGATCACAACATCTGAGGAGCAGGCGAAACCGTTATAATTTGCGTAGAACGGCTCCGGAATAATAATTTCTTCGCCTTCATTCAAGCAGGCCTGCATTGCGATCGTAATGGCTTCCGAGCCACCATTTGTTACCAATATATCTGTAGGCTCGATATTATAATTCAGTTTATTATAATATTCAGCTAATTTGTTCCGATACGAGGCAGTACCTTCAGATGGCGTGTAGGCCCATACTTTGAACTCAATATTTTTCAAAGCATTAAGCATCACTTCAGGCGTCTGGATATCAGGCTGTCCGATATTAAGGTGGTATATCTTCTTACCTTCTTTTTTTGCTTGATCAGCATACGGCGTCAGTTTTCTGATTGGTGACGCAGGCATATTAAGCCCCTTTTCTGATAGTACTGGCATTATAGTTTTTTTAAAATTAGTCGTGCAAATTTAACCAAAATAAAACGAAAAAAGCCACATCATGATGTGGCTTTTTTCGTTTTATATTTCTAGTGTTATTATTCCACTATACCCTTTATATAGAGCGTCTTTACAGGAGTCTTGGTATTTGATTGTACTGTAAAGCTCTTTGTGAATGGAGCTTTGGCAGCTGCGTTATATGTCACTTTGATGGTGCCACTTTCACCCGGTTTAATCGGGGTTTTTGTGAATTCTGCCACAGAACAACCACAAGTTGGGACAACGTTTGAAATGATAATTGGCTCACTACCAGTATTTGAAAATTTGAAATTATACGAAACGGGTGTGCCTGCTGGTATTTTTCCAAAATCGTGGGTTTCTTTTTCGAACTTAAATTCCCCTTGGCCGGCCTGCATAGACGAAAAACCGATAAAGGAAATGATCACTGCTAAAATTGTTATATACTTTTTCATGCTTCTAAGATATTACTTTATGATTAAAATAGAACAACTGATATGCCAAATGTAGTATTTATTGCCAATTAATCTCCTATCTAACAACTTTATTACAGTTATATTATCCCTTCTTTAAGTAGGTCCTGAATATGAATAACGCCGGCATAATAATTTTTGTCGGATACCAATAGCTGCGTGATGTTATTTTCACGCATAATATGAAGGGCATTTGCCGCAAGTTCATTTTTATCAATGATTTTGGGTGATTTTCCCATAATATCTCCGGCGGTAATTCTCGCTAGATCGGTATGTTTTTCCAACATTCGTCGTATATCGCCGTCGGTGATAATGCCAACAATACGGTCTTCGTCCAGTACAGCCACGGCACCCAGTCTAAACTGTGTAATGGTAATGATAATATCACTGACAGTAGCCTGTTGTTGGACGCTAGGTTTTCCGTTCTGATCAGACAGGTCGCCCACCCTTAAGTACAATTTTTTGCCTAATGCTCCTCCAGGATGGTATTTGGCAAAATCTCTGTCCGTGAAATCGCGGCATTCCTGTAATACAACAGCAAGTGCATCACCCATGGCTAATTGCGCAGTTGTACTCGAGGTAGGGGCCAGATTGTTGGGACATGCTTCTTTTTCGACTGTGGTGTTCAAGATGTAGTCGGCATTTTTTGCCAAATAGGATTCCGTATTCCCAACCAAAGCAATCAGTACATTCTTTGTTTGCTTTAAAAAGGGAACCAACACTTTAATCTCAGGTGTATTACCGCTTTTGGAGATGGCAATAATTAAATCATTTTGCTGGATGATCCCGAGATCGCCATGAATAGCATCAGCTGCATGCATGAAGATTGATGGTGTTCCAGTGGAATTTAGTGTTGCTACTATCTTCTGTGCAATAATAGCACTTTTGCCAATCCCGGTAACGACAACTCTTCCCTGCAGATTTAATATGCGATTAACAATGGTAACAAAATCATCATCAATATATTGGGCTAAGGCAGCTACTGCTTTGGCTTCTTCTTGAATAGCTTGAATAGCTATATTTTTTATTTCGTAGTTGTTTTTCACAAAAAATACTCTTACTTTTATGTATTAGAATAGATTGCAAAAATAGATTATTTTTCAAGATTATTTCTTCATTTATCTATCTTATTTTTGCCCAAGGCGCAATGGAAATAGAAAAATCACTTTTCGACAATTTACAAGATTTTTTTGGTTTTGATACTTTTAAAGGAGATCAAGAGGCTATTATAACGAGTATTCTTCAACGAAGAGATACATTTGTAATTATGCCGACCGGTGGGGGGAAATCAATTTGCTACCAACTTCCTGCACTCATGAGTGAGGGGACCGCAATTGTTATCTCTCCGCTGATAGCTTTAATGAAAAACCAAGTAGATCAACTTCGTGCATTCGGTGGCGAAGACAGTATCGCTCATTTTTTGAATTCTTCTTTAAATAAGAGTGAGATTACCAGGGTTAAGGATGATGTGGTCGCTGGAAAAACCAAGTTGCTGTATGTTGCTCCTGAATCGCTTGCCAAGCAAGAAAATTTGGAGTTTTTACATCAGATAAAAGTATCCTTTGTTGCTGTTGATGAAGCGCATTGTATTTCCGAATGGGGGCACGATTTCAGACCAGAATATCGTAAAATTCGCCAGGTAATTAATGAAATAGGGCCGAATATTCCAATTATTGCGCTCACCGCCACGGCTACCCCGAAGGTACAGTCGGATATTCGTAAAAATTTACAGATGAATGATGCTGTTTTATTTAAATCATCATTTAATCGCAGTAATTTATATTATGAAGTAAGGCCAAAAAAAGATGTCGTTAAAGAGATTGTTCGTTTTATCAAAACAAAATCCGGGAAAACTGGCATCGTTTACTGCTTAAGCCGTAAGAAAGTGGAGGAGATTAGTGAAGTTTTAAACTTAAACGGGATTAAAGCTTTACCTTACCACGCGGGCTTAGATGCTAAAACCAGAGCGGATACGCAAGATAAATTTCTGATGGAGGATGTCGAAGTGATTGTGGCGACAATTGCTTTCGGTATGGGAATTGACAAACCGGATGTTCGCTATGTGATTCATCACGATATTCCTAAATCTATGGAAGGATATTATCAGGAAACTGGGCGTGCTGGACGTGATGGCGGAGATGGTTACTGTTTGGCTTTTTACTCCGAAAAGGACGTGGAAAAACTCACTAAGTTTATGAAAGATAAACCTGTGGCTGAACGGGAGATTGGTACACAGATTTTAAAAGAAGTTATCGATTATTCCGAGTCTGCTGTTTGTCGTCGTAAGCAGATCCTTCATTATTTCGGAGAAAATTTCGATGAACAAGGTTGTAATAACATGTGCGATAACTGTCGTTCCGCGAAGGAATATTTTGAGGCAGAGGAATCGTTGCGTGATGTACTGGAATTTATTCAGGAACAGGGAGAGAAGTTTGACGATCATCATGTGATTAACGTGATGATGGGACAAAATAATCAACCGGTGTCTTCCTATAAGCATGATGAGCATCGCTTATTCGGAAAGGGGAAAGACAAAGGCGTTATCTATTGGAAGTCTTTGGTCAGACAGGCTGTTCTCGATAATTTTATTGAAAAAGATATTGATCATTATGGTCTTTTAAAATTGACGGATATTGGCAGGCATTATATAGCCAATCCTTATCAGCTAAAATTTGTCATAAATCGTCCTATAGAGGGTAGCGACCATACAAATTCGGACGATGCTGGGCATGGTACAGGAGCTTTAGATACCGTATTGTTAGGCATGTTGAAAGACCTGCGTAAGAAAATAGCAAAGGGAAAAGCTTTACCTCCATTTGTCATTTTTCAGGATCCTTCGCTCGAAGAAATGTGTACGCATTACCCAGTTAGCATAGATGAATTGAAACAGATTCAGGGTGTCGGCAATGGCAAAGCGATCAAATTTGGGCCACCCTTTATTGCCTTGATCAAAGAGTACGTTGAGGAAAATGAAATTGACAGACCTGTGGACCTTGTCATTAAGAGTACAGCGAATAAATCCGCGTTAAAGGTATCTATCATTCAAAATATTGATCGTAAAATAGCTTTGGATGATATTGCTTCGGCTAAGGGGATTACTTATGAGGAAATATTGAAGGAAATTGAAACCATCGTAAATGCGGGTACTAAAATAAATATCAATTATTTTATTGACGAGATTATTGATGAGGATCGTCAGGATGAGGTGTACGACTATTTTAAGACGGCGGAGACTGATTCAATTAACAATGCATTGAAAGAACTTGGAGGCGATGACTATAGCTATGAGGATCTCCAATTGATGCGGATAAAATTTTTATCAGAGCTTGGCAATTAATTTTTTATAATTATATGATTAACAAATACATTCCTGAAATTAAGAACGGGACATCGCAGAATTTCTTTTTAATGGCGGGACCCTGTGCGATTGAAGGAGAAGAAATCGCTTTGCGTATTGCTGAAAAGATTGTTACTATTACAGATAAACTTAATATTCCCTATATTTTTAAGGGGTCTTACCGTAAGGCTAATAGATCTCGCCTCGACTCGTTTATGGGTATCGGTGATGAAAAGGCATTGAAAATTTTGGAAAAGGTTGGTAATACCTTTGGTGTTCCGACCGTGACGGATATTCATGAAAGCCATGAGGCAGAAATGGCTGCTGCATATGTTGATGTTCTTCAAATTCCGGCTTTTTTATGCCGGCAAACTGATTTGCTAGTTGCTGCCGCAAAAACAAATAAGGTCGTTAATGTCAAAAAGGGACAATTTTTGAGTGCCGGGTCAATGAAATTTGCAGTCGATAAAATTTTGGAATCGGGCAATGAAAAGGTTTTTTTAACTGATCGTGGCAACACATTTGGGTATCAGGATCTTATTGTAGATTATCGTGGAATTCCTGAAATGCGTGCTTTTAATGTGCCTACAGTAATGGACTGTACACATTCTTTGCAGCAGCCGAATCAGACTTCTGGAGTAACGGGAGGGAAGCCAGCTTTAATTGAAACAATAGCGAAAGCAGCAATCGCAGTGGGAGCTGACGGTCTTTTCATAGAGACCCATCCCGATCCAGCAAATGCGAAGTCTGATGGAGCAAATATGCTGCATTTGGATTTGCTTGAAGGTTTGATGGAAAAACTGATACGAATTAGACAAGCTATTTTATAGTATAATAAATAAATCGCAACAAAAGGGAGCCAATAGGCTCCTTTTTTAATAATCAATTTTATCAAACTTAAAATTCGTTATTGTATGTTCTCAAGAATAGTGTTGACAGTATATTTACTGTTATCTTTTTCTGTTATCAAATCGCAGGAGAATTATCGTTGGTTTTCACCACTTGAAGATGGGCATGTACAGGGTAGATTGGCAAATCAGAAACTCTCTGCCTTCAACCGGCTTCCGGATCAATTGGAAAGTCAAGTACGAAAACCTGTATGGGAGCTAGGTAAGAATAGTGCGGGTTTCTATATCGACTTTCAGACATCTTCTCCAGAGATTACTGTTCAGTATCAGGTGGCCGGCGGACTCAATATGCCACACATGCCAACAACTGCTGTCAGCGGCGTGGATCTTTATGCCTTTGATACAGCAAAAAAGGAATGGAAATGGGCATATGGCAACTATGATTTTTCGGACACCGTCTCTTATAAATGGAAGAATATCGGTCGTAATGAAAAGTTTAATTATCGCTTATATCTTCCATTATATAATACAGTTAAGTGGTTAAAAATCGGTATTCCAAGCACAGCCGAATTTTCATATACGCATACTACTCCAAAAAAGCCAATAGTCGTCTATGGAACATCAATTGGCCAGGGGGCCTGTACGAGTCGGCCAGGTTTGGCTTGGACCAATCAAGTTGGACGTGCATTTGATCACGAAGTAATAAACTTATGTTTCTCGGGAAATGGCCGATTGGAAAAGCCAATTTTGAATGTGATGAATAGTGTGGATGCTGCCTGTTATGTCCTGGATTGTATTCCCAATCTCGCTATTTCGAAGTTTTTAACAGAAAAGCAGTTGGATTCTTTGTTGGTCTATGCGGTAACATTTTTAAGAAAAGAACATCCGACTACGCCTATTATTTTGACACAACACAGTTCTGGAAATATTGAACAGGTTTTTAATGAAGATAAAAATGCTGAATATCAGCAAAGCAGCCGGGTATTGAAAGCCACGTTTAACAAATTACAGTCAAAGGGTGTTCGCCAGCTTTTTTTGTTATCGAGTCAAGAGCTTAATTTGGATCTGAACTCTACGGTTGACTACGCGCATCCAAATGATGAAGGGATGGAAAGAATTGCAAATGCTTATATAAAGTTGTTGAGAAAAGTTTTAAATTACCACTAAAAAGGGAAGTTTGGACTTCCCTTTTTAGTGGTAATTCTTTTTGAATTTCTATTTCTTTTTCATTTTCATGGTCATTTTCGCTTTTTCACCGCCGCCATAATTAAAAGTTTTGGCATTGCTTTCTTTCTTTTGGTGAAATGCTCCTCCACGAGAACTATCTGTCTGGTCTTCTTCCTTATTGACCTTTTTCTTCTTATCGGTGGTCGAGTTATATATGGAAACATCTTCGGGTAGCTCTAATATGTCCATCCTTTTACCAACGGCCTGTTCGATTTTTTTCACCATAGGTAATTCCAGGTCCGTAGCAAAAGTCAGTATTATCGTTTCTTCATTCTCTTCATTCTTGAGGAGGTGATTTAAGAATTGTTCCTTTTCATTTGGTAATTCAAATTGGAAAACGAACGGAATAGCGGAAAGATCGATATCATTTGTGTTTTCTCTCGCAATGATCAATACACGAGATAGATTATTTTCTTTGAAGTCTTCAATGGCTTCATAACCGAAATCGTCGTAAAATAATGGATTGAGTACTGCAATTTCTTCTTTATTGCTGCTGAATAAGTGACTGGCTAATTTCTGAGCCGTAAGTTTGGTGTTTACAAAAACGACTACTTTCTGAAATACTTCTTTATCTTGCAGCAGATGATTTAATAAATTGATTTTTGTTGTGAAATTAGGGACATGATATACGAGCAAATCCAAGGTGTCAACAGTATCGTTTTCGAGTTCGTCTACCTCTATGACGGCATAATCTTCATTCATGAAATTCTCTACCATGTCATAAAGTTTCTGGTGTTCAACCGTACTGAACACGATATGTTGCACTTTACCACAGCTTTCTGCCAATTCGCGTAAGGGCGTTTGCATCCCTTGTTTGATAATCTCTTCTGCATCATCGATAATTAACGTCTGAATTCGATTGAGATTTAATGCTAGTTTAAGATAAATCGCTCTAGCACGATTTGGTGTAGCTACAACAATGTCCTTTCCATCAACTAATTCTCCGATTTCCTCTTCCATACTGCCTGAAGCGCGTAATCCAATGATGCGAAGATCTCTATTTTTGCTTAGTTGGTGGAACTTTTCAACGATTTCGTCGATACGTTCTTCATTTGGCGCCAAGATCAAAAACTTTGGAGCTTCATCTGTTGTGAATTTCAACTTCATCAAGGTGGTTAAAACATAAGTTGTGGTTTTACCAGCTCCTTCAGGAGCGATGGCAATGACATCCTGTCCACCAAGAATTCTGGAAATGCACCTACTCTGAATTTCCTTTGGAGCCAGATAACCGAGTTCAGTCATCGTAGCAGTCAATCTTTTGCTAAGTTTTAGTTTCTCTAACGACACGTATCCTTTAATTTATGTAAGTTACAAAAATACAAATTTAGATCTTACATCACCTAATGTGTTCCCATTTTTGAAAACAGATTGATAACGATGACTCCAGCGATGATTAAGACCATACCAACAATGGCTGCTGTATCGGGCATCTGTTTAAATAAAAACATACCCACCAGTGTAATCGCTACAATTCCAACTCCTGACCAAATTGCGTAGGATATACCCACAGGTAAATATTTCAGGGTGATACTTAAAAAGTAGAAAGCAATGATATACCCTACAATACTGATAATAGTAGGTTTTATCAGGGTAAAGCCTGCAGACTTTTTGAGGAAAGTGGTTGCGAAGATCTCAGCAGCTATAGCAAGAAATAAATAGATATACTTCATTGTAGCAAAGGTATGATTTTTTGTTTAGCAAGTCCCGTCTGATTTGCATATCGAGCGCATCTGTTTAACTTGTATGTTCGATAATTTATTGTGTATAAAGCTAAATTTATCTAAGTTTGGACTATTCACATAGCTAGCTACAACAATTGATTTTATGGGGTATGTTCAGAATATTTGGTATTCAATTCTAATATTTTTTCTTTTTCTGTGTCCATGTTGTGCTGTATTTGCGCAAGAACAGCTGCAGGAGTTAAAGAAATCGTATTACAATCTTCCTTTAGGAAGCAGAGAGCGGTTTGTACTGACGGGAAAATACGCACAGGCCCTGTATTTTAATAATGATAAAGCCCTGGCTGGTCAACTACTCCATGACAATATTCAGTTGGCTAGAAACTATCCTGATAAGCAGTATTATGCTTACTTGAATTGTATTGCTGCGATGAATAGCTTTAATGATCATGCTTTTGAAAAATCGAGATTTTATTTGGAACATGCTAAATCTGTGCTTCCGATTGTCAATGAAAATGGAACAAAAGGATATGTATATTACTGTGATGGATGGATTATGACACGGCAGAATAGAGAAGATGAGGCAGTTGCCCAATTTCACAAAGCGATTTCTTATTTAGAGAAGGCACCGCAGACAGAGGCAAATATCGCTCGTAAATTGGCCGTTTATAAAGAACTAACAGCAATCTACGCCAATCAGCGTAATTATGATTTTCAAGAAAAGTATACTTCATTATTGTTGGAAACGGCTAAAGCAGGTGGGAATGTCAATAGCTTATTTGATGCCTACATGCAAGCTGGTTATTTGTTTGAAGAACAGTACAGGTTAAATAAAGCGAATTTTGATCTATTGCGTAAAGCTGAACAACACTATCTTGATGCGTATAGCTTGGTGAACAAGAATGATAAACATCTTATCAATCCAACGGATCTAGCCTATGTTTCCGTTAATCTTGCAAATTTATACCACGAGTTTTATTCGGATAGTGGTGTTAAAAAAGCGATAGCCTACGCTAAACAAGCTTTAGATATCGCTGCTGAAACTGGACAATATGCCATCACGATACCCGCTTATGGTATCCTCGCGGATGAAGCTTTCAAAGCTGGCGGTCGTGATGAAGGTAAGAAATACCTGCAAAAAGCTTTGGATAATCTTAATCGAGAGCCGCATTATGATTATCAGGTCGGGTTAAGTCTATTTAGCAGACTGGCTGAAGTAAGTGTTGAAGAAGGAAAATATAAAGAAGCGTTCAACTATCAAAAAAGCTATATTGATGTATTTGAAAAAGCTTTTAATTCGGATAAACTAGATAAGACCAAACAGCTGGAGCTGAAGTTTGAGCGAGAATTACAGAACCAAAAGTTAATGCGTCTTCGTTTGGAGGGAGAGAAAAAGGAACAGCAGATTAAGTTGATGAAAGCTTTGAATGACAGACAGCATCAACTGGTTGAGAATTTGAAATTGAATGAACTGAATCGTACCCAGCAGCTTAAAGTATTACAACTCGAAAGAGATAAAAAGGAGCAAGATTTGCAATTAAGCCGACTGGAAAATACGCAACGTTTACAAGAGCTTGACGTGTCAAAAAAGAAAATTGCTTTTAAGTCGCGAATGAATTCGATTTATATTTGGTTATTTATTAGTTGTTTGGTTGTCATCGTTTTGCTATTTTACGCCTATTGGCAGCGTTCCAATGCATTGAAACAGCGGGAGCATTTGCATCGATTAGAAATGGAAAAGAAAAATCAGCAACACGCGATTGAAAGCCTGACAGCAATGCTCGCTGGGGAAGAGAAGGAGCGGACGCGCCTTGCCCGTGACCTGCATGATGGGTTGGGTGGTTTACTGTCTAGTACGAAGTTAGGTTTATCGGAGCTTAATAAGGCTACTTTAGAAAAGGAATCCGTACAGGAAGGAATAGATCGAAGCATTGGTCTGTTGGATGGGGCGGTAGATGAACTTCGTCGGCTTGCCCATAACCTTATGCCTGATCTAATTGTGAAATATGGTTTGAAGGAGACTTTAAGAGACTATGCAAGTCGTATGAGCCAGGTTACATGTCTCGTTGAATGCGAATTTCTACAATTTGAATCAACGTTGAGTACTGAACAGGAAATTTCTTTATATCGAATTATTCAGGAATTGGTCAATAACGCATTGAAACATGCTAGTGCTTCCAATATTTTAATACAGCTTTCTTCACATAATGAGCGTTTACATATCACAATTGAAGATGATGGCAAGGGTTTTGATATAGAAAGTGTCGATTTGCAGCATGCAGCAGGAATGCATAATGTGCGTTCAAGACTTTCGTTTTTAAACGGCGAAATGAAGCTTATGTCTGATTACGGCTCGGGTACTACGATAGAGTTGGAAATACCCATGGTTTAACTTTTAGAAAAATGATAAAAATAGCGATTACAGACGATCATCCCTTGTTGCTTGAAGGATTGAAAAACATTATCAACGCGCATGAAGATTTTGAAGTTGTCGGCATGTATTCTAGCGCAACCGAGCTGTCGAAGAATATTGCTGTAGACATGCCAATGGTACTGCTCCTCGATATTAATCTACCGGACGCTAACGGAATAGATTTAGTTAAAGGCTTGAAAGAGAATAACAATGGTCTGAAAATAATCGCGTTTAGTGTACACAATGAATTTGCTGTCATCAATAGTATTCTAAACGAGGGAGCCGATGCCTATTTACAGAAAAATGCAAATGGCGATGAAATACTGACTGCTATTTCACATGTTATTGTTGGAAAGCGCTATATCTGTGAGAAAACCCGTACTATTTTGAATAAGAAATCGGAGATAGGGCTAAAGCAGGTGCCAAAATTGACACGTCGTGAAAAAGAAGTGCTCCGTTTCGTAGCGAAAGGTATGACAACTAATCAAATTGCTGAATCTCTCTTTATCAGTTCGCACACAGTAGAAAGTCATCGCAAAAATCTAATGGAGAAATTTCAAACGAAGAGCGTTACTGCCGCTGTAAAATCTGCCCTGGAATATGGTTTAATTCGAGAATCTTAAATGGAATTACCAATTCCCTGATTTCAGGGGTGAAAAAAGCGCTATTTGATTGATATTTTTGATCTCGTTATTTTTAGGTTGAACGTGTCAAACTCCAATATTGAAAACTAAACACATACTTTATGTCAAAAAGGCAAATAGTTTCATTAGCTGAATTGTAGGATTTTTATATTGAGTTTGCTTCAACCATACATAGTGTGGTATAGGTTTCTGTTAGCGTATCCAACGCGATAGATTTAATTCATTGGAAGACTAGGGTTCCCTTTTGACGGGTATTAGATAGGCAACTCACACTTATAGATTGAATCGATATGATAAAAAAGACAATAGTTTGGACGATAGGGATTGTTATACTTTTGATAATTACCGTATGGGGAATATACATACTCAGGCAGCAAGAGTCTTACAAATCATTGGTCCATAAAGAAAGTAAAGCATTATTAACGGTATCATTGGATGATATTTTGTTGAATCAGTTTTTTAATAAATGGAAGATATCACAAAAAGAAAGTTTGAATTTCGGCAAAAGGCTAAGTAAACTTCAAGATAATGGCATTGACATTAAAGCGAATGTCTTTCTTTTTGCTTTGGAGGAACATCCAAAAAATTTTTATGCTTTTTTTCAGCTAAAGGATAAACAGCAATTCTTATTTTTTCTAAAAGAAGTCATACAAGTAGATTCTATCGAAAGAGGCGACGATTCCGGGATGACGTATGCGTATGATCGGGCGAATAAAATGGCATTTGTGTGTAGAGGAAATGATTTATTGATTGGTGTAGGTTTTGATCTTGATAAAAAGAAGGAAGAGATGCTGCAGCTCATTCAATCAAAAGGCGATATGGTAATTATTAAACAATTTATCGCCGATCCGAGCACACTTACCGGCCAATCTGTACGTTATAGTGATTTATCCACTAAAAATTATGTTGAATTCACATTGAAAGGTGATCAAGTTGATGTTTATGGTGAATTTACCTCAAAAAATTGGAACTTTCCGAAAGAGTTCCTTGTCAGGGAACTTGCATCGACACAATATATTGCAAAAGCTTGGGTCAATATCCCTACGAATCAACTGAAAAATAAACTAAAACAAGCGTTTGCAGAATTTCCGATGATGACCGATTCTCTTATCAAACATTTGGACGGTAGTTATATTGATATTGAAATATTAAAAAATAAGGTAACTCAGACGGATACTATTATCAATTATGCGGTTGATGAGAATTTTGAAACGGTCGAAGAGAAAACGCTATATAACACACTTGTTCCAGAAATAAGAATTACCATGCGGGGAGATAGTAACCTCAACAAGTTTCTGCCAAATAAGCTGTTCTACCAATGGTTTAAAAAGCAAGATAAGGGATTCAGTATATTGTCGACATCACAGGACGTAAACAGACTAAACGGGAAGTATAAGAAGACTGATGTGTTATCTCATGTTGCGATTCATCTGGCGGACTGGCCAAATGAAGTCAAAGTGTCGACCATTTTAGTACTGAAAACCCTTGTTTCAGATCTCATCCTTAGTCTAAAAGTCGTAAAACAGGATCGATTGGTTCTGGAAGGTACTCTAAAAGACTATTCGCATTAAAACGTATAAAGGACAAACTTTCTCGACTACTTAATGGTTTGTTGTAGAGATAAAACGCGAAAATATGGATATCAGAACTAGGAGTAGCAGTAAAATAAAAACGTATTGGCGGATTTTGAAAAGTACTGTTGCGGGATTTCTCAATGAGGATTCAATGAAGTACAGTGCGTCACTATCTTATTATACGGTTTTCTCGATCGGTCCAATATTCGTTCTAATCATTGCCTTGGCTGGAATTTTTTATGGAGAGGATGCCATCGAGGGGAGGGTGTTTATGGAGTTACGCGGTTTTGTGGGGAATAGTGCTGCTAAGCAGATTCAGGAGGTTATTCAGAATTTACAATTGTCAGGAAAGTCAAATCTGGCATTGCTGATCAGCGGCGTTACCTTAGTTTTAGCGGCAACAACAGTTTTTGGGGATATCCAAAATTCCATCAACAAGATTTGGCACGTACGCGCGAAGCCAAAGAAAGGTTGGTTAAAATTAGTTCAGGACAGACTTTTGTCTTCATCATTGGTTATAGGATTGGGATTCTTACTGGTCGTTACACTTATTGTTAATGGTGTGATTTTGGCTTTAACGGATCAGCTGCAGCGTTACTTTCCAGATATGACAGTTATGTTAGTGAACGGGATTAACTTTGGTTTATCCTTTGGAACTATTTTTCTTTTGTTCAGTGTCATATTTAAAATACTGCCGGATGTCAATATTCATTGGAGAACGGTTCGTGCTGGGGCTTTATTTACCTCAATTTTATTTGTGGTAGGCAGGTACTTAATCGGGGTGTATTTAGAACATTCGGCTACACAAGATACTTATGGTGCAGCGGGCTCGTTTGTGTTGATCTTGTTATGGGTTTATTATACAGCCGCGATCCTGTATTTTGGTGCTATTTATACCAGAGAATATGCGACAGTAATGGGTATTCCAATAGAACCTTCGCCATATGCTGTTCATGTCGAAACTCAGGAAATCGAACGAGATGTTGCTGAAATTCCTCCAGCTCCACTAACGCAACAAGAACAAACTATAGTGATAGAGGAAGTTCCAAAGTATCCAAAAAAATAATAGCTGTTGAATAGAAATACTTCTATATACGCTGAGCAAAATGGGACGAAGCGTATATGCAAGAAACTTTATTCAAATGACGAGAACTATTTAAATTCGATGCGATAATCAAAAGTGAATTCGCTAAAATAGCAACCAATGTGGTTTCCCCGCCTGCGGGGGACACCACATTGGTTCTTTTATTTTATTAACTTAGGAAGTCAGTCCATTTTTGTTCAGATTCTGCTGAAGCAAGTACAGTTGCTAAAAACTTCATGCCCCGGACACCATCACTTACGGTCGGGAAGTCAGTCTCTTCTTCTGTAGGAACTTTACCTTCCATGGACGCTAAAAGTGTAGTTGCAAAATTTCTATAGATATTGGCAAATGCTTCAATATATCCTTCTGGGTGTCCAGCAGGTAAGCGTATATTATGTTGTGCAAGTGGCGAAAGGTATGGTTGGCCCGCTCTAAAAAGCTGAGTCGGCTGATCGATATGTTTGACGATTAGTGTATTGGCATCTTGTTGGTTCCATTCTAAACCGCCTTCCTCACCATATACTCTAATTTTTAAGGCATTTTCTTCTCCGGCAGCGACCTGCGAGGCAGATAACACTCCTGATGCACCGTTTTCAAATCGAAGTAAAATATTGCCGTCGTCTTCCAGTTTTCTCCCGTCGACGAAAGTTTGTAAGTCGGCACACATTTTAGTTATTTTCAGACCTGAGATATATTCTGCTAAATGTGCCGCGTGCGTTCCGATATCACCCATACATCCGCTTTTTCCACTTTTTTCGGGATCTGTGCGCCAGAATGCTAGTGAGAGGCCGTTTTCGATGAGTTTACTGAGCCAACCTTGTGGGTACTCAACCATAATCTTTCTGATTGGCCCTAGTCGACCTTCCTTCACCAGTTGACGGGCCTGTTTTACCATTGGATAAGCGGAGTATGTATATGTCACACAAAGGGTTAATCCTGTTTCCTCCACTTTTTCTTGAAGTAAACGTGCTTGTTCAAGTGTTAAAGTCATCGGTTTTTCGAGGACGACATGAAAGCCATGGTCTAAAGCCATCATCGCCGGTTCAAAATGAGCAAAGTTAGGGGTGACGATGCTGACGAAGTCCATGCGTTCTTGCGCAGGGCGCTTGCTTTCTTGGAAGATCATTTCCTGATAACTTCCATAACTTCTTTCTTTTGGAAGTCCCAAAAGTAATCCAGATTCTTTTGCAACAATAGGATCAGAGTTTAGCGCTCCACAACATAATTCAATATGGCCGTCGATTCCGGCAGCCATACGGTGAACAGCACCAATAAAAGCATTTTTTCCTCCGCCTATCATACCCATTTTAAGTTTTGTAGTGCTCATAAAGTTAAATTTATAATGACGAGATCATTTATTTTACAAACCCAATAGTTTGCGATTGAGGCTATCATTTGTTTCTACTGCCGCGAAATTATCGAATGCCTTATCGGTAACCCGTATAATGTAGTCTTTAATGTGGAGGGCACCTTCCCGAGCACCATCTTCAGCATTTTTAAATGCGCACTCCCATTCGAGTACAGCCCAGCCTTTAAAATCATACTGTGTAAGTTTGGTAAATATGGCTTTAAAGTCAACTTGTCCATCGCCAATTGATCTAAATCTACCAGCTCTAGCTTGCCAGTTCTGGTAGCCACCATAAACACCCTGACGGCCAGAAGGTGTAAATTCAGCATCTTTAACATGAAACATCTTAATTCGCTCGTGATAGATGTCAATAAATTCGAGGTAATTGAGGCATTGAAGGACAAAATGGGAGGGATCATAAAGGATGTTTGCCCGTTTGTGATTATTTACGTTCTCGAGAAACAGGTCGAAAGTAAAACCATCGTGCAGGTCCTCGCCCGGATGTAATTCATAACAGAGATCGACATCATACTGCTCGCATTCATCGAGTATGGGTAACCATAATTTGGCAAGTTCCGCAAATCCTGTTTCAATCAGGTTGGCTGGTCTTTGTGGCCAAGGGTATATAAATGGCCACAATAATGCGCCACTAAAGGTTGCTAATGCTTTCAGGCCAAGATTGTGAGAAGCCTGTACGGCATATTTTAATTGTTGTATGGCCCACTGTTGTCGGGCTTGAGGATCCTGATGCACCTGCTGTGGTGCAAAGGCATCAAAGAGATCATCAAAACTTGGGTTTACAGCGATTAGTTGCCCTTGAAGATGGGTTGAGAGTTCAGTGATTTCCAATCCATAGGACTGTACTTTAGCTTTTAGGTCGAGTGCATAGCTTTTATCGCACGCTGCTTTTTCCAGATCAATAAAACGAGCATCTAAGGTTGGCAACTGAATACCTTTATAGCCGAGCGCTGAGGCCCATTGGCAGATATTTTCTAAGGAATTAAACGGGGGTTCATCGCCGATAAATTGTGCGAGAAAGATGGCAGGACCTTTAATTGTTGTCATATTTATTATGTTTAGAAAAGACCATATCTCAGACTGAAAAGATTTATATTCTGATTAGTTTGAAGCAATGATTTAGTCTCTAGTTTATACTATTATAATCTGGTTATTCAAGTTACGTACTTGTTTAATACAATATTACAAAAATTCGCAACCGGTTGCAATTAAATCAAAAAAAAACCTTAAACTTGTTTAGGGAGTCTATTCTACTTTGGTGGTGGAGCGGATAAGCCCTCTGTGCAGGGTAAGTTTACCGACAAACTTTGCAATGTTTTATGTTGGAAAATAACTCATTTTGAAAAGGGAGTTTTCCAACAAGTAATAACCAATTAAACCAACTACAACTACATGGCTAATAATGTATATGATGCTATTGTCATCGGGTCTGGAATCACTGGTGGCTGGGCAGCGAAGGAACTAACAGAGCGGGGCCTTAAAACCATAATGTTAGAAAGAGGACGCAATATTGAACATATTAAAGATTATCCATCCCCCAACAAAGATCCATGGGATTTTCCACATAGTGGCCGTGTACCATTGGATATTGCGCAGCACTATTTGCCATTTGGAATTAGAAATCAATGGATAAACGAAGGAAATATTGATTTTTGGACCAATGAAACTGAAAGTCCATATAAGGAAATAAAACCCTTTAATTGGTTCAGAGGTTATCAGGTTGGAGGGCGGTCGCTTATGTGGGGGCGGCAGAGTTATCGTTTGTCAGATATTGATTTTGAGGCTAATAGCAAAGATGGTTACGGTATAGATTGGCCTGTACGTTATCGCGAAATAGCACCCTGGTACAGTTACGTTGAGAAATTTGCCGGCATCTCTGGTAATAAAGACGGAATAGCAGTGCTGCCCGACGGTGACTTTATGCCGCCGATGGATATGAACGTTGTGGAAAAAGATCTTGCTGCACGACTGAAATTGCATTACCAAGGCAAACGGCATTTTATAATTGGTAGGGTCGCCAACATAACAGTTCCGCATCATAACCGCATTAATTGCCAATACCAAAATAAATGCTGGCTTGGCTGTAATTTTGGCGCTTATTTTAGCACACAATCTGCAACATTACCTGCTGCGATGAAGACAGGGAAATTAACGTTACGTCCATTTGCCATCGTAAAGAATATTATTTATGACCCTGATACGCAGCGAGCTAAGGGAGTGGAAATAGTAGATTCGGAAACGAATCAGACGTATGAATATTTTGCCAAAATTGTTTTTGTATGTGCGTCGACTTTAAATTCCACCTGGTTATTAATGAATTCCGCTACTAATATATGGGAACATGGTCTCGGAAGTAGCAGTGGGGAGCTGGGGCATAATTTAATGGATCACATGTTAAATAGTGGTGCTGGCGGAAGCGTAGAGGGATTTGAAGACAAATATATTTTTGGACGAAGGGCTAATGGATTATATGTTCCCCGATTCGTTAATGTTCCCGGAGATCGTAAGAAGAGAGATTATGTTCGTGGTTTTGGCTATCAGGGCGGTGCTTCAAGGCCACAATGGACGGGTGAGGTGGACAATATGAGCGTGGGCGGGGCCTGGAAAGATGCTATTACTGAGCCTGGCGGCTGGAAAATCGGATTCACTGCTTTCGGGGAAATACTGCCATACCACGATAATAGAGTCGTATTGGATTCGTCTATTCGTGATAAATGGGGACTTCCTGTATTAGCAATAGATGCAACGATCAAGGAGAACGAGCGGAAGATAAGACGCGATGCCAGTAATGAAATGGTGGAAATGTTAACATCAATTGGTGTCAAAGATGTAAAGACCTACGATAATGGGTTCAGTATGGGGCAGGGAATTCACGAAATGGGCACAGCACGAATGGGCAATGATCCAAAAACATCCGTACTGAACAAATTTAATCAAGTATGGGATGCAAAAAATGTTTTTGTGACAGATGGGGCATTTATGACTTCTTCATCATGTGTGAATCCATCACTAACATATATGGCATTTACCGCAAGGGCGGTAGATTTTGCCGTCAATGAGCTAAAAAAAGGAAATCTTTAATATTTTCAAATTCTAACGCCCCCGTTAGCTTAATTGACTGCGGGGTCAATTAGCGAAATGGTTAAACTCATAAACTTTAAAAGATTTTTGTTATCAAAGATTAGCGTTGTAAAATGCGTTCCCGTTTTCATGGTCAAGCTGGTACCGCCAGGGTAAGCGCTTCCATCATCAAGCTTCTTCTGTTTGACTTCGTGACGACTGAATTTTGAGAGCGCCTCCTGGAGGGTTGTTTTGTTCATTGCTAGATCGAAAGGTAGCCCCTCTACAACCAAAAACTTATCTTCAGGAATATCAAAAAAAAGTTCAATAACAGTTTTATCATCGCCGTAATTGCTATACAGTTCTAAACCAGATTTAGTGATCCATTTTGCATACTTTTCCTCATTGGCATCTTCATAAAACTCCGTTTTGACATCCAACGCCGTAGCAATTTTATCCACTGTCTGCGGAAATATAAATTCTCGATTTTTATTTAACATGGTCCGTAGATCCACTCTGTTTTGGGCAAAAGCAGTTGTCGCAAGCAGTAAAAGAATCATGTTTAATGCGAAGCCTTTTATTTTTATCATCATCTTGTTGTGTATTTGAAGTTTTGTATTTCAATGCAATTAAAATAATTAAACGGATAAAAATATACAATAGTATGCTATATCTTTTTTTTAAAATCCACTAGACGTTCACCTATGGAAATTCAGATCGCTAATGGGATCGTATTCTATTATTTAATGTAACCCCAAAAGTGAATATAATAGGTCTTTTTTATTGCTGGCAATAGGAATAATTTTTCCATTCGAAAGCTGAACGATATTTCCATTTAGCGACTGAATATAATCTGTATTGACAATGAATGCTCTGTGAATTCGAAAGAAACTGGAATTGTGTAAAATTTCTTCCATGGCTTTCAAGGTAGATAATGTCTGATTCGTACCATTAAGCGTGACAATGGTCAAGTAATTTCCCTGAGCCTCGATATAAACAATATCCTTTAGCATTAATCTGATAAACTTACTTTCACTTTTTATGAAAATGCGATCTGTTTTTACAGCACTGTTTTTTAGCTTTTTAAGTGTATCTAGTTGTTCCTTTACTCTGTTTACAGCTTTTAAAAACCGATCGAAACGAACCGGTTTAATTAGGTAATCCGCGGCTCCTTTTTCAAATCCGTCAATGGCAAAATGCCGATGTGCTGTGATAAAAATAAAGATGGGTTGCTGCGCTAGGGTTTCCAATAGGTCTAAGCCCGTCAACTTGGGCATTTCAATATCACTAAACACCAAATCAATGGGATTATCTTGCAAGAAGCTCATGGCCTCGACTGGCTTTCCGAATGTTTTTCTCAGTTCCAGAAAGGGTATTTGATTGACGAAATCCGTAATGAGTTCAATTCCTAAAGGCTCGTCATCAATGACGATGCAGCTATACTTTTCAATCATGCTGTAATGTGATATTTAATACAACTTTAAATTCACCGCCAGTATCTGTGATTTGGAGATCGCTCTTTGTCGGATAAATGAGATGGAGACGTTTTCTTAAATTTTTAATACCGATACCTTTAGACGGAGCTATTTTTGTTCTATCTAAATTATCATAGTCATTTTTAATTTCAAAAATAAATTGATCTTTGGTAATGCTAATAAAAAGTTGGACAAATGAGTCCTCTCCATTTTTAAGTCCGTATTTAAAGGCGTTTTCGATTAGATTAAATGTCAATAATGGCGCAATTGTTAGGCAAGCAGCATACTGTCGGCCTTCGATTTTCAATACAATTTTATAGGTTTGCGGATGCCGCATTTTTTCCAGTGAGAAGTAATTCTCAATAAAATCGAGCTCTTTGCTTAAGGAGACATATTCTGTATCCGAGTCATATAACGTATATCCCATTATTTCCGATAAATTTAAAACAACCTCCGGCGCTGTTGGATCTTTTTTCATGGTCAAACGATAGAGATTATTAAGCGTATTGAATAGAAAATGTGGATTAAGTTGAGCTTTCAGAAAGTCTTTTTCTACTTGGATGTTTTCCAGTGACAACTTTAACTTCTGCTCTTGAATTCGCATCCTGTCTTTGTTTATTCTTCTCATATCAATTAATATTTTGGTAAAGAAAAAAGGAGACATCGAATAGATAGCAGATAATGCATTTAATGTAATCACCTTGAAACTGAAAACCGACCAAAGATTCGGAATGAAGTTTTTTTCTTTGCCCATTAATGGGTATAAATTAGATAGGTCATAACCGTATTTGTAGGCTAGTACATAAAAAAGATTATTAATAAATAACCAAATAAAAATACATACCGGCGATGCTACAAACGGTACTATCCATAATTTTGAATTTCGCGCATAGGGTATGATCCAATAGAAAAAGAGATAAAATACAACAAGTGATGAAATCAGGACGCGGATCGATAAAAATAAGGATTGATTTGGCGGAATTGCTAACACATAGTAGTAGTTGCAGAACAGGAGCACCGTAAATAAGAACCACATACCAAAATGTAACATGATTCGAACACTCGGCGTATAAAATGTTTCAATATCCTTTGTTTTAACGAATGGATCTACCTGAGCGATAAATTTGGCAAGCTTATACTTTTTCATTGACCCTTATTTATTTTAATTTAGTAGCTCGTTGAGCTGCAAAGATAAAAATTGTTAACATTTATAATCTTCCGTTTTCCTCCATATTACTAGATTCCATTTTTTTCGCCTTAAACGCCGTGCCTTTTTTGAAATTATATAGTAAGGAGATGGAGCAAACCCGTGATTGTTCTTTGTGACTTATCCAAATTTTAGTATCGTTGAAATAGCTTGTTGCTGTATAGTTATTCGTATAAAAGATATCACTGATGCTTGCCTTGGCCACCAATTTATCTTTAATAAACTTTTTCTGGATCCCTAAATCTACCGACCCTATGGCTTTAGTTACAATATTTCCAATTAACATTTGAGGTGTATAGAATGCGTTTATATTAATACTATAGCCTTTGCCACATTTAATTTCCTGTTCAGTCTGTACGAGGAAAGAGGCTTTTTTTAAATTAAAGTTTGGAGAAGTGGAGCGGGTATGTGTGAACAGAATGGTATTCGTGCTTGACCAGAAGGGCAAGAAGTTTACCGGCACACTGATGGTAGCGGTCCATACCTTTTGAGTACCGACGTTGTCTTTAATGACGGTCAATAGCTCTTCTTGTGCCTGGTTGCGTATGATTTGTGATATGGCATTTTTTGTCTGTGAATAATTTAATGCACTATAGTACTTTTCCTTCCACAACCCACCAATTTCTATTGAATTTGTAAATTGTGGTCTCAAATAGGGGTTTCCTGTTTGCACGGAATAATTATCTATATAATATTTATATGGATTCAAATCAAAGTATGAAGGACGTCTAATTCTTCGATTGTAGGAAAAAGTAAGGTAGTTGCTTCCTTCCATATTTAGATCTTTCTTCAGAAAGATGCTTGGAAACCAATTAAAATAATGTTGTGAAAGATCTGCCTGCTGTGCTCCCCAAAGTCGTCCCTGAACGATGGATTTCTCGCCTCTAAGCCCCAATTGATAATCAATTTTTGCCCATTTTCCCGTGTAATTTGCGTAGGTTGCATAAATTCTTTCTTTATAAGCGAATTCGAAATCGAGCGCTGGACTTGGTGTCCAATGTTGATCGAAGACCTGATAATTATTGGTGTTTATGATATCTGTCGCTGTAGACTTTAAGCCAATAGATAAATTGTTTCCGTTTTTTACTATCCAGTTGTATTTCGCTTCGCCCGTAAATATTTTTGCTGTACTTGGATAATCTAATCTAAACAACGTATCGCTAATAACGCTACCAGTTGCATTCCAATCCGTGCTGTTGCTGATACTATTTCCAGTGCGTTTATTATGCGTATAATCGGCGATTATAGTGACTTTAGAGTGTAAACTGTCTGTTTCCCTAGCATAATTGAATCCAAGGTTTTGATAATTGGATTTCGATTCGGAAGGAAAACTGCCCGACGAAATGATATTTTTAGCTGGATCTTCGTAGCGCACTGTCGCACGGGCGACGGAGGGCCCCGTAAAATTACTGTATTGGTCCGTGTAGGCTAATCCGAAAGATTCCCTTTTCGAACGATCATATGTCACAACTGTTCTTATTCGGCTATTGTTGTTTGTTTGTGTATTGTCTGTTGTTTGACTGTATAGACCATTATTGGAAAAGTTTCTCTGCTGTTTTAGTTCTTCATAGGATTTAGCGTGAGCGTAAGCATAGCTTGCGGTTAAACCAATTTTGCCCTTTCGATAATTTAAAGCGGTGTAAGGATTGTATGAGGCATATTTTCCGAGGCCTAGTCCATAGTCGTTACCGATATAGCCATTGATTCCTTGCTTATCATTTTTCTTCAAAATAATATTAATTATGCCACCGCTGCCTTCTGCATCAAATTCCGCTGAGGGATGCGCCATGATTTCAATGCTTTGGATATCACTGGAACGTAATGACTGAAGGTAATTCTTAAGATCGCTTCCTGCCAGATTAATACTTTTTCCGTCTACAAGAATGCGTGTGCCCATTATGCCGTTAATTGAAATTTGGCCGTTATTGACAAACACTCCTGGTGCTATTTTAAGCAAATCTAATGCTGATTTTCCAACAGCATTGGCTGTTTGCCCCACATTCATGATGAGGCGGTCGATTTTTCGCTGTATGACCGGTCTGCGATGGTTTACCGTTACTTCATCTAGCACGAGGTTGGTTAAGCGTGATTTGGGAACTACAAATGCCATGGTTTCATTCGATTCCTTAATATCGATTTTTTGCTGCATTTTGAGTATTTTTTCAATATGAACTGAAGCGAGGTAAGTTCCTTTTTCGTTGATGAATAACTGAAAGTTGCCATACTCATCGGCTATTTTCTCTATTGATGTATCTTTCATTGCATGTAATGGCTGAAAGGAAACGGTCGCGTAGGGGACTGGATTTCCAGATTGATCGGAGACCTTTCCGATGACTGTGCTTTGAGCGAATAGCAAACTGTTAGTGAAAAATGTGATAAGAGTTACTACTATTAATTTGTTCATAAGTTTCGAATAATTACCCAAAGCTATATTCAACGATGTTTTTATTCAATTTTTTGGGATATATATTGGTTTTTTCGGGACGAAAGGAGTAAATTTAATGATAAGCTATTTTGAAATCTAAAGCTTTAGTTTTGATAATAGGGCAAAGCTTTAGAAATAATTGCCTCGAAAACAAATTGATGTATTGAACAGTTATAAATTAAGTGTACTTTCACAGCGTTTTTTAATAATGAAAGATTTCCATTCTTTATGATCACAACCAAATATTTCAACTATAGGCAAATATTCAATTTAGCAGGGGCACATTTGATATGGCTTACACTTTGGTGCTCGCTCGTGGCGGTTATCTATTATTTTTTTAACTGGCAGTGGATGATAATTCCATGGGTTCCCTTGGCATTGATCGGGACGGCTGAAGCATTCTACGTTGGTTTTAAAAACAATCAGGCCTATGATCGACTTTGGGAAGCCCGAAAAATTTGGGGTTCAATTGTTAATTCTAGCCGGTCATTTACAGCCATGTTATATGCCTTTAACACCGAAAATGGTGATTCTACCGATTTAGTAGAACGGAGAAAAAGGATTGCTTACCGTCATATTGCCTGGCTGTATACGTTGAGGGAGCAATTGTTGGTCCCAACGGAATGGGAGCACATTAGTTTGAAAAAATATATTGGTTCTATGAATGTTAAAAGAAACAGACTTATAAAGGCTGGTTTTCCTGATTACAGTAGGACATCTATTTTTTTGAATAAATATCTTTCTACTGCGGAATTCAATGCACAGCGTCAATACAAAAACTTTGCTACATATTTGATTTCCCAACAAGCTAGGGAAGTAAATGCCTTGAAAAATGATAAGGTCATCTCTGATTTCAATCAAACTCAATTACAGAACTGTTTAAACCAATTTTATGATTATCAGGGGCAGGCAGAGAGAATCAAAAAATTTCCTTCGCCGCGGCAATTTGCGAGTACAGCATTTGTGTTCAATGTTATTCTTATCATCCTGCTTCCGTTGGGTTTAGTGAATGAATTTGCAAAATTGGGAGATTGGGGTATATGGACGAGTATTCCGTTTTGTGTGGTCATAGGATGGATTTATATTGTGATGGAACTGGTGGGTGACTACACCGAAAATCCTTTTGGAGGACTGATGTTTGATATACCGATGCTATCGATCTGTAGAACCATTGAGATTGATATGTTGCAGATCATAGGAGACGAAGATATTCCAGAACCTATTGCTTCAAAAAATGGAGTTTTAGTTTAAGTTTCTACAGCATTATAGCTATGGTATTTTTGACTTCGGCGATCATAAATGAGCTATGCGTGCTTGCGATATGTTTTAGACTGGTCAATTTTGTTAACATAAAATTACGATAGTCTGCCATGTCCTGCACACATATTTTTAATATATAGTCGAAATCTCCACTCACATGAAAGCATTCTGTTACTTCCTGAAGGTTCATCACCTCTTTTTCAAAATGTAGGATAAATTCTTTTTTATGTTGCACTAATTTAACGTGACATAATACCAAGAAATCTTTGGCTATTTTGTGTTTATCAAGTACTGCAACATATCCTTTAATAATTCCCGTATTTTCGAGTTTACGTACACGTTCGTAGACTGCTGTTGCTGATAAGTTAAGTTTGTGGGATAGCTCTTTGGTTGTTTGTTTTGCGTCTTGTTGTAGGAAGAGCAGTAATTTTCGGTCAATTTCGTCGAAATGCATAGATTTATTTTTGGTTTAATGATTCTTTTTTTTAATCAGGTAGATTTTTTCACTAACTATTCTTTATATAATAGATTTATACTCTAATATAGCTATAATTTATTGTAATATAATTTAAAATTCCTCAATTTTAAAGATAAAAACATGGAAGATTTTAACGCAGCAAATGAAATTCAAGATTTGCAATATTTTGGTGAGTTTGGAGGTGTGAATCCGTCGATATCGGACAGTTCTACTTATACATTTCTTTCGGCTAAAACGATGTTTGATACGTTCGAAGGAAATGGGGAAGGCTGTTATCTTTATTCGAGACATTCATCTCCAATGAATTTATACTTAGCGCAGGCATTGGCAAAAATGGAAAATACCGCTGCAGCTAATGTAACATCTTCTGGGATGGGAGCCATAACTACGGTTCTCTTACAGCTCTGTAAAAGTGGCGACCATATTATTTCAAGTAGGACAATCTATGGGGGAACGTATGCTTTCCTCAAAAATTTTCTCCCACCTTTCCAAATTGAGACGACATTCTTGGATATTGATGATTTCGAAGCATTAGAAAATTCGATAAGACCCAATACAAAAATTTTGTACTGTGAAAGTGTGAGCAATCCGTTGTTGCGTGTGGCGGATCTGAGAAGGTTATCGACTCTCTGTAAAAAGTATAAGCTAAAATTGATTGTTGACAACACCTTTTCTCCTTTGTCAATTTCACCGATACGGTTGGGTGCTGATATTGTCATTCATAGCTTAACAAAGTTTATCAACGGTAGCAGCGATAGCGTTGGTGGTGTGTATTGTGCAAGTCAGGAATTTATCGACGAAACCAAAAACGTGAATAGCGGAGCTTGCATGTTGCTGGGACCAACAATGGACAGCTTACGCTCGGCGAGTATATTGAAGAATTTGCGCACACTTCATATACGGATGAAACAACATAGCTATAACGCCCTTTATTTAGCGGAGCGGTTTGAGCAAGATGGATTAAAGATTTCTTACCCTGGACTGAATTCTCACCCCAATCATGAGTTAATGAAGAGCATGATGCATGAGGCGTATGGATTTGGTGGTTTAATGACGGTGGACGTGGAAACGACTGAGAGAGCTAATGAGCTGATGGAGTTGATGCAGGCTGAGAATTTAGGATATCTTGCTGTGAGTTTAGGTTTTTACAAAACACTATTTTCCTGCTCGGGTAGTTCGACCTCATCTGAAATCCCTGAGCAGGAACGTTTAACGATGGGGATTTCCGATGGATTGATCAGATTCTCTATTGGTTTAGATGACGATATTGAGCGGACTTATAGGAAAATGAGGGCATGTATGCAAAAAGTTGGCATATTGTAATGATCATCACTTAAAGAAACTTTAAGACATTATGGCATGTTTTGAATGAATGGAAGGAAATTTCGCTATCAAATGGGGTTGAAATAGAATCAATTGTCACGAGCACATCAGTATTTCGAGAGTTAGCTGCATGAGGTGCAACGATATATCTTTTGGCATATCATTAGCTGTTCAACATATGTATTTCGTACAATATGGCAAAAAGACTTCTATTCATTTTATTCCTATTCATCGTAGGGGATTTCTATTTTTTTCAGGCTTTCATTACCGTTGCTAAAAGTTCAGTTTTTCAGAGCATATATTGGTGTCTGGATTTATTGTTACTTCTTGGAGTTTTCGCTCTATTTTTCTTGCGGAAGGCAGGTCATGAAATCCAGCGGTCAGCGACTAGTTTGATTACGGCATTTTTGATTGTTTTTATACCTAAATTGATCGCTATTCCATTTTTGCTCCTCGAAGATCTTACGCGTATTTTCCGCTCTTATCCGCCGCGTAGTGTTCTCTTGAGCGAGATCATCCTACTCTGTGCGGTGCTCATGCTACTGATTATTTTTTTCGGGCTAACGAGAGGTCGTTATTTTTATAGAGTACGAGAAGAAATTGTGAGTTTTCCAGATCTCCCCGAGGCGTTTAACGGCTTTAAAATTACGCAACTATCAGATATCCATTCCGGAAGTTTATCCGATATGAAAAGAGTGCGTAAAGGTATTGAGTTAGCAAATGCTCAGAACAGTGATCTTGTATTGTTTACTGGCGATTTGGTCAATAATAGGGCTTCTGAAATGGAGCCATGGGTTTCAGAATTTAATCGATTGCAAGCTCCTTTCGGCAAGTTTTCAGTTCTTGGAAATCACGATTATGGGGATTATGTGCAATGGGATAGTGTCGAGTCAAAAATTTCAAACCTGAATAGACTTAAGGAAATTCACCATGAAATGGGATTTAAATTATTACTGAATGAATCAATAGCAATTGAAAAGCAAGGAGATCGTATTTCTCTAATTGGCGTTGAAAATTGGGGTAAAGGTGGATTTCATCAGTACGGCGATCTTGCTAAGGCTACTATTGGATTGAATAAGGATACTTTCAAAATTTTGATGTCTCATGATCCTTCCCATTGGGATCATGTTACCTTGGATCACGATCAACATGTCCATTTAACCCTCGCTGGGCATACACATGGTATGCAGTTTGGGATCGAATTGTTTGGATTTAAATGGAGTCCAATTCAATATTTCTACAAACAATGGGCTGGGCTGTATCAAAAGCACGGGAAATATCTCTATGTCAATCGTGGATTTGGTTTTCACGGTTTGAGAGGGCGAATAGGGGTATGGCCTGAAATCACTGTTGTTACCTTGAGAAAAAGCGATTAGACGCAAGAGATAGTCAAAAAAACACTAGTAAGATATGCGTTCTAACAGGCTCATATCTTACTAATGGAAATATTACTGACGACCTCAAAATCTGACATTCGATAATCGTCGTCAAAGAATAGCCCGTTTATATACCGTTGTATTGGGTAGAATAAATCTGCGGGCGCGTTACCGAAAAAGGTTTTAAAATCATTCGGAATAGAATACAATTTATTGTATTGACCTTTCCCCAAGCTGATACCACCGATTTTTTTTAAATAACCGGTTATTTTGTGTTTATGTTGATCAGAAAATATTTCTGTTGTTTCGACAAAATAATCTTCAATATAAAAATTACGGATGTCCTGAAGTTTGAGGGCACTTTTTGGGTCTGGTTTAATGCGTCTAGCGTAGGAGACATCCACTAAAGTGCAGCTGGCTTTTTGTACCTTTGAAACATCAATAAAATACCCTTCATCAACCATCAGATGTTTACTATCTTTATATATGCCTAGCAGCATCTCATTGATCTCCCGGTCGGAGTAATCCGATATATTAGAAGATCTTCCTAACTTCTCAAATGCAAGGCCACTATTACTCCAATGTTTTCTAATTCTATTAAGCTCGTGCTGTTGAAAAGTTTTTATTTTCTCCATAAATACTTTGTATAATTTATCTTTAGGAATTTTAAAGATAAATCTAAAACTTCACTTTCGTTAATTTTCAAGGACGTTAAGTGTAATTTGAAACAAATCTAATTTAACAGAATCCACGTTTCATACGTTTGAAAAATATTAACGATCGAATTTCAGTGTATTTGGAGACTAGAAACAGTCTTATTAAGGGCATTTTATTGAGCCGCTACGCTGCAACAGCTATTTTGTTCCTTTAATCTGTATATCCAATGTGAACTCGTCGTCTATTGCTCGGTTGCCTAAATCGGAGAAGAAACTCGCAGAACGATACTGTATATCAAAATCCAAACGATTTACTTTTACGTCGACAGCTTCTGCGGCTAGACCATCTACCGTCGTGGTGACTTTTGCCGGAAATGATATTGATTTTGTTTTATTCTTGATCGTAAGATTACCTGTTATGATTGGGTTTGCTTTGCTATTGTCAACTTTACTGATGACAAATTTCGCGGTGGGATAGCTCGGGACATTAAAAAAATCTTCATTTTTTAAATGTCCCGTCAACTTGGGGGCATCAGCACACGCCATGGAATTCATATCTATTGTAAAGTTACCGGCTATGATTTTTCCTTTATCGGTTTGTATGCTGCCTTCTTGTAGATTTATAATTCCTACATGTCCACCGACGACTTTTTTGGCGCTCCATTTGATCTTCGAAGATTGGGTGTTCACCTTGTAATCGATTTTTTGGGCAAAAGCCATAGATGTAAAGCAAAGAACAGCCAGCGTTAAATTGATTCTTTTCATTGAAATGATTTATATGTACTCAAATATACACTGGCTTTTGCTTAATGTATATGTTGAAACTTACTTTATTGTTTGTCGAATGTCAATATTCCAATTCGGCTTCTTCATTCATCAGCAAGACCTATTAACTTTACACCAGTTAAATGAGGATCGAAATCATTTTCGTATCCAAATGTGGTTTATAAAAAAAGATGATATGATTAAATCGAAAGGTTATGCGGCAAAAGACAGTACTTCTCCACTTGAATACTGGGAATTTGAAAGAAGGGAGCTGGGTGTGAACGATGTATTAATAGATATCTTGTATAGTGGCATCTGTCATTCAGATATTCATCAAGTGCATGATGAATGGGGCGGTACACACTACCCGATTGTACCAGGGCATGAGATTGTCGGCCGCATAAGTGCGGTTGGTGCTGAGGTAACTAAATTTAAAAAAGGTGATCTCGCCGGTGTAGGCTGCATGGTTGCCTCGTGCGGTACTTGCGAAAACTGTAAAGCAGATCAACAACAATTTTGCTCAGAAAAGAAGACCGTCTGGACCTATAATAGCAAAGATGTGATGCATGATCACAGCTATACCTTTGGTGGTTACAGCAATAATATTGTAGCGGACGCAAATTTCGTGCTTCATGTGCCAGAATCGTTGGATATTAAAAAAGTTGCCCCGTTGCTTTGCGCCGGGATTACAACATATTCTCCATTAAAAAGATGGAATGTCAGCAAAGGCCATAAAGTTGGTGTATTGGGACTAGGTGGATTAGGGCATATGGCTGTCAAGATTGCGGTAGCGATGGGGGCAGAAGTTACCATGATTAGTCATTCGCCACGTAAAAAAGACGATGCGGCTTTGCTTGGCGCGCATAAGTTTTTAAATACGCACGAGGCCAATGAGATCAACGAGTTTTCATCGTATTTTGATTTCATTATTGACACAGTATCGGCTCCTCATGATTACAACCTCTATTTAGCCCTGCTGAAAACCAAAGGGGTTTACATTTGTGTTGGAATTCCGGCTGCTCCTATGGAGATTAATGGCCGGTCTATTATGGGGGGCAATAAGGTCCTAACGGCGTCCAGTATTGGCGGAATACAAGAAACTCAGGATATGCTCGATTTTTGTGCAGAGCATAATATTCTGCCCGAGACAGAAATGATCGATATTGACTATGTCAATGAGGCTTACCAAAGGGTATTGGACAGTGATGTTAAATATCGATTTGTAATAGACATGTCATCTATCGAAAAATAAGATATATAAGGGTCGACTCTCATTAGAGTGACCCTTTTTTCTACCCATCATTCGTTACTCCTCCACCGGCGAATGTTCGTTTTACGCTAGATTATTGATCCAGATACCTAATTGGAGCTTCGTTGCTTTATTAGTTCTTTAAACAGAGAATTCTTAGATTCTTCTTTCGGAATTATGCTACTTATAATGCGTTGGAAGATTGTTTTGTTTACGCCAGTGTTACGTTTTCCGAATTCGTTTTATGACAATTTTATGTGACAGGTTTTTGCGCGAGCGCGCCTCTAATAATGTAACTTTAATTTCCACACAGCAGTGTGATCCAGTTTTTTTAATGAATGGAACAATAAATAAATTGAATGAAAAAGATAGAAATACAACACACAGATTTGCAGATAGCACCACTAAATTTCGGCGGAAATGTTTTTGGATGGACGCTGAACGAACAACAGTCGTTTGAGATTTTAGACCAATTTGTAGGCGCAGGATTTAATTTTATTGATACGGCGGATACCTATTCGTGGTGGGTAAATGGCATAGGGGGGCAATCCGAGGAAATAATTGGTAAATGGTTGAAGAGCCGTGGCAATCGACAGGATATGGTAATTGCTACGAAAGTTGGCTCAGAAACTCAAGAGCATGGTTACGATATTTCAAAAAAACATATTTTAAAATCTGCTGATGATTCTTTGAGACGATTGGGAGTAGATCATATTGATTTGTACTACACTCATTTTGATGATAAGTTAACACCAGTGGAAGAGACACTATCGGCTTATGATGAACTAATTAAAGCGGGTAAGGTTCGATATATTGCAGCATCTAATTTGTCGCCAACAAGATTGATTGAAAGCTTTGATGCTGCCGAGAAGAATGATTTACCAAAATATGTGGCCTTGCAACCACATTACAATCTCGTTGAAAGATCAAGTTTTGAAACGGATTACGCTCCATTGGTTGAAAAGTATGGTTTAAGTGTATTTCCCTATTGGTCACTTGCGGCTGGTTTTTTGACTGGTAAATACCGAACAGAAGCTGACTTCGACAATACTACTCGCGGCGGTGGGATAAAGAAGTATTTCGACAATAAAGGAAAAGCTGTCCTTAAAGCCTTAGACTCGATTGCTGAAAAACATGGAGTACAGCAGGCTACTGTGGCATTAGCTTGGTTGTTGGCCAAACCTTTGATCACAGCACCAATCGTAAGTGCTACAAGTGCAACCCAATTGGAAACATTATTTGCCGCTCCAACGCTTAAATTGGATACAGAAGATATTCAATTGTTGAATGAAGTGAGTAAATGATAACTCTCGGTTTTATCTTTTAAGAACGCTTTGGTTCCCAAGTAATTTTTTAAAATCTCCATCCTTCGTGGAGATTTTTTTATTTACTGCTGGGGTTGCAACAAATTAAACAAGTAGCTATTTACCAATAATATTGCAGTTTGTTTTAATAAACACTATAACTGATTATAGTTTTATTTAACTTCGGATTTTCAATTTTAATATGGATTTTAATGCGCTATTTTCGAAAAAAAATGCCCTTGATCGTCTTTCGGAAAAGGATATCTTACAGACCCATGACTATCTTGAGTTTGTAAAAGCTTTTTCGCGGATCACCTACCAAAGTATTTACCTGATAGATTATCAAAGTAAAGGCTTTGAATACGTTTCTGATAATCCTCTTTTTTTAGCTGGTTTGACTGCTATGGAAGTAATGGAAATGGGATATGCTTTTTATGAGAAATATGTTCCTGCTGATGATTTTAACATGCTTATCAACATCAACGAAGCGGGGTTTGCCTTTTATGAAAAAATACCCATTGAAGAGAGAAAATTATACGTTATATCTTATGATTTTCAAATACAAAATGCTCCAAATAGACCAGTTTTGATTAATCATAAGTTGACGCCTGTCTTTTTAACAGAGGAGGGAAAAATATGGAAAGCCATTTGTATTGTTTCGTTATCCACCAATGTTTCTTCAGGGAATGTAGTGATCGAGAAACTTCATACTGATTTATTATGGGAACTAGATCTGTTAACAGGAAAATGGAAATCCCGAAATAAGATAAATCTCACAGCGCGCGAAATAGAAATATTGCGCTTTTATCATCGTGGACTTAGTATTCATGAAACATCCGAACGAATTTTCGTTTCCATCGATACGGTGAAATTTCACCGGCGGAAATTGTTTGAAAAACTAGGGGTAAGTAATATGAATGAGGCACTCGTCATTGCACTGAACAATCGGTTATTGTAATGATGAATGGAGTTGTGATCTCCAAAATAGTTTAATCGTGCCTCTTTATGAGGCACGATTAAACTATTTTTTTACCAGCAGTGGCAGATATTTCTCATAGCCTTCTTCTTTCATTTTATCCTTTGGAATAAATCGGAGTGAAGCACTGTTTATACAATATCTCAATCCTCCTTTATCAGCCGGACCATCATTGAAAACGTGTCCAAGATGTGCATCTCCCGTTTTGCTACGGACCTCAGTTCTGCGCATTCCATAGGAATTGTCAGATAGCTCGTCAATGATACCATCACTGATCGGCTTGGAAAAGCTCGGCCATCCGCATCCAGATTCAAATTTATCAGTAGAAACAAATAGTGGTTCTCCAGTGGTAATATCGACATAGATACCCTCTCTAAATTCATCATTATATTCATTGTCGAATGCACGTTCAGTCGCGGCATTTTGTGTCACATCATATTGCAATGGTGTAAGTACTTTCTTTAGCGTCTCTTTATCAGCTTTTTTGTAGGGTTTCTCGTTGTCCTGTATCACTTTTTGCGGATTTGCTTTGCGAGCCAGCTCAAATAAATCAGGGCTTATGTGGCAGTAACCGCCGGGGTTTTTGTCCAGATATTTTTGATGGTAGGCTTCAGCATCATAAAAATTCTGTAAAGGCTCTACTTCTACGACTATTTCTTTTGGATATTGACTTGCCAGTGCGGCTACGCGTTCTTTGATAATAGGGGCGTCACTTGTATTGGTATAATATATACCCGTGCGATATTGTGTGCCAATGTCATTACCCTGTTTGTTCAGTGAAGTGGGATCGATCGTTTTGAAGAAAAGGTCGATTAGTAGGTTGAGATCTACAATTTGAGGATCGTAGTTCACCTTAACGGTTTCAGTAAAGCCAGTTGTTCCAGTGGAAACTTGTGTATAAGAAGGATTTTGAAGGTTTCCATTGGCATAGCCAACCTCGGTTGCGGTAACGCCACGGACTTGTTTAAAAAAATGTTCGGTTCCCCAAAAACAACCGCCTGCGAAATAAATTACGTGATCTGTTTGATTTATAGTATTCATAGTTATCTGTTTTGTCAATTTTAAATCATTCCCCTTTTGCGAAAAACACACCTTAACAATTAGAAATACACCAAAGGCTATCGTAAGGAGGGTTATGAAGTGTTTCATGAGTATGAGTCGTAAGTTGTGAAACAAAATTGTCTGTTATTTATAGTGAACAAAGACCGTACCTGTATGTAGTAGTATATTATTGGATTTTCATTTGTATAGATTCTATGTGCTCTTTTTACAATTGTAAGACTAAGCATATCAATTCACGCTAAACTCTGACAAAATGATAGTAAAGAATAGATTTACTCGCAGCATAGTTGGCAGGTCATTTCAATTACATCTTCGATGTTGGTTCTTATCGACGTTCGAAGTGTATGCCGTATTCCCTTCTAAGCAGTTGGTTTTTCTACTAACAGCATGAGGGTAATTCTACCTTAGTTTGGGTAATATGAGCTGGAGAGGAGGGTAGTCCAACGCTAAAAATGGATCCTTTATTAGGTATGCTTTGAATGTTTACAATGCCCTTATTTCTCTCAATCAGATCCTTGCACAATACAAGTCCAACACCCGATCCAGGTTCATGTTCAGTTCCAAAGGACTTTTGCTGAATCTCATTAAATAGCGCGGCAGATTTCAACGGATTTATACCTATACCTTCATCCTGAATATGGATATGTGTATAGAGATCGTCCACACTAATGTAAATGTTGATATTCCCATTAACATAACTAAATTTTATCGCATTACTGATCAAGTTGCGCAAAATGATTGTCGTATGATCTCTATTGGCAATTATTTGTGTATCTGGAGGTATATCCAAGTTGATTTTGAGTTGTTTAGCTTGCGCATTATCATTGAAGCTTTTAATAATGTGTTGGATAATGGGTTTAATCAATAGTTTTGATGTGCTACAGTTCATGCCTTGCATATTGCTGCTGCCCCATTGCAGTAGGTCATCTAACGCCTGATTCTGTTGCGCGATCTGTTGATAGATTTGCTGAATATATTCCTGTGACGTGGTACTGTCTAGCATTTGGTTACGAAACATAAATACCAGTGCTTCAAGGTTGGCAAAAGGGCTTTTGATGTCGTGAGCAATAATCGAAAATATTTTTTCCTTGTCGCGATTCATAGATTCTAAATTAAGGCGCTGCTGTTCGATCTTTTTCATATTCTTATAGATGATATCAAGAAAAAAGTTGACCGCAACCACGATAAAAGCAAGCGCATTGATAATATTGAACACAGATCTTGATCTCGGAACTTGCTGGCTTAGTGGAAGTATATCGGGTAGCAGATATAAAAGTGAAATTAGAAAAGCTATCGTAATACAAAGGACTATATGAACCTTTCGGTTTTCATACATCAACATCGCGACGATCAATGTGCACAATAAAAAATATTCTCCACCATTTCTATAGAGCAGAGCTCCTGCGAAGAAAAATACAGAATTACTTGTTAATAATGTGGCCTTAGCGATGTTGTATTTCCCGTAATATTGAAGGACAAGCACTGTAAAGGCACATGTTGAATTGGAAAAATTAATCGCAGATAAAATATAGCGTTGATCGATAAGATTAAGGATTGCAAAGAAAATTGTTGGAAATAAACATAACAATGCAATCAGATTGATCATGTACACGCGTTTTAAATCGATGTATGACATGCCAGGATGTGCACCAATATGGGAAAATAGTTTCCAATATTTACGAAATTTATTCATAAAGACGCGTCGGATTAACTTATAATGTCTTAATATTCAAAATTAACATAAATCAGGAGTTCAACAATGATTTTTCAATATTTCATTGTTTCTATACTACGCTATTTGTCTCCCATATTGATTGCAGATAATCCTTAATCTAGCCGCTGTTAATAATTAATCTTGTGATGGTAATTTTTCAGCCATTCTTAATACGCCCCAAAATCAGCAAGATGCGAATAGAAGAAATCGCCCCAAGAGCTGGTAGATTCTATTTTAAGATAACGCGTGCTAATTGATTCGTTGAGATCGACATTAATCCAAGAACCTGAAACTTTTGTCAATTGTGCTGTTTTGATTAGGGTCCAGGTCGTACCGTTTACACTTGAATAGATATTGACATCTTTCATTGCTCCATTTAAATTATCGCGATTACGAAATGCAAGCCCCTTAATAGTGCGTAGATCTCCCATATTCACGGAGAAGAAATGTGGTTGGGGTGTTTGGGTTGATGACCATGGGGTATGCCAAACAGTGCTTCGGTTCATATCCAGGACATTACTCGCTGTTGATCCAGGCTCATTGCTGTCGCTTCCGACGATGGACCAACCTGTCGTCGGCAATAGTTTATAAGTAACAACTTTGGATAGATCGGGGATATTGTTGGTAAAGTTATAGGCGTAACGTGTAGTTGTACGAACACCATTGATGTGCATAAAGCCAATTCTCATTTCATAATTGCCTGTGAGGTCATAAAAATCAGCGAGTGGACATTCGAATCTAAAGCTATCCTGACCGATGATTTTTGTCGCCCAATGTACGGCATCATAATCGTTGTTCCCACCGAAGGGTTCTCTATCATGCCAAACAACAATATCATTGACAGGCTTGTTCGCTGTAAATTTTCCGGATATGATAATTGTATTGTTTGTAAAGCTCGAAGACAAAGATATAATTTCTGCTGATGCAGATGCATACCAATCACTTCTAGTCACAGAACTGAATACTTGACTATTATTAAATGTCGCTGCAGTGCTACTTGTCAGGGAGGTTGTTGAGATTCCATACGTGGAATTTCCTGAGCCCATTAAGGCTGTGCCTAAAGTTGGTGCCAATGTCTTATTCATTCTGTTGTGGCTGGCATTCAAGCCATGACCCAATTCGTGAATCATACCACCAATCCATACCGTTGCCTTCCACCCAATATCGCCGCCAATTCCCAAATTTTTAGCGTCAAGATTTACATAGTCCAATGCATAACAACTAGTACCCGTACCATAGAATGGAGGGCCGCCTGGATTTGCAGGATCGGTGTTGTAAGTCGGAATAATAATCAGGTTATGCTCGCTCTTCTTTGCTGATGGATTTTGACCAAAATAGGCATCTACCTCAGTTTTTACTGCTCCGTTGCCCCCAGAATAAGGGTAAGTTGCTTTTCCAAATTGCCCAGTAATGTAATGAATATTTATTAGCGTGTCATTGACTAGATCTAAACCAAAAGATTTTCGGCCAAATCCCTCACGGTCCATATTATTGGCAAACATATTTTGCGCATCCAATAGAATTCTGCTTAAACGTTTTCGGAAATTGGGAATAGAATCCACATCATTGGGAACGAAATAGATCACGTTCAGTTTGTAAGGGTTGCTGTTCCACTCATTGATCACGGTTGCTGTTGAGTTTTTTGCTTTTAGAGTGCCGACGCTCTCTGTTGTGTTTATCAAAGTTTTGCTACAAGACGCAGTAAGTAGAGCGAGGGAAGCTACTATTAGATTTAAAAATTTTCTCATAATGGTTTATATTGTGTATCAATAAATATAAATGAAAGGTCTTTTATTTCGGTGTAAGAAAATGAAGTTTTCTTACAATCAGTTTAGTCAATCGATTGATTAGTCAAGTTTGAGAATTGTTTTGTAACATTTTAAATTTCTGTCAATGAATTGACTTAACCAGGGATTTGAAAAAAAATGGGACAGAAATTGAGCTATTTACTTGGTAGTAAGTTTTCAGGATAGATTTTAATCACTATAGGCAACCAGGCCACTTTGCTTGCTATTTGCGAGGTGGAGAATCGGGATTAATCGCTTAACGTCAGCATCCATTTCTAATCCCTTATCGGAAATAAGTTGAAGAATCTGTTTAGTCATAACGGTATCGAGCCTGAAGTCCGTATGATAGTCAAACTGCTGAGCAATTATTCCTTTTTGCTGAAGTCTGTTGAAAGTTTTGAAGTCGAGTTGTCCAGCAAATTCTAGCCCTATCTTTTCGGGGAAATCTGGTTTCATCTGATAATCCGCTATTGTGTAAAAGTCTAACATATCAGTATTTTTTATTTTTCCAACCCGACCGACTTATATATCGAGCGTTAAGGTATTAAAACAACAAAAGCTAATCGAAAGATTAGCTTTTGTTTGTGATCCCGCTGGGATTCGAACCCAGGACCCATACATTAAAAGTGTATTGCTCTACCAGCTGAGCTACGGAATCGTACTTCGTTTTAGAACTATTGTTCGTTGTTTGAAGTGATGCAAAAGTAGGGCTTTAATCCTATTCCTGCAAATGTTTTTGGCTTAAAATCACGTTTAAACAGATAATAACCTGATTTTAAGTCGAAAAAATTAATAGTTTTCCAAATCCATGATTTCTTCTGCCAACTGTTCCCAGCTTTCCTGAAATTGTATCAATAATGCTTTCGCCGAGTTATATGAGCGCGTAGTGTCCTGTAATTTAGCGGCATCCGAATAAACCGCTTCATCGGCAAGCTTTGACTCTAATGTTTTGACCAAAATTTCCTGTTCTTCTATTTTTTGTTCAAATGATGTGAGTTCTTTATTCTTTTTGCTCAATAAACGCGTTTTATCTTCCGTAAGCGGTTGCTTTTCTTTCTTTGCTTTCGGTTCTTCCTTGGCTTTCTTCTCCGTCTTACCTTCAGGTTTGACAATCCGTTTTGCCGCCCATTCTTCATATTCCTGGTATGTACCGGGGTACTCTTTGATTTGTTTATCTTCTATGTACCAGATTTTATTCGCGACATTATCCAAGAAATAACGGTCGTGGGATACGACAATAAATGTGCCTTCGTATTGTTGTAAAGCCTGGATCAGAATGTTGACCGACTGCATATCCAAATGGTTGGTAGGCTCATCGAGTGCCAAGAAGTTGGCATCTGCCGTTAATGCTTTAGCAAGCGCCACACGTGATTTCTCGCCTCCAGAAAGGACTTTAATTTTCTTGAAGGCATCATCACCTGTAAAAAGAAAACAGCCTAGGATAGAACGTAATTCAGTCTCTGTATGTTTTGGTGCAAAGGCTTGTAATTCTGCAAGGATGGAATTCTCTAGGTGTAAGGCCTCAAGCTGGTGTTGCGCAAAAAATGTTTGCGACACATTATGGCCTTGCTCTGCCTTTCCTTCAAACTCGTGATCCGCGTCAGCCACAATGCGTAATAGTGTCGATTTACCTTTACCATTGGCACCAATCAAAGCGATTTTATCACCCTTTTCAATAATTGCTGAGGTGTTTTTTAATATCTCTAGGTTAGGGTAGGACTTGGAGATATTTTCCAAAGTAACGACATGGCGACCTGAAGGTTTTGAAAATTTAAAACTAAAGTTTACCGTTGGATTATCATCATCCACGTCGTCAATTCTTTCTAAGCGATCCAAAGCCTTGATGCGTGACTGAGCCATTTTTGCTTTCGATGCCTTGGCTCGAAAGCGCTCAATTAAGCGTTCTTCCTGTTTTATTTTTGCCTGTTGGTTTTTGAATTGATTAGCCTGAAGTTCATTTCGTAGTTCTTTTTCTTCAAGGTAAAAACTGTAGTTACCTGCATAAAGTGTTAATTTCCCTTTACGCGATTCGACCGTTTTCTTGATGATACGGTCTAGAAAATATCTATCATGGGAAACAATCACAATGGCACCATCGAACGCCTGAAGATAGTTTTCAAGCCATTTAATCGACGGTAAGTCCATGTGGTTGGTAGGCTCATCAAGCAATAAAATATCCGGAGTCTGTAAAAGGATACGGGCTAGCATGACCCGCATTCGCCAACCCCCGGAGAACGTAGCTAGCGGTCTTTTTTGCTCTGCTTCAGAAAAGCCAAGACCCGCTAGAATTTCATGAGCTTTAAATTCAATGTTATACCCATCTAGCGCTTCGAATTCTACCTGTTTATCACTCAATTTATTCAGAATATCATCGGAGTAGTCTGTTTCTAATTTACTAAGTAACTCTTCGATTTCGGTATGTAATTGATTTTGGCGTTCGAAAGCTTCCATTGCAACATGCAAAATGCTTTTGTCAGAATGGTAAGATAATAAATCCTGGTTTAAATAGCCAATCTTCAGATCTTTCGCCATAGAAATCGATCCTGATGTCGGTGTGTATTGACCTACAATAAGCCGAAGCAAAGTAGATTTACCTGTACCATTAGCGCCGATCAGGCCAACTTTATCTCCTGGTTTGATATGCCAGTTTGCTTCATCATATAGGGCGCGAGATCCTATTTCAAATGTTAAATTATTTATTGATATCATTTCAACTGCAAAAGTACAAAAGTAATGAATATTTCTTCTTGTTTGAGTAACTTTGCGATTATGTATAAATTAGTCAAGCCTATATTCTTTACAATGAATCCCGAGACGGCTCACCACAAAGTGACCGGAGGATTAAATGTTTTCTCAAAAATTTGGGGTGCAAAACAACTATTGAATGCTTTTTTTACAGTCGAAGATCCACGTTTGGAGCGCGAAGTTTTTGGGTTGAAGTTTAAAAACGCCGTAGGTCTTGCAGCAGGATTTGATAAAAATGCGGAGTATATCGCTGATATGGCTAATTTGGGATTTGGTTTTATTGAAATTGGAACAGTAACTCCTAAACCGCAACCCGGTAATGATAAACCTAGAATGTTTCGTCTGGTACCGGATGAGGCCCTGATCAATAGGATGGGATTCAACAATCAGGGGGCTGATGTCGCTGCGAATAGATTAAAAAACTTGACAGATCGTCAGGGGTTATTGATTGGAGGGAATATCGGGAAGAATAAACTTACGCCTAATGAAGACGCAGTCAATGATTATATCTATTGTTTCAATGCACTATTTGACCATGTGGATTATTTTGTCGTAAACGTCAGTTCTCCCAACACGCCTGGTCTACGCGATTTACAGGAAAAGGAACCGCTAAAACACATCCTGAACACCTTGCAGGAATTGAATAACAACAAATTAACTCCGAAGCCTATTCTACTTAAAATCGCTCCCGATTTAACAAACAGTCAATTGGATGATATCGTGGAGATTGTTATGGAAACGCAGATTGCTGGCGTTATTGCAACCAATACCACCGTCTCAAGAGATGGATTAAAGAGTGCAACGGCATTAACAAAGGAAGCGGGTGGAGTGAGCGGACGTCCTTTGACCAAAAGATCTACGGAAGTTATTCGATACCTAAGTCAAAAATCGAATAAGGCTTTTCCAATTATTGGTGTTGGTGGGATTCATTCGGCTAAAGACGCAATTGAAAAATTAGATGCAGGTGCTAGCCTTGTTCAGGTTTACACGGGCTTTATTTATGAAGGACCTGGTTTGATCGCCAATATTTGTAAGGGTATATTGCAGACAGGAAGGTAATAATGACGATGGCAGCTGATTTTGATCTGAAAGATTTTTTGGATAAGAAAGTTGAGGAATATAACCAACCTAATTTTATACCCAATGACCCGATAGTTATTCCACATCAATTTTCTGCCAAGCAGGATATTGAGATCATGGGTTTCCTGGCTTCAATTATGGCTTGGGGCCAAAGGAAGACGATCATCAATAAATGCAAGGAGCTTATTGATCGAATGGATGGTTCACCGTACGACTATATTATGAATCATCAAGAGCAAGATCTAAAAAGTTTGCTGGGGTTTAAACACCGTACATTTAATGACACGGATATTCTTTACTTCATTGAATTCTTCAAATATCATTATGGTCATTTTGAATCTTTAGAAGATGCTTTTCTGGTAGGACAGGAGCACAATAAGCGTATTGATGTGGAACTGGCGCTTAATGCATTTAAAATGTATTTTTTTTCACTGCCGGACTATCCCTATCGCACACGTAAGCATATAAGTAGCCCAGCACAGAAATCTACCGTTAAAAGGATTAATATGTTTTTACGTTGGATGGTTAGGCAGGATGACAAAGGCGTGGATTTTGGTATCTGGAAGCGCCTTTCACCAAAAGATCTGATCTGCCCTTGTGATGTTCATGTGGAGCGTGTAGCGCGAAAATTTGGTTTGATTACACTTGATAAAGTCAATTGGAAGACAGCGCAGGAGTTAACAGCAAACTTACGTTTACTTGATCCTTCGGATCCCGTCAAATATGATTTTGCCTTATTTGGTCTGGGAGTAGAAAGGGAGCTATAATAAGAAAGCCTGTATTTAATACAGGCTTTCTTATTATATGCCACTTCTCATCAAATAAATCAGAATAGCTGTCTTTCATCAGTATAGCGGACAGCAGTTCATTTAGGGGAAAGACTTTTCATTTAAATGATCGATCTTAATCAGTAAATCAACCAATCGATTGGAATAACCAAATTCATTATCGTACCAACCCACCACTTTGACCAAGCCCCCAACAATAGAAGTGAGTTGAGCATCAAAAACACAGGAATATGGGTTATTGATAATATCAACTGAAACGATTGGATCCTCTGTGTAATACAGCACTTCCTTCAATTCATTTTCGGCTGCCCATCGAAAGGCCTTATTAATTTCTTCAACTGTGGTGTGTTTTTCAAGGGTGCAAGTAAAGTCCGTTAATGATCCATTTAGTACGGGTACACGTATTCCAGCGCCGCCGAGCTTATTCTGTAAATGGGGAAAAACGTTGGTGATTGCTTTAGCCGCACCTGTTGTTGTTGGAATGATTGCAGATGACGCTGCTCGCGCTCTCCGTAAATCTTTATGTGGTGCGTCATGAAGATTTTGATCACCCGTCATGGAGTGCACCGTGGTAATATAGCCATCTTTTATGCCCCAATGGTCATCTAAAATTTTTACTAAGGGAGCAACATTATTGGTCGTGCAAGAGGCATTGGATAAAATGGATGCCGAAAGATCGATAGTCCGATCATTGATGCCGAGTACCACTGTCGGAATATCCTTGTCTTGTGCCGGTGCTGAGATAATTACTTTTTTTGCACCTGCTTCTAAATGTAAAGCTGACTTGGCACGTGTCGTAAAATGCCCTGTTGATTCTATCACAACATCGATACCTAATTCTCTCCACGGTAGCGTCGAAGGATCTTTTTGATTGGTAACAAGGATAGCTTTGCCATTGATAATGATGTGATTTTCATCGTGAGACACAGTGCCGTAAAAAGGGCCGTGCACCGAATCATATTTAAATAAATGGGCAAGCGTCTTTGTATCTGTCAAATCATTTATTGCAATGATTTTTAGCTCATCAGAAGCTCCGCGAAGAAAAATATTACGCAATGTATTTCTGCCGATACGACCGAATCCGTTGATTGCTATGTTGAGCATTTCAGATTATTTATGAAATTGGCTTATTGCTTCGTTGATATTTTTTTCGCCCTCCCAATGTGCTTTCAGCTTTCCATCCGCTCCATAAACATAATTCGCTGGGAATTGTGTCGGCACATGGATTTTTTGAATAAACGTCTGGTCTTTATCGATCAATACTTCAACATTCGATGCTTTGGATAATTTTGGAGCAAAACTGTCAAAAAAGCCCAATACTAACGCCGGGTCATTCATGGAGATATAATAGATATTTACATCTTTTAAACGATCCATGTTTTTTTCTAACTCGATAGCCTCATGCTGACAGTGGCTACAGCCTGGATCAAAAAGAATAAATACGGTATTCTTGTCTTTGGCGACATTCTCGTTTGTAACTCTTATCCCGGAGCGAAGTTGATAAAAAGTAAAATTAGGGAGAATTGCAGCTGGTTCGGAAGATTGGGTAGGGGCCGTCTGCCCGTGATCATGTCCCGCATGGTCATGATTTTCTGAAGCAGCCTCTTGTGTAGGCATTGTTGTACCGTCAGTTTTTGTTTTATTGTTATCGCCACATGAGTAAAGGATTCCAGCCATGAATACCGCTGTTACTCCTAAAACTATTTTTTTGTTCATAGATTACATTTGCTTTTAAATCAGTATCAATGATTTGATCTTTTCTTTCGTTTGCATCCAATATTAGATTTTTAAATAAAATCAGCGATACTCCAATACATTAACGAACCAAAACTATGAAAAAAAGCGGATTTTATACCTTACAATTTCATTTATGACAGTTTACTGGATATCGAGTTTGATCGTTAGATAGACTTCGATAGATACACTGCGATCCGCCTAGCCTTGCTTATTCGATGATATCTGGTTTCTCGCCTACGGACTTAGGTTCTATTAAGGACGTTGACTGAATAATTTCTGGTGCGCTTTTTCCGAATTCGATACTGTAAACTTTGAGAAGTACGCCAACACAGGATAGAATTAAAGGACCAAATATTAATCCCAGCATACCGAACAGATTTAACCCAAGTAAGACACCAAATACCGTAATTAGGGGGTGTACATCACCCAGCTTTTTTAAAATGGTAAAGCGGAGAACATTATCTATACTTCCTATAATAATGATTCCATACAAAGCAAGACCTATAGCACTTCCGGATTGCCCATTGGCGAGTAGAAATAGTGCAGCTGGTAAATAGACCACCATTGTTCCCAAAATCGGTATTATCGTGGAGACAGCCGTTAATATTCCTAAGAAAATAGGACTTTCCAACCCAAAAAACCAATAGCCAAGCCCGGCAACAATACCTTGACACATGGCTAAAATTGGAATACCAATAGCGTTGGATTTGACCATCATATCGAATTCTTTCCATAACTCAGCCTTACTAGCTTTGGTAAACGGAATGGCGTGATAAATAGTTTCTTCCAGCTTCTTGCTGCTTACAAGCATAAAATAAAGTACAAATAATGCAACCAGTAAGTTGACTCCAACCTCTGCGACGGAATTAAGGATGTTGGGGATAAATTTAGCTGCTCGCTGGAGTGTTTGCATCAATGCAGAATCTGAAAGGTCAATATTACTGAAGTAGGGACTGGATTTTAAATAGCTCTTTACAGAATCGAATTTCTGCATCAGTTCGTCTTTGTTGCTAATGACCTCTGTAACCTGGGGTACCATGTAGTTGATTAGCAGATAAAGTGGGCCAACCAAAAAGACAATTGTCAGTAAGATTAAGAGAATACTTGCCGCCGACTTATTCCATCTTTTTTCTTCCGTAAGCTTATAGTTGATTTTTCTAAATAGAATGTACAGCGTTATCGCTCCTAAAAAACCGGGTAAATAATAAAATAAGCTCGTAAAGATCAATATGCATATCGCTAGGATGATAAGGATAAGCATAATTTGATTAATGGAGTTATTGTTGATTTGTTTATATTTCATATAGTTGACAAATATACTGTCTTTGACCTATTTTATCGTATGACAATATTTCTTTAGAAAAGTTTTACAATGTTAAATTAAACTTCTTTTTTTCAAATCTTAGTTTTGGTTGTGCGGCATAAGAATCTCTCTTAAGATAGTCAGGATATCATAGTGCTTGATAAATAGCATGGACTGCGGAATGTGCGGGGAATCGGAACCGCTTCCAGATTGGAAATTATTGCTGTTCGTCTTGCTTCCCTTATGAAAAAAAGGATGAGACCCTTTTCCTTTTTTGCTGTTTGAAAATAAGCCCATAATCTTTGTATATTAGTTATTGCGGCCTTTCTGTAACGGATATGACCGCAATAACTAATATACAAAATAACTTTTGATCTTAATTAATAAAAATTTGACTACCGCGCTCTTCATCTTTTTCTATGGAAAGGGATATCGGAATTCGTTCTTTAAGCTCCTCAACATGGGAAATGATCCCTACAATACGATTTTCGCGGCGTAGCTCTAACAGGGTTTCAAACACAATATTGACTGAAGCGGTGTCTTGTGTCCCAAAACCTTCATCAATAAAGAAAAAGTTTTTGCTCGCGCTCGTACTCGACTGTACGCTTTCCGCGAGCGCGAGCGCCAAGCTTAGCGATACTTGAAAAGCCTGGCCGCCGGATAAGGTTTTTACACTACGGCTCTTCCCTTCATTCAAATAATCTATAATCTCAAACTCATTGTTTTCGTTGATCTGTAGACTAAGTTGATTTCGTGTCATACGGTGAAAACGAATATTGGCGTGGCCGCACAATTGACGTAGATAAATTGAAGAAACATACTGTACAAAACCGGCACCTTTAAATAGATTGAAAAGCTGTTTCAAATTTTCATTACGGACGTTTAGCTTCATTTGTTGCTGCAGAAGCGTCTCTTTTTTAGCGTAAGCAATCATCAATTGGTTGAGTTCCTGCCTCAGCTTGGCAACATTTTCAGTACTTTCTTTCAATTGTCGAGCGCTTTCCTCCAGCGCCTTTTCTTGTTCAATAAAGATTGTTTCTTCATAAACTTGACCAGCAAGCTTGTGTTCCAGTTGAGCAATTTGCGCCTTTACAGTTTCAAAATCAATTTGAAACTGCTCCAGCTCAAGTCGGATTTGCTGTACGGGTAAGTTTTGTGCAAGTATATGCTTAACCTCCTCGATAGCGTTAAACGGCGAGGCTAAAAGATGCTGCTGCAACGTGCCGTCAACTTCCAGAATTTCACTTTTAATTGTTTGAAGTCGTTCCGAGATGGCATTCACCACGCTATTTTGCCCTGCGAATTGACTGTTTAACTCGCTTAACTTATCGTTTATCGCAACAAACTCTTTTTCTACCGTAATATTTGAGTTTTTGATCGTGTTGTATTCTTCTTCGACAGTTTGGGCGTCTTTCGATTGGTAATCGAACCAGCTGAGCAGTTTTAAATTTCCAATATTTTGATTGATCTGTGCTTGCTTGCTTACTTCGTCGCGTTCAAATTGCCCCAGGGCCTTGTTGTATTTCTCCAGATTTTCCTCTACAGAAGCTAAAGCAGTCTGATAATCTGCAAGCTGATTTTCGAGGGCCTGGATTAGGGTTTCAATTTTGGAAAGCTCCTGTTTTTTGGAAGCATAGATGGATTCATCTGTGCTGCTGTAGCCTGTCCATACAAATTCATTGAAATGCACTATTTTTATGGACTTATGCAATTGAATTTTCGTATTCAGCTCGTGTTTTTGATCTGTCAAGGATTGCAAACGAAGAACAAGTTTGTCCACTTGGAATTTTTGATCCTGTTTTAGTTTTAGGAGTTCAGTCGTGTCGGTCATTAATTTTTCATGAGCAAGGATTTCTAGCGAAATATCCTGCCCATGGTTGACCATGGGATGTTCAATTGCACCACATAGGGGGCAAGGCGACCCTTCTTTCAAATTTTTAGCATATTGTGTTAGCCGTTGCTGTAAAAGCAGATGGGCCCTTTCATCCTGTAGCTTATTGAGCTTTTGTTCCAATTCCTGAACAACATGGGCATGGGTTGATTGAAATTCTTCCAGGTTGCCGCTGAAATTTTGTAATTCTCGTCTAATTTCGCTGGCATTGTTTTCTAAATCGACCAATTGCTTATTAAGATCGTTTTCTTGTTGTTGTATCCCCTGTTGTCTAGTATACCATTGGCCTAATTCCATCAATTCATGCGGCGAAGGTTTAGCACGCTTTAAATTCGAAATTTCACTTTCAGTTCCCAGGATTTTTGCTTTATAATGTATTTGTTGTTTTTTCGCTTCTTCGACAAAATGGCGCCCTTTCTCTGCGCGATCTTGCAAGCCTTTAATTTCATTGGAAAAGGTAATCAATTGCTGTATTAATTCAAGATCTAATTCCTGAATACGACGTTGCGGTAGTAGTTCATACCCCGGTTTTAATATATTTAAACGAGATTGATGCTCCTGTATAAGCTGTTGTATTTCTGTTTTTTTTACTTCTTCGTTCGCCAATTTTCTTTGCGTTGATCCCTTTTCAAGATCTAATTTTTCTTTGGACTTGAGACTGTGTAAAAATTTGGTCTGGGCCTCCTCAAACTGATTTAATTGTAGCCTTAAATTCTCCTTTTGTCCTTTCTGTTCAAGTAATTCTTCGTAACGTAATTTCGTCCGGTTCAATTCAAGGAAATCCGCTTTAAGTTTTTGGAGCTGCATGAATTTTTCATGCTGTAATTTATGCGAAGATTCTATGGACGCGAAAGATTGAAGTTCAGCCTGTAACTTTTCGCTGGTGGCTGTTACAAGGTCTGAAGTGATCTCTTCAAATCCCGACAATTGACCGTTCAAGTGATCTAATTCGGATTGATTTTTCTTATATAACGTAGAAACTTTATCCTGTAGGTCAAACCGATGCAATTGAAAAATCTCTTTCATCATATCTGTGCGTTCCCTGGCGCCAAGTTCTATAAATTCTTTGAATTGTCCTTGTGGAATGATGATTGTTCTTTTGAAGTTTTCATAGCTTAGTCCTATTATTTGTTGTGTATTACTGCTTTCTAATGGAACCCATGTTTCATTTAATTTCTCATAGAGCACGACGGTTGGCGATTTTACGTCATCGAAGTTTTTGGAGTTGCGTTTAAATTCGCGAGTAACTTTAAATGTGCGTTCTTCAAAATTGACAAAATCAAGCTCTATATATGACTTATTTGACTTGAGATTCATCATGTTATATCCACGTTTGTCGCGTGCATTCAAACGTTCTGTTTCCCCATATAACGCATAAGTAATAGCTTCTAATATAGACGATTTACCAGAGCCCACTGCGCCGAAAATACCAAAAAGTCCAGCTTCGGAAAGTGCGGTAAAATCGATCGTCTGGCGATCCTGATAGGAATAGATGCCCTCTAGTGTTAGCTTTAATGGAATCATGTAATTAAGAATTTAAAATTTCGCGAAATAGATCAATGAGATCGTCGTTGGGTGCCTGGTTGGCATTTTTGGATTTGAAATAATCTTGAAACAATACAGATATGTCTTGCTTAAGATTGATTTCTTTGGTGTCTATAAATTCGCTATCCCGCTCTTTAACCACTGGGATCAAATAGATTATCCCTGAATGTGCCTGATAGATCCGCTTGCGATCTTCCGCTTTCAAAAAGGTGTCGGATTTAAATGTCAATTCTACCAAAGCGTCTGGATTTTCTTCTAGCCAGGAAATGCAACTTTCAATATCCTCAAATGTTTTTCTAAATAATGGCTTACCTTGTGTGAGTGGGATTGGGGTTACGGCGGCCTGTGTATCGGGCGATACATCGACTAGTGCTACAAATTTGGTTTGTCCAGCTTCTGAAAAGCTATAGCATAGGGGAGATGATGCGTAGATGACTGGTTTCTCTAGAGAACCTATATTTTGATAACCGTGTAGATGTCCTAATGCGGTATATTGGACTTGTTCCGGAATAGCTTGTGAATAGATCAAGTCTGCATTTCCTATTTTGACCGGCTTTTCACCATCCGGCTCTTCCAAAAGTGGACGACCTAACTTATTCATATAAAGATGGGCAATGAGGATGTTAATGCCTTTTTCATCGCAATAGGTATCGGCAATTTTTTTCCATTCGGAAGACAAAACCTCATTTAGCTTACTTTCTTTATCTTCACCTAAGTATTGTTTTAAGCGGATCTCATTCGCGTAAGCGGTATGAAGGATTCGAATCGGATGCTCATAGTGAGGTAATTTTAAGACGATAATGCCTTTGTCTGCATGTACGACAGCGAAGCCTTCCGTAGCAAAAGGAGAGACGACGGCGCGCGGATGGCCGATTAAGATGATACCGGATGCCCTTGCCAACGGATCGGGTGCATCAACCAAATGTGGTGAATCGTGATTGCCAGCAATAGCAATTACAGGACGCATACCATCCTTGCTAAGACGTTTGATTGTTCTATAGAACAGCTCAATTGCTTCGACTCCCGGGTTAAAAGCATCGAATAGATCTCCGGCGATCACAACTAGGTCGGCATTTTCCTGATCGGCAATCTGAACGATCTCATCCATTACCAGGGTCTGTTCGTCTATTCGAGAGAAACTTTCCAGTCGTTTTCCAAGGTGCCAATCGGCGGTATGTAATATTTTCATGTGAGAGCTTCGATTTGCGTCAACAGTTACAAACTAAGATAAATTTGATCTGAAATGCAATTATAATTGGATGGAATCGTATAAATTACTGCTCATTCCTTACTATAGATTTAGCTTCGTAGTGGTAGCTTTGTAAAATACAGCCTGCTTAAAATGTTAAAATTTGTTAAATACGGGTCTGAAAAACCATTTAATTGTATTTTTAATGTTCCAGATTAAGCTAAATTTTATATACATAACGTATGCGAAAAGTTTATTTATACCTATGTGTTTTCTTTATGCTACTGATGCGTGTAAATGCGCAGGATGTACAGGCGATTAGAGGAGAAACGACGTATCCCTTTTTATTGAAAAATTCCGGGCTAGATTCTTCCACCACTGAGAAGCAACCTGTTTTTGTATTTTTGCATGGGAGGAGTCTTTCTGGGACAAATTTGGATCGTGTAAAGCGCTATGGTGTACTGTATGCTATCAATAAGGGCCAGGAAGTTCCAGGGATTATTGTTGCGCCACAGTCAAAGGGCGGCTGGGATGCAGATAAAGTAATGGAAATTGTGGATTATGTCATCGGACATTATAATGCTGACCCGGACCGTATTTATGTGTGTGGCATGAGTATGGGGGCCTACGGTACTATGGATGTGGCTGGAAAATATCCGGAAAGGGTAGCGGCAGCGGTGGCCATATGTGGTGGTGGATCCAGTCAGTATGCGTCCAATTTGACTCAGGTTCCTATTTGGTTGCACCATGGTACAGCCGATCGGGCAGTGCCAATTTCGGAATCTAAAAAGATTATGCGGGCTATAAAAAAAGAGGATCCAGATGCTAATGTGAGTTTGAATGTAATAAAAGGAGGTACACATGGGAGTGTAGAGCGATTATTTCACGACGATGCAATTTACAATTGGATGTTGAAATTTAGGAAAAGGCATAAGTCTTAAAAGATTTTGTCAACCGGCATAACGGCTTTGAATAATAAAAAAACCTGATGAATCATCATCAGGTTTTTTTTATTAGCCTTCATTGTTAAACATAGACTGTCTTTTATGAAACTGGGCCATCAGAATATTCGGTTGATGGATCAAGTGGGTTTTGCTTAAATATTCAGCGTTATCTGCGTAGATAAACAATAATGTGCCATCTTTGATGGTATTAATGATAGGGGCTGCAAATTCTCTCGGTACGGCAGGGCAGCCATAACTTTTTCCGAGTCTACCTAAACTCGCTATTGTTCCATTGCTACAATAATCTGCACCATGCATTACGACATATCTCGCTTTGGCATTATCATTTATGCCTTTCTCAAGACCATTTAGCACCAATGAATAGCCATTCTCACCATTGTAAGTATTTTCAGTCGTAAAGAAACCTAAGGAACTTTTGAGTGATTCCTGTTGATTCGAAAAATTTACCGCGTAATTCTCGCCGCTATTTTTGCCATGCGAAACTAACGTATTAAACAGTACCTTTTTCTGCGCAAGGTCTAATACTACTAGCCTCTTTTCAGTGGATGCCAGCGAGAAATCGATGACCGTCATAATATCTTTGTTGTGGATAGGAAGAGCTTTCCTGCCTTCCATTGCTTGACGAAACGCTTCGTATTGTAATACTTGCGCTAGGTTCATTTCATCGTATAAGGAATCAACTTCTGTGCGTTGACGTTCCACATTTATACGATGCTCGCTGGTTTCTTGCTGTGTTGTTTTTAATTCTTCCTGTGATGAAAGTGCTGTATTCAATGCCATCAAAAGAAACATAAACGTATTTCCCATTCTACTCCTTTTCTGTATAGATGTTTACAAAAGTAATAATTAAAATTAATACATATTTGATTTACAGAATGTTAAATATTGTTAATCGATAACTATGACGAGCGACGAAAAGTCTTTTGACCGTTTATAGACAAATTGAGCATGAGATGACGCATTTCTGACGCACATATGTGATTTTGGAATAGTTCCAAGACTTTCGCTATATTCGATGATATTGCCATTTGGGTTATTGACTGGAATACCGTGTATATATGCCCCAGCAGTAAACCGCGTGGCATAAGGCGCAAATCCACCATAAATTTTGGTTCCATCCTCGTAATAAAACATCTTTGATTTATGTTCTTGGACAACAAAGAGACCAGTAGGCGTTTCTTGAGCATGCGGAGGTTTATGTCGTCCACTGGTTGCTGGATTCATGCTTCTGACGAGCCATTCAATTCCAGCTTTTTCCAATGTACAGATATTTTGGTTTTTAATGTCTACGACTGTAACGAATTTAAATTCTATCGTATCGCGAATGATTTTAAGATAGCGCTTTGGTACACTGTATTTCCCTTCAAATGAAATACCTTCCACCGGAATCCTGTCTAGGCTGTCGGGGCCCTGAACACGGACGAGCCACCCATCGCGCCCATAACGCACCGCTTGATTGGTGTTAAGATCATAGAGTGGTGCGGCCTGATAACGCTCCACATTGAAGCTGTCGGAAACCCTTTTATAAGAATCCCGCTTGTAATCCGGAATTGTTGGCGCTTCACCTTTCTCATTTTGATAGTTTTGAAGTACAGCGTATAGCGAAGGAGTTTGTTGAAAATTCGTAACAAATGCTAAGCGCTCTTTAATTTTGTTCCATTGGAAAGTTCGTGTAGTATCTTTGTAAGGATAGGTATCTTCCAGGGTATATTTTTTATACTGTAGCTCTTTTTTGATAATTATATCTTCGTCTGTGATTAACTCTGCTTTTTTATTCAACTTTTCAGGCGCCTCTTTTTTTTGTTGCCTGTTGGGCGGCTGCGTCTTTGCTATATCCTTTTTACCCTGTTGGCATCCAGCTAAAAGGAAAATTAGACTTAGTACTAGACATGTTAATCTTGGACTCATATATGGATTTATAAACTATTGCTTTATGGTTTAAACTTAGATAAATTGTTGATGATTTGCAATTTTATTGTGGGTGAATAGGAACACTTTATGGGAAGACTGTCAACCATAGGTGTTTTTAAGAACGTAATGTGAACGAATGACATTGTCGTTTTTGGGTGATAATCGACCTGAATCTGTTCAAATGCTGACTTAATGAAAGTCAGATTAAAGAGATACATGTTTTTCATGAGCAATAAAAACGCTAGTTTTGTTAGTTGAAATACACGATATGGATAAAATTGTTATTTGTTCTGCGGCGATCCTCCATCCCAATGGTGATTTGTTGATGGTTCGGAAAAAGGGCTCCGCTTATTTCCAGTTACCCGGAGGTAAGGCAGCGCCTGAAGAGAATCAAGAGGAAACATTGATTCGTGAGCTTCGCGAAGAGCTACGATTCGATGTACGTGAAAACGATTTAGAATTTTTAGGTAGCCATACAGCACATGCTGTAAATGAGGTAAATACACTGGTAGAAGGTAATATTTACGTGATTAGATTGAAGGCGACTCAGTCTTTTGAAGCTTATGAAGAGCTGGTAGAGGTGGTTTGGATCAAACAGGACAATTGGCAAAGTTTTAAGCTAGCGCACCTGGCAGCAGAGTTTGTTGTTCCCCGTTGGCTGTCTGGAAAGCTGTAGATTTAAAAGAATGATGTAATCTTTAAATATCCATATTTTGGGATAGCAGTCTGGCTAAAATAAAAGAGCGGAGTTCCAGCTGAATTCCGCTCTTTTATTTGTTGATGAATATTCCTTCTAGAAACTATAGACGCAGGCTAATAGAAATTGTCCTGCAGATTTCGTTGGACTTAAATCATTTTTGATGAATCTTTCTGTACTTCCTTTGTCAATTCTAATCTCCGGGATAAATTTGAAGCCGTGATAACTATATTCTGCTGTTAATGTTGTAGCTAGAATATTAGCACTTGGGATACCATTTTCCTCTTCCTTATGTGTTTGGAAAAATTCTTCACGTAATCCTAATCCAAAATTTTCCGAAAAGTGAACTCTTGGATAGAGAGCGACGCCCGAATATCCGCCACCATCTCTCTTTTTATAATTGGTTGCATTTAAACCAAGGAAAAATTTGGGTGTGAAATCATAGTTAGCAACCAGGTCAACCAATGTTCCTGAACTATAATTTGCTTTTCCACCTGCTGAGGATCCGGTGAGAAAGTTAAGATAAAAGCTACTTTTATCATTGGGTGTATAAGCTAGCTGGGAGCCTACGTGCGACACACCGTTCATATCTTGGTAGACGTTCCAGTCGTTAAATATTCCGACCATTAGCGCCACCTTGTCGGAGAAACTATACGTTGCTTTCAGTCCCGCATCTTGAAAAGGTCCTGCACCAAAGAGATAAGATGTCGAATAATGAAAATTGTAGGTGGGAGATATCACTTCAAAGCCTACAAATGTTCCCATAAAACCTGCAGTAAGATTAAGTTTATCAGTGAGGTCGTAGCCTACGTAGAGATTTTGTATATGAAAGCTATTTTTATCATCGCCAGCTTGACCGTCCCCATTCATGATAGAGCGATATTGACCGCGAGGTCCAAAAGATAACTCGCCTACAAATGAAGCTTTTTTAAACTTCTTTTTAACAGCTAAATCCACCATTCCGATCGAAACGGAATTGTTGTCTTCTGTAAAATAGGTATTAATATTTGGTTTGTTTTGGAAGTCATATTTCCAATAGGTGTCAACGGATCCGGATATTTCGATTCCCTTTTCTTTGTTTTCTTCTTGTGATATCGCTGTATTTATAAGAAATACAGATAAAATTGCTGTTGTAAGAAGTTTTTTCATTTTTTTGGAGGTTTAAGTTTGATTTGTTTGGTGTTTTTGCTGAGTTGTTTTTCTAATTTCTCTTTTTTTTATACTTCTAAATTGATTTTTATAGATTAATAATGGTTTTTGTGTTTGTTATTGTGAAATTATGTAAAAAAAATCACAAAAAATAAATTATCATGGTATTTTTTTAATAAAAAGACTTTATATTTGATAAAAATCTAAATGATTATAGGTTTTTGTTTTGTTTTTGTATTTTTTCAACAATTTTATTAAAGTATTAATAAACACTAATCAGTTTAAACACATGAAAAAAATTATTCCACTTATTGTTCTAGTTCTTTTAGGAGTATTAGGACTTGTATTTCCTTCAATTGACTTGTCTGATTTAAATAAGGCAGAATTTGATACAGGGGATACAGCCTGGTTGTTAACTTCTTCTGCATTGGTGTTGATTATGACACCAGGACTTGCATTTTTTTATGGTGGTATGGTTAGCAAAAAAAATGTAATATCAACCATGATGCAAAGTTTTATCTGCATGTGCCTGATGACAATTCTTTGGGTCATCGTTGGTTTTAGCTTAGCTTTCGGTGACGATATCGGTGGTATTGTGGGTGATCCACGTACATTTTTTATGATGAAAGGTACATTGGGAAATGTTGCATGGGGAGCGCTACCAACCATACCTTTGGTTTTATTCGCTATGTTCCAGCTGAAATTTGCGATTATCACGCCAGCGCTAATCACTGGCGCTTTTGCAGAGCGTATTCGCTTCAATTCATTTATGCTATTTATTATTCTATTTAGCATTTTTATCTATATGCCATTGGCACACGCAACTTGGCATCCTGAAGGAATTTTAGCCAAATTTGGCGTTCTTGATTTCGCTGGCGGTACTGTTGTGCATATGTCGGCAGGCTGGGCGGCATTAGCGGCCGCGATCTACTTAAAAGGGCGCAAAATACAAGTTCATAATCCTGCACGTATCAGCTATGTGATATTGGGTACTGCTTTATTGTGGTTCGGCTGGTTTGGATTTAACGCGGGTTCTGCCGGAGGCGCAAATTCCTTAGCAGCTTATGCTTTTGCGACAACAACTACTGCCTCGGCTATGGCAGCTATGGCGTGGATATTTGTTGATATTATCCGCGGAAAGAAACCTTCAGCAATGGGTGCATGTATCGGTGCTGTGGTTGGGCTGGTAGCGATCACTCCTGCAGCCGGCTTTGTCAGTATCCCACACGCAATGATAATTGGCCTGGTTGGCGCGTTGGTCAGCAACCTTGTCGTTTATCTAAGAAGTAAAACAAGTATTGATGATACATTGGATGTATTCCCTTGTCACGGAGTAGGTGGTATGGTGGGTATGGTGCTTACAGGTGTATTTGCACATCATAACATCAACCCTGTGGTGGTAGACAACGGGCTGTTTTTTGGTGAAACCAAATTGTTCTTTGTCCATATGATCGCATTATTTGCCGTGTCCTTTTTTGCTTTCGTCGGCTCATTGGTTTTATTAAAAATTACTGACCTTATTGCCCCACTTCGTGTCGAAGAAACGGACGAAGAGCTTGGTTTGGATGTTACGCAGCACGCCGAAGCCTTGTAATTTAGATAAAGTAAACTGTTTATATGTTATCCCAAACAATCTTCTGCTTAGCAGCTGTATTGTTTGGGATATTTTTTGCACCTTTGCCAAGGTTACATAGCGGCTCAGATTAAGTATATCAAGCAAAAATTTTCTAAAAGTGAATGTATGAACACGGAGACCAAAGAAACATTGCGTTCTGATTTTGAAAAAATGATGCGTTATTGCATACAGACAAACGGAGATTTCGGATTCAATCTGTTTGGTGACTATGCGGTATCAGCGTTAAATTTCTACGTTGGGAGTTCTATTCTGACAATAAGTGAAAAGCATGAAGCAGCGTTGTTTTTGGCTAACCTTTACAATGCAGGAATCAGAAATGTAATAAGCCACAAAGACCTTCAAGAAATTGCAGACGTGATTGCACAGGACGCAACGTTAAATTACCAGTTGCTCGCTCCGATTTTTTAATTAATGTTTTGTCCATACAAGATCACCTGTCTTATAGCCACATTGAAGAGCATAGGTTAGAAACTCATTTCTAATTTTATCTGGAATATCGGTATCTCTGCCTAAAATCCACATATAATCGAGATTATCGCCGAAGATCAGGGCGTACTTGTAATCCGGTGTTATTTTGACAATGTTATAGCCACTGTAAAATGGGCCGAAGAACGATACCTTAAATGCTCCTTCATTCGGACTATTGACAAATTTGGCTTTTCCAATAGATTGTTTCCATCGTTCTTTCTCTTCGGAATATCCCTGGTTATTTACGCGGATCGTACCATTTTTATTCTTACTATATTCGGCGGAAACCTGACTTAAGCCAGTTTCCCAACGAAAGTCGAGCCGGGCTATTTCATACCACTTCCCGAGATATTTATCCAAATCGAATGGATCGACAACATCGGGCCGCGAAATGACAGGTTTAAGGGCATTGTATGCGACTGTTCCTAGTGCTACCGTGGCCAAAAGCAAGAGTGATTTTTTCTTATCCATATTCATTTTTTTCGAAATTATTTGTTAGTAAAACAACAATTTTAATACCAATAAGGTTTAGAGAAGCCAGGCTATTTTATTAATTTTGTTGACTTAAAAATTGTATTGGTGTATTCAAGGGAAGAGATAAAACAATTAAAACATTCGTTCTGGACGAAGTTTGGTCAATTTATGGCATTACATTTATCTGCGGATGGAGAAAAAGCAAATTGGATTAACTACAAAACAGGTGTTAAGCATTTGTATTTTAAAATGGATGCAGATAAAAATGAAGCGAGAATCGCGATACAGTGGTCGCAGCCGGATGCTGGTATCAGGGCATTGATGGCTGAGCAGTTTCTTCAGTTTAGAGCTTTACTGCATGATCTGCTCGGAGAAGAGTGGATTTGGGAGATGGATGGAAGAGATGAATATGGAAAGCCAATTGGTCAGATTTATACCACTATGCAAGGGCATAGTGTTTTTAGAGAAGCGGATTGGGCCGAACTTATTTCGTTTTTTAAGCCCCGAATGATTGCGCTGGATGAATTTTGGTCGTCCGCAAAATATGCGTTCGACTTATTTAAATAAATTTAATTTAACTATACAAAGATGGGGTTGATACCCATTCAAATCAACAGTTTAAAAACCGGCTAAATTGCGCTGGAAGTTGATTTGAGGGGAAAAACAGCATCATTTAAAACAACTATTCAATGAGAAAAATAATTAAGGGTTTGCTCGTGTTGACTTTGTGCTTTCAGCTTTCATCGGTATTTGCATGGGGAACGATCGGACATCGTGTGGTCGCTGAAATTGCAGAACGTCATTTGACTAAAAAAGCGAAAAAGAATATCGGAAAAATTATTGGTCAGCAAAAGCTTGCTTATTGGGCCAATTGGGGTGACTTCATTAAGTCGGATCCTAATCCCGAATTTAAAAAATTAGGCAATTCACATTTTATCAATTTAAATTCCAATTTACCATGGGCAGAGTTCCAGTTGGGGCTTGAAAATTCTGCCGATGAAAATTTGTATAAGACCGCTATCCGCATCGAACAGTCTTTCGCTGATAAGACTATCGCTATGGAACAGCAGAAGCAAAATCTTTATTTTTTGATCCATATCTTAGGGGATGCGCATCAACCCATGCATGTAAGCCGTGCTGAAGACCAGGGGGGAAATAAGATTGAAGTAAGCTGGTTCGGAAAAAAATCAAATATCCACCGTGTATGGGACAGTGATTTAGTGGATAACGAAAAATATAGCTATACGGAGTACGCAACAGTGCTCGATGTGAATAGTAAAGAGCGAAACCTACAATTGGCGGCTGGAGAACTTTCAAATTGGCTCTATGAATCCAATCAATTAGCGGAAAAAATATATGCTGATGTAGCAAATAATGCCAATTTATCCTATTCGTATGTTTATCAAAATAAAGATGTGATGGAACAATGTATGTTGAAAGGTGGCTTACGCCTGGCTAAAGTTTTAAATCGGATCTTTGGTTAAGATATCGCTTATAAGTTTTATAGAGAAAGGCTGTAGACTAAACGAAAATTACCAGTAGAAATCAGAATTGGATTCGGGCGACAGCTTTAACGTATTAATTCCAAAAAAGGAGACCAAAATCAGTTAGAATTTGGTCTTTTTTTATGTAAGCTCCATAAAACTTCAAAAATTATTTGTTATCAAGTTGATGAGATAGACTTTTAATACAGCTTCTTTTTTCTTGGTATATATTATCTTTTGAAGACCTAAAACGGTTTTTATGTTTAGGTTTAAACAATGCCCAAAGATCATTTGTTTTCTTCGTAATAAATCAAAGTTCGATGACTATTTCCCAATTGCTTAAAAAAATTGTTCCATTTGCCAAACCTTACAGGCGATTGATCTTTTACACCTTACTTTTGACTGTCGTAGGATCTTTTGCCGCGCAGATCAATGCTTTTATCTTGCGCTATACAGTCGATCGAATTAACGATTTGATGGTCGCCAAAGAGCCTTTGTCTAAGGGTATGTATATCGTTGGAATAATCAGTATCATTTTGCTGGTTAAAGAGATCATCTACACGATCGTTCAGTTTGGACAGAAATTTTATGGTGAGAAACTTCGTATCTATATCGCAAGGGATTTTTCTCAATCTATTGTCAATCGTATCTTGACGTATAAATTAGCCTTTTACACGTCCTCAGACAACGAAAGCGGCAAATTGGCCACTCGCATAGACGCTGGGATAAGTTCATTAACGCGGTTAGTACAGAATTTTTTTATTGATATTTTACCGTTATTTGCAAATGCGATTATTGCGCTTATCTGTATGTTTTACGCGAACGTATATGTAGGTTTGGTTGGGGTTGCTGTCATTCCCTTATACCTGTACATTGGGCAAACCCAAGCATCAAAACTGACCGGATTTAGACGGCAAATGCGGAAATATCGTGAATCCAAAAATAATCGAATTATTAGTTTGATCGATTCCATATTAGTGATCAAATCATTCGTTCGGGAACCTGAAGAGGCCAAGCGGCATGAAACGATCCAATACGAGATGACTGAAAATCAAATGGCAACTCGGAAAACTAGTTTTCTATATGATAGCATTAAGAATTTCGTCGAACAGATTGCCGTTGTTATTATTATTGTTTTAACATCCTATCTAGTGCTTTCGGGGCAGATCACTATTGGGGCAATCATGTTTCATATTATGTTGTTTAACAACGTTTCTGCGCCAATACGTCAGCTTCATCGCATTTATGACGAGGTCAATGATGCATTGATCTATTCGGAGTCTTTTTTTGAAATCCTAGAGTCCGATGAGCAGATCGAATCTAGAGGTGAATATAGACCTGAGCAGATCAGAGGGCATTTGGAACTTAGGAATGTGTTTTTTGAGTACCCAAACGGTACTGTCGCTTTGAAAGATGTAAGTTTCGATATCAGACCGAATGAAATTACAGCTTTGGTCGGTCTAAGTGGAGCCGGGAAGAGCACGATCATCAATTTATTGGATAAATTTTACGAACCTGCTGAAGGCCAAATTTTTTTGGATGGAGTGGATTTGGCGAAATATGATACCGCATTTCTTCGTCAACAAATTGGAATGGTATTGCAAAAAAATCACATTTTTAAGGGAACGATTTTGGAGAATATTGAATATGGAAAAATTGGGAGTTCAAAAGATGAGATTATGGAAGCCGCTAAGAAAGCCTATATTCATCAACAGATCATGGAGCTTCCAAAAGGTTATGATTCAGATGCGCAATCTTTATCCGGTGGTCAACAGCAACGGATAGCCATCGCACGGCTGTTCCTAAAAAATCCGCCGATTATCTTTTTGGACGAGCCAACGGCGAATTTAGATGCTATCGCTACCGAGCAGATTAAGAATAGTCTGGATGCCATAAAAAAGGATCGTACAGTAATCATTGTTTCTCATAGTATCTCTCAGATCATTGACTCCAATGCGATTGTTGTAATGGAAAAAGGTCGCGTCGCCGAAAAGGGCAAACACGAGGATCTTTATGCGCGTAAAGGCACGTATCACGCTATTTTTTCTGCCATGGCCAATAGTTTGAATCTGAGTAAAATAAGTAAGACATTGCATGGTGGCGGAAGATAAAGACTATGGTCAGGCCGATCGGCTATGTAAGATCATTCCCATAACCACCATGACAATCCCAATGGAGGAATAGCCATTTGGAAGTGCAGCATGTAAAATAAGGATTTCGCCAATTAAAGTAAAAATAACTTCCATCGCCTGGGTGGCTTCTACGGCAGCAAGTGCCTTATGGTCGTGATGCACAAGATCGGTCGCTGTAAAAAATAAAAGTGTCGCTATCACGCCCGAACATAGCGCAACTAGGAAGGTTTGCAAAAGCTGACTATCTGTTGGTAATCCATTTTCTGAATAGCCAAATAGACTAAGCACGATCCAAAAAGGCATACTACAGATTGTCATGCCTAACGTGCGCTGAAAAGCATCTAGTCTATTCCCTGATATTTTCATCATTTTACGGTTGCCTAAAGGGTAGGCGATGGCACCAACCAATACTGGAATTGTCCCCAACAGCATGGTATTTAGCGAAGTGGATTGAGCCTCCGCAATTTGCATGAGAAGGATGCCGATAAAAATAGTAATAGAAAACAGGAAGGAAGCTTTTGATATTCCTTTTCGATACCCCCTCTTCTCGATTAAAGGACCAATGAACATACCGGCAATGATGGTAAACTCGAAGGTACTCGCCACGAGCCAAGAGGGGCCGTAATTGGCACCAAAGGTTAGCGTTGCATAGAACAAACCGAAACCAATCGTACTCCACAGCAGCCATTGGACTACATTTGATCTTATTTCTTTCAATAAACTACGGAGATTTCCCCGGATAGCGACGATAACGAACAATATGGGTAACATCCAAATAAAACGTAAAGAGGCCGTCCATTGCCAACTTCCGCCGGAGACGGCCATAATGCGATTGAGAACAAAAGTACTGGCAAAGAAAAGCGCCGCTAAAGTCCCTAGAAGGATAGCATTATTTTTATTCTTTTTTAGTGTAAATTGGAAAAGCATAATTAAAGTGAATAGGATGTATACTTCAATTTGTGAAAGTAAGCAAATGCCCCTTTAATTGAAAATGAAACAAAAAGTAATTGATTTTTATCACGATTTTCTCATTTAAAATTCCTTATTTTGCCTAATCAATAAAACAAGTAGTAAGAAAATTAATCAAGATGATTATACAACCAAGAACTAGAGGTTTTATTTGTTTAACCTCGCATCCACAAGGGGCTGCGCAAAACATTAAAAATCAAATTGAATACGTAAAATCCAAAGGTGAAATCGCGAATGGACCAAAAAAAGTGTTGGTAATCGGTGCTTCAACTGGATTTGGTATTGCATCTCGGATTTCGGCAGCATTTGGTTCTGGAGCTGCTACAATCGGTGTGTTTTTCGAAAAACCTGCAGCCGAAGGCAAACCTGGTACTGCCGGATGGTACAATTCTGCAGCTTTTGAGAAAGAGGCGCATGAAGCGGGATTATATGCCAAAAGCATTAATGGGGATGCTTTTTCTGATGAAGTGAAAAAGCAAACTATCGAGCTTATTAAAAAAGATTTAGGACAGGTTGATTTAGTGGTTTACAGTTTGGCTTCACCACGCCGTACTCACCCCAAGACTGGTGTCGCACATGCTTCTGTTTTGAAACCAATACAAGAGCCTTTTACCAATAAGACTGTAGATTTTCACACAGGTGTAATTTCAGATATCACCATTCAGCCTGTCGAAAATGAAGAAGATATTGCTAATACAGTAGCAGTAATGGGAGGAGAGGACTGGAAATTCTGGATTGAAGATCTTAAAGCTGCAGGCGTATTGGCTGAGGGCGCGAAAACCGTCGCCTACTCTTATATAGGACCTGAACTTACTTATCCAATTTACCGTAATGGTACTATTGGCCGTGCCAAAGACGATTTAGAAGGAACAGTGCCTGCAATAAATGCTATTTTGAGCGATATTCATGGTGTTTCTTATGTATCGGTTAACAAGGCCTTGGTTACGCAATCGAGTTCGGCTATTCCTGTTGTTCCTTTGTATATTTCTCTTTTGTATAAAGTGATGAAAGAAAAAGGTATCCACGAAGGCACAATTGAGCAAATGCAACGTTTATTCGCTGAGCGCCTTTATACTGCTGACGGAAAAGTTTCCCTCGATGAAAAAGGCCGTATTCGTGTTGACGATTTGGAGATGCGTCCGGATGTTCAGGCAGAAGTTGCAGCATTATGGGAAAAAGCAACCACTGAAAATTTAGCAGAAATTTCAGATATTGAAGGCTATCGCAATGAGTTTTTCAATTTGTTCGGATTCAATTTCGATGGTATCGATTACAACGCTGATACAAATGAAGTTGTTGGAGTGCCGAGCATTGAAAGCTAAAATACACGAATTAGCATAAAAAAAGAACGGCTGATAGGTGAAAATTCAGCCGCTCTTTTATGAAATATATCTTCTGTAAATCGCTTTTATGACCTATGCTGTCGCTAAGCAAGTGCTTTTCTTTTCGTATAAATAAGGTTTCCAACCACCGCAAAGCCAATAGCAACCATAATTGAACTAAAGTGATAGATAGCGCCCATCCCCATATTGTTTGCCACAAAACCGATCAGAGGCCCCGTGATTCCCAAAGAAATATCAATAAATAGACCATAGGCTGCTAAAGCCGAGCCCTGTTGGCTTTGGTCGACTCTTTTAATCGCTTCAACACCAAGCGCAGGAAAGACTAGTGAAAAACCAAGACCGGTCAATGCTGCCCCCAATAAGGTCCAAATAGGGTTAATAACTGTAGCAATCGTTAATAATCCTAATGATTCAACAAAAAGACTCAGCAGTGCAACTTTTAGACCACCATATTGATCAATAACTTTGTTGAATACAAGTCTGGTCAAGATGAAGAAAATTCCAAATACCGTTAAACAGGACGCTCCGTTTTGCCAGTCAAAATGCTCATAATAGAGTGTCATGAAAGTCGAAATGCTTCCGAAGCCAAGTCCACCCAAAGCAAGACAGATTCCAAATGGAGCTACTAAAAGTAATACCCGTTTGAAGCTGACCTTTTCGGTCCTTTTTCGAACAACCCGGTAAGGCGTTTTTGAGCGGCAGTATACATAGCCAAGTATACCAACAACAATTGTTAGCACACCTAAAGCTTCGTAACTGATATGATTTACCATCAGGACACCTAAGGGAGCGCCAATGGCCAATGCGCCATAGCTCGCTATGCCGTTGAACGAGATCGCTTTAGCCGCATGCTCATCACCAAGTTCCATAAGAGCCCAATTTATAGGGCTGGCACCGACCATACCCTCAGCAATTCCGGTCAGTAATCTGGTGATTACCAAAAGTCCTAAACTGATAAAGGGCTGTGATTTAAATAGGAAAACAAGTAGAAGCAGGACACCAGACATGGCAAAAAATAGCATACTGCGCAAAACAGAAACTTTCGGGCCCTTTGTGTCAACTATTTTTCCGGCATAACCGCGAAGTAAAAAAGTAGCAATGTATTGAATGCTAATGACCAATCCGGCGACAATTGTATTAAATCCCAAAGTCTGGTGAATAAAAATGGGTAGGGTAGCAAGTGATAGGCCGATAGTGAAATAACCGAGGAAGGTTAAAGAAACATAGCCTAAAATCTTTTGATTGACCTCCCGAAGAGAAACTGTCATCTTAAAAATTTTAGGCAAAAATACGTCTTTAAGCTTATTTTTTGAAATTAAATCAATAAACAACTGTCTCTTTAATATCACAATTCTTTTCGAGCCATTGTTGATCAAATTGTTTTGGGGAAACTCTTTTACCCTGGTAGATGTAATAAATTTTTTCGACCTCGCCCTTTACTGGGGGGCCAGGGATTTTGTTTACTATTTTTTCTTCGGGGCAGTCTTGTATTAAAACCTGCTGCTCAAGTTGACGAGTTCTGCATGAGAAGAGCATAGATACAACGATAAAAAGAAAGGATAGTTTATTCATGAGTTTAGTTTTTAATAAGATAGTTAACGTATCAATTGCTGGGAGTGCGACACGAATTTGTGAAATGGAATACAACTTTTTGAACAGCCATTTGTTCTATAAAAGTATCTGAAGTGCTAGAACAGCCGACAGGGAAAATTTATGTTATAAAATTAGTTTAAATAATTATCGTAGAAAACATGAAAAGAAAAGCAACAGCCCAATGGAATGGCAATCTTAAAGAAGGAAAAGGTAGCCTGACTACCGATAGTACAGTATTAGATCACACCCAGTATTCATATTCAACGCGGTTTGAAAATGGTGTTGGAACAAATCCTGAAGAGTTATTGGCTGCAGCGCATGCAGGATGTTTTACCATGCAATTGAGCGCCTATCTTTCTGAAGAAGGTTTTGTTCCTGATGAGTTGACAACTGTATCAACAATTGTGATGGAAAATGGCTCGATTGTACGGTCTGAACTGGAGTTGAAAGCGAAAGTTCCTTCAATAGACGAATCTAATTTTCAGACAATAGCGCAGAAGGCTAAAGAGAACTGCCCCGTAAGTAGGGCATTTACGTTTGAAAAAACGTTAAATGCAGAGTTGTTGTAACCGATTTTCTACAATGAACAAAAACGTATTCTTTCTTCGTAAAAAGAACAAAAAGATATTATTTTGGTCGTATAAAGAGTAGGTAATAATATTGAATTTTAATCAATCAAATTTTGGTTCAGAAAAAGAAAAACAAGTTAAATTCCACGGGACTGGCAGAAAGAAATAGTGAGGCGGGAAAGATATTTTTGGAAATGCACGCACATCAAGAAGGTGTCGTTGTATGCGCTTCGGGCTTGCACTATAGGGTATTGACAAAAGGAGGCGGGCAGATACCCAAAAAGTCCGCAAAGGTTATTTGTCATTACAAGGGTGAACTCTTAGACGGAACGGTATTCGATAGTTCCTATAAGCGAAAGCGGCCCGAAACGTTCTACATCAATGAACTGATCGTGGGATGGCAAGAAGCAATTTCAATGATGCCTGTCGGGTCTATTTGGGAGGTATACCTTCCACCAAATTTGGCTTACGGAAAAGAGGAGTTGGTTCCTGGAAAAGGAGGGCAATGTACTTTATTGTTTCAGATTGAGTTAATTGCCATTTTAGCTTAATGCAAATAAACTTTCATAAAAAAAACCCGCATCACATAAGATGCGGGTTTTTTTTATGAAGTTTATTTTTTATTCTACTTCTTTGATTTTAGCATTGATTTCGGCAGTTTTAGCCTCATCCTGCATAAAAATATAATAGTTCTTCAAATTTGTTAATGCATCTACATTTTTAGGCTGCAAAGAAACTGCTTTTTCTAAATAAGGAAGCACTGGCTTTAATTCGGCTTTAATCTTATTTAATTCAGCATCATACTGTGCCTGTGTTAACTTTCTATTATTATTAACAACATTTAATTTTTCACGTGTTTTGTTCATCAGTGTGATGGCCAAATTAGTATTTGCCTCAAAAAAGTTTGGATCAATTTCCAATGCTTTCTTATATGCTGCAACTGCCGCCTCATCATTCTTTGCAGAAGATTGAGCAATACCTAGGTAATAATTTAAGCTTTTATTGTTAGGATCTTTCGCTAACTGCGCTGTAATAGCATCAATTGTTTCCTTTTCATGACCTGTAATTAAATTCAGCTCAATATTCTGGGTCATTGCTGCGTTGTCGTCAGGATAAGCTTCAGCTGCTTTTTTTGCATATTCCAGTGCAGATGTTGTATCCTGCATCGATAGATACAACTTAGGTAAGTCTACCATAATTGTTTTATGCGAAGAGAAATCTTTTCTTGGAATCAATTCTTTGTAGCGTTCAATTGCATTTTTATAATCTTTGTTAGATAATGCCGCAACCCCACTGTAATAGGTCACTAACGTATCGCCAGGAAGATAGGTCAATGCTTTTGTAAAAGAACTATACGAATCAGCATATTTTTGAGCTTGATATTCTTCTGCACCTAAATTGAAGTTATATTGCCCTAAGATTTGTTCTGCAACCGTAATGTTCGCCTTATTGGCACCATCTGTATCCAGTTGTTTTGCTTTAGCAATTCCATCTTCAGCCAATTTTGCCAATTCAGAAGATTTATCAATTGTCGATAGATTAGCATTTACTAACGCATATACTGTCCATGCTTCGGCGTTATCTTTCGTTTTTTCGTTGATTACGGCAGCATCAATAGCTTCCTTTGCAGATTTCAGGTTGGGCAAACCCAACTGCACCGTGCCAGCATCTTTCAATTCCTGAAATTTTGCCAGGCCAGTTTTCGCCTTTTTTATATTACCGGTTTGCGCAAAGGAAACTGAGGTACATACAGTACCCATTGCGGCTAATAATAATAGAGATTTTAAATTCATATCTATTTAACTGTTAATTGATTCAATAATAAATTCACCCTGTCTAATTGCGATGCATCGTCAATGAGCGTATAATATTTAGCCAAGGCTTTGAGCGCATTAACATCATAAGGTTTTATTTCATTTGCTTTCAACAGGTATTCAATAGTTAATTCTTGTATATCCTGATTCGTAGGTTCCTTTAATAAAGTTTCCAGATTGATTAGCCCCAAGGCAAGATTAGACTCGTAATTATTCGGATCCAATCGCAATACGTTATTATAATATTCCTTCGCCTTTTTGATATCATTGGCATTTTCGTAGGAATAGCCGGCGATATAGTTCAATTCCACATTTTCTGGCTCCAAACGGATAGCGTCAGCGATAACATTGAGTATTGCATCATAAGAATGATTAGCCGAGTAGACATCAATCAACCTAAAAAGTATCTGTTTATTTTCAGGAAATGCAACATGTCCTTTTTCAAGAACGTTTAAAACATCCTGTTTAGTACCTCCAAGAGAATAAATATGTGCCAATTCAAGAAAGTAATTGGGCTTAGGTTGTTCACTCTTAATAAGTTCATTATAATACTTGATCGAGTTTATATAATCTTTATTCTTACCCGAGAGTACGGCGAGATTATATTTAAGATCATTATTTTTGAATCCAAGAGAATCTATTCGAAGATATGCTTTATAAGCTTTATCAAATTTACCATCCTTTAAAGCAATGCCCGCTTGATAGGAGATGGCCCCAGCGAGATTTTGACGAATATAGTCCATTTCAGCAGGAAAATTTCGGCGTGCTTTTTTTTGATCCAGAAGCTTAAGTGATTTGATGGATATATCAATAGGATCCATCTTATATTGCTGCTTCCTTGTTGAGTCTGCAACCGCCAAGGAACTATACACCAGTGCTCTTAAGAGATTATTGTTAACAGAAGCAGAATCCTTCCTTGACTGAAAAGCCGCGTCTGCAAATTTCCGTGCGTTTTCAAGATTTTTGAACTCGCCGGTTTTGGTATATAAAGCAAAACTGTTGCTGCCCTCTTTCAAATTGGATTGGGCAACAACAGTTAAACTACTTGCAGATATTAAAAATGATATCAGTAAGTTTTTCATTAGTCAATTATTCTTCGTTTGATTCCGTGCTTTCTTCGGAGTTTGATTCCTTGTTCTCTTCCGAAGTAGAATCGTCGTTATCGGTTAACTCTTCAGTCAAGCCAGACTCTTCTAGTTCTTCTTCACGATCGACTTTAGTAATAGAGGCGATCTCATCGTTATCTTTTAAATTAATGAGCCTTACACCCTGCGTGGCTCGACCCATCACCCTTAATCCTTCAACTGCGATACGGATAACGATGCCAGATTTATTGATAATCATCAAATCTTCAGCGTCTGTTACGCCTTTTATGGCAACGAGCTCGCCTGTTTTATCAGTGACATTGATGGTTTTTACACCTTTACCACCACGATTGGTAACCCGATAATCTTCGATGTCTGTACGTTTTCCATATCCTTTTTCTGAAACGACCAATACAGTTGTTTCAGAATCATTCACACTAATCATGCCAATCACTTCATCACTTTCAGTTGATAATGTGATACCACGTACCCCAGTCGCAGTTCTTCCCATTGGTCGGACGGTAGACTCGTTAAAACGAATGGCTCTACCAGAACGAAGCGCCATAACGATTTCGCTACTTCCAGTAGTTAAACAAGCTTCAATCAACTGGTCTCCTTCATTGATGTTAATTGCGTTTATACCATTCGCTCTTGGACGGGAATAAGCTTCTAACGACGTCTTTTTGATGGTACCTTTCTTAGTACACATAATGATGAAGTTGTTTTCCAGATAATCTTGGTCTTTCAAATTCTTCACTAAAATGAACGCCTTTATTTTCTCCTCTTTTGGAACGTTGATAATATTTTGCAGTGCACGACCTCTCGAGGTGCGGCTTCCTTCCGGAATTTCAAAAGCTCTCAACCAGAAACAACGCCCAGCTTCGGTGAATAGGAGCATATAATTATGTGCAGATGCTGTAATGATGTGCTCCGTAAAATCTTCCTCACGTGTATTCGTACCGATAGATCCACGACCGCCGCGGCCCTGACGCTTGTATTCGGATAGTGGAGTACGTTTGACGTAACTATTGTGGGAGATTGTAATCACGATTTCTTCATCATCGATAAAATCTTCCATACGCATATCTTCAGCAGAGTGTACAATCTGTGATCTACGTTCGTCCCCATATTTTTCTTTGATCTCAATCAACTCATCTTTGATAATCTTCATCCGAAGATCTTCGTCTTCTAAAATTGATTTTAAATAGTCGATTGTTTTCATCAATTCAGCATATTCTTCTTTGATCTTATCCCGTTCCAGACCAGTAAGACGACGTAAAGTCATATCAAGAATTGCACGGGCCTGAAGATCAGAAAGACCAAATTTCTCCATTAATCCAACACGAGCATCTTCAGGTGTTTCGGAGTTACGGATTAATTTGATTACCTCGTCTAAATGATCCAACGCAATCAAATATCCCTCTAAGATATGCGCGCGTTTTTCCGCTTCAGCCAATTCATAGCGTGTACGTCTGACGATGACATCATGCCTATGTTCCACAAATTCATGAATCATATCTTTCAGATTCATGAGGACAGGTCTTCCTTTAACTAAAGCGATGTTATTAACTGAAAAAGAGGTCTGTAGTGCAGTGTATTTAAACAGGTTGTTTAAAACAACGTTTGCGTTTGCATCACGTTTGATATCGTATACAATGCGCATACCTGTCCGATCAGATTCATCACGGATGGCTGATATACCTTCTAATTTCTTTTCGTTCACTAATTCGGCCGTACGCTCGATCATGTTGGCCTTGTTCACTTGATAGGGAATTTCGGTTACGATAATCTGTTCCCGCCCAGATTTAGTTGCTTCTATCTCTGCTTTCGCCCGCATGACAATCCGGCCGCGTCCTGTATTACAGGCATCTTGAACACCCGCATAACCATAGATAAGTGCACCCGTAGGGAAGTCAGGGCCTTTGATATGTTGCATCAGTTCGGCTATCTCGATATCGCGGTTCTCAATGAACGCTACCGTACCATCGATAACCTCGGTAAGGTTATGCGGCGCCATATTCGTAGCCATACCGACTGCAATACCAGATGCCCCATTGACAAGAAGATTGGGAATACGAGTAGGGAGCACGGTCGGCTCTTGTAAAGAGTCATCAAAGTTATTTTGAAAATCAACAGTATCTTTGTTGATATCGGATAGCATTTCTTCAGCAATTTTCTTTAATCTTGCTTCGGTATAACGCATGGCCGCAGGAGGATCACCGTCAATAGAACCGTAGTTACCTTGGCCGTCTACCAACGGATAGCGTAAACTCCAATCTTGAGCCATACGAACCATGGTGTCATAAACGGATGAATCACCATGCGGGTGATACTTACCTAATACGTCACCAACGATACGGGCAGACTTTTTGTAAGGCTTGCCACTGGTAACCCCTAAGTCCAGCATTCCATAAAGAACACGTCTGTGTACTGGTTTCATGCCATCACGTGCATCAGGAAGCGCTCTTGATACAATGACAGACATGGAATAGTCAATGTAAGCAGACTTCATCTGATCCTCGATGTTAATTGGGATAATCCGGTCGTTTGCCGGAACAAGATTGTTGTCGTTTTCTGTTTCTTCAGCCATATGAATTTGGTTTCAATAAAACTAGTAAGCAAGCCCAATAAACTGGCTTGCTACGCATGCGAAGTTACAAAAATTTAACCTCAAAAGCGAAAGATTGAAGCGCTAATATATATAAAAAAGACAATCAACTATGGATTGTCATGGTACTGATGAGCTATCAATTTAATTTCAATTTTTTAAACCGGAGACGGATTGAATTACCGATCACAATTAAGTTTGAAAAGGCCATGCTTAAGGCCGCCACCATAGGGCCAAGAAAACCAAGGGCAGCGAGGGGAATGGCGACAATATTGTAAGCAAAAGCCCAAAAAAGATTTTGTTTTATTGCCAGTAAGGTGTGATGACCGATCTTGAGCAGCTTTTCAATGGACCGGAGATCACTATTCAGTAGGATAACTTTGGCAGACTGAATCGCAACATGAGTTGAATCCCCAAGCGAAATGCCCGCATCCGCTGCAGTAAGTGCGGGCGCATCATTGATACCGTCACCAACCATTGCCGTTGGGCCTTTCTTTTTAAGCTTATACAAGATTTCTAATTTTTCCTCCGGTGATTTATCCCAATATACGTCGGCAATACCAAGCTTCTGCGCTGTGCGCTCACATTTACTTTGACGATCGCCGCTCAACAGAATAGGGCGTATACCCTTATCTTTAAGATATTGGATCAGTTCTTTTGCGTAAGGTTTTAGTTGATCTTCAAGTACAATACCCGCTATAACCACTTCGTTAATTGTTAATGTAAGGTCATAACGGTTCGAATAATCCTTTGATCCAAGTTTGGCATTGCAAATGGAATAACTATTCCCATTAGTATCTGTAGCAAATATTCCCTTTCCTCGTATCTCATTGACTTCCTTAAAGATAATACGGAAGGATTTAATTTCCTTCAGCTGTTTTCGGATCGACTTCGCTATAGGATGGCTAGAATAACTTTCCAACTGTGCTATGATCGATTCGACCTGAGATTGTTCAATACCGAATGTTTGAATTGCTTTGATATTAAAATCGCCAGTTGTTAGGGTGCCAGTTTTGTCAAATACCATTTGTTTGAGTTCGGACATTTCCTCAATAGTGCTTCCACCTCTGATTAGTATACCTTTTTTTGCAGCTCTACCCAAGCCGACCATAACAGCTGTAGGAGTTGCTAGTCCCATTGCACAGGGGCACGATACCACCAGGGTGGATATTGCATTCATCAAAGATTGTTGCAGTGGTAACTGTGCGATAAAATATGTGATAAAAAAAGTGAAGAATGAGATACTGACAACGATCGGTACAAAATATGCGGCTACCTTATCGCCGAATTTTTGAATAGGAGGTTTTTTACTTTGAGCATCTTTGATCAACTGGATGATTTGATAGAGCACACTTTTAGATCCCACTTTGGTTGCGACAATTCTGATATTACCCTCGGTCAGCAATGTACCGCCAATCACAGCATCATGCTTCAGTTTTTCAACGGGCATACTTTCTCCCGTTAACATCGACTCGTCTACCCAGCCTTGCCCTTCCAAAATATCGCCGTCGACCGGGATCTGATTTCCTGTGTTCACTTTTAGAATATCACCAGATTTAATTTCTTTGGCCAATATGGTTATTTCCTGATCCCCATCGATCTTAATTGCATCCACGTTCTGATATTTAATCAGATCTTTGATTGCGGACGTGGTTTTCGTTATAGCCCGTTTTTCCAATACGTTTCCTAAAAAAACCAAAGTAATGATCGTCGCGCAGGTTTCGTAAAATTGATAATCGTGCCCAAGCTTGTAGCATGTGCCAATCAGACTATAGATAAATGCCGCGGTAGATCCGACTAATATGAGCACATCCATATTCGGCATTTTATTCCAAATGGATCGTAACGCACTGATCCCGAAATGGGAAAAGCCAATAAAATATACAGGTATACACAAGCAGAGCTGGATATATGGATCATGGAGTAAAGGATACACCGTAAACATATGGCCCCATAGCGGTACAGTAAAGATCAAACAGCAGAAGAACTTAAATTCAATTGAGTGCCAAAAGCTAGGCTTATCATCCTGATCATCGATTACTTTGTATCCTAAAGACTCAATCCCTTCGACGAGCATTGGTATTTGTTCCTGGGGGATATCGGAAAATTTGACTTCATCAGCGGCAAAATCAACATAGATGTCTTTAGCTCCGTTTTTTTCCAGGTATTTGTGGATTGAAATAGCACAATTTGCGCAGTGCATTCCGGTTACATGTAGTTCAGTATGCACGTTGGATTCCTTCATTTAATCGTAAGTAATGTCTTTACGCAAAGATAGGTATTTCCTGATAATGCTTTTTGCGTAAAGTAAAATTGTTTAGCTTAGCAGGCCGGTTTTATTTCCTTTTTACAAAGATAATCTTGTGTGGAAGGTGTTCAAACGTCAAATTTTGAAGGATTAAAACCGTTTTAAATTTAGGGTAAAAATGAGCAAGTCAATTTCAATTTCTTTTTTTATACGGACGATACTGCTAGTTGCATTGACGGCATCATTCGTTCAATTTGAAAGCTTCTATAAGCAACGGGAGATTATTCGAAATATCGCATACGGATTAAACACATTTTTAACCGCAAGTGTTTTGATCTCAATTGGGCATTTTATACTTGTAAAATTATACAACAGTAGAAATGAACAACAGATTGTCCGTGGTAATTTTGTACTTGGAATTACACGCGTCGCTACTGTCGGTAATGTGTTTTTCATTATCGTCAGCCTAATGATTGCCGTTGGTATTAATCCCAAAGATTTTATTACCAGCATGACAATCGTTGCTATGGCGATCGCTGTTATATTTAGAGAGTATATCACCAATATGATTTCTGGTTTGATCATCATGTTTTCCGATCAATTTTCGGTGGGAGACCGGATAAAAATAGGTGAGTACCAAGGAAAGATTGTCGATATTACATTGGCCAATCTGGTTGTGCGAGATGAAGATGACGACGCAGTAATGATTCCAAATAATTTAGTTTTTACTGCAACGCTGGTCAATAAAACGTCTCAAAAATCAAATAAAATTGTTGTTAAGTTTGAATTACCGATCGATATTGCTGTTGCTGTAGAAGAATTGGAACGCTATTTAACGCCATTATTTCAGCAAAATCCGAATTTGGACCACTCCCAAGGTTTTATTATTAAGGTTGCCGATCTCGCTAAAGATTACATCAAGTACAAAGTTGAAGTTAGTGCAATTTCTTCCAGCAACAAAATACATCAGCAGGTGCAGAGCAGAATTTTGAATGAAATTTTGCAATTTCAGCGCGGCAAAGGTTAAATTTTTCTGACTTTGATATTTTTAACGAAGTGATGGCCCCCTTTTTCCAGAATCAGATCTGCGCGATATCTTGTTGGCAGAATATTCTTAATTAAGTTAGGCTTATTGATTTCATTCCAGATACTTACGGCCATAGACTGGCTTTCTTCAGTGGTCATATTTGCATACTTGTGGAAAAATGACGCTGGATTTTGGAACGCAGTTTCACGAAGGGACTCAAATCGGTTCGTGTACCATTCTATCAAGTTTTTTTCACTGGCGTGCACATAAATCGAGTAATCAAAGAAATCGGAAACGAAGACGCTATGGCCTTTTCTCGGCCGCTGCGAATTGACTTGTAACACATTAATTCCTTCTACAATTAGGATATCGGGCTGTTCGATGATTTGTTGCTCTTCGTCTGGCAACACATCATAGATCAGGTGGCTGTAGACAGGGACTGCTATCCTTGGAGAACCGGACTTCACGGCAGAAAGGAAATGGATCAATCTTTTGGCATCATAACTTTCCGGAAAACCTTTCCGGTTTAGAATCCCGAGTTCAATGAGTTGCTTATTTGGATAAAGAAAGCCGTCTGTGGTCACCAGGTCTACCTTTGGCTTTGAAGGAAGCAGACTGAGTACGCGCTGCAAAACCCTTGCTGTAGTACTTTTCCCCACGGCAACAGATCCGGCAATACCAATGATGTACGGAAGTTTGCTTTCTTCCTTGCCGAAGAAACGATTTGTTCGCTGATGGAGACTTTGGAAACGATCAATATGAATTTCAAGGAAATGACTCAAAGGGACATAGACTTCTTCTATCTCCTGATTTGTGAGGGGTTCATTCAGTGCATGGAGGGTTTCCAAGTCTTCGACACTGAAGTTGTGCAAGACTTTCCCGTTTAAATTTTTCCAGTCTTCACGTTTGATCGATCGAAAAGGCGAGTCTATTGCTATTTGTGGATCCAATTGCATCGTTTGCTTTATTTTTAATACAAATATCTTTATTTCAGCATAAGTAACCTTTCCTATTCGATTTTAACGATTTTAAAGGCCGTTTTTGCGCGGGCAAATATAAATACTGTTATTCGTTATCCCAAGAAACGCTATAAATGATTTGACGTTATTATAATAGGATTTGATAATATTTTATGGACGGGGCACTTCTCAGCAATTTTAAATAGCCGCTGCTTTTGGACTTCGTCTAAATCTCCTTTAAAACTAATATAGCATTGTATATAGGTCGTTTGTTGTTGCTCACTCGTTTGTACTTCATGAGTTAGACGAACCAATACTTCTTCTAGCGGCCAGTCCTTTCTGTCAGCATACATTTTTACGGTAATAGCCTTGCAGCTCCCTAAGGAGGATAGTAGTAAGGGAATGGGATTGATGCCCTCATCTTCACCACCTAAATCTATTGGTTCATCCACTGTTAGCTGATGCTTTCCATAGTGTACTGTAGTTGTATAAGGAATTTTCCCTATTGAAACGATTACTTCATTATCCATACAATTTGAAATTAAGCTTCAACATCTTCCAATAAGCCTTCAATAATCAGGCTTCCTGTTGCCGGATTTGTTGCCAATGGCACATTATAAAGATCACATACACGCATAAGCATCTGAATATCCGGTTCATGTGCGTGTTTTCCTAGTGGATCGCGAAAGAAAATGATTCCATCAACTTTTCCTTCAGCCGCTAATGCCGCAATCTGTGCATCGCCACCCATTGGGCCACTTAGTTTCAATTCTACAGGGAGGCCAGTTTGTCTAACATATGAACCCGTAGTTCCTGTGGCGATGATATCGGCGCGTTCTAATAAATCTTGGTGATCTTTGACAAATGCAACCATTTCTGGTTTCTTGCCGTCATGGGCTATCAATGCAATTGTTTTCTTCATCAGTATGTAATTATGTGTTGAGCGATTGGCTTATATATGGAAAAGAACCGTTCTGATCCTATTTTGCAAGCTATTTAAAAAATATATAGGATATAATTATTGCAGCGATCACTCCGGCCAATTCAGCTAGTAGAGCGCATGGAAGTGCATGTCTAGTGCGTTTAATTCCTACCGCTCCAAAATATACTGCAAGTACATAAAAAGTGGTCTCCGTAGATCCTTGAATAACACACGCAACCCGAGCCGCGAAATCCATTGGACCTTTTGCATTCATCAAATCAACCATCAGTCCACGTGCGCCAGAGCCACTCAAAGGTTTCATAAAAGCAACAGGTAAGGCGTCCACAAAGGACGTATCCAAACCGCATAAGGCAATGCCTTTAGCAATTCCCGCTACCATATAATCCATTGTCCCAGACGCTCTAAAGACGGCAATTCCAACAAGCATGGCAACCAGATAAGGTATTATTTTAACGGAAACCTCAAAGCCTTCTTTGGCTCCTTCAATAAAAGAGTCATAGACATTTACCTTACGGAAAAGAGCCAACCCTATAAAAGAAGTAAATAAGCTAAATAAGATAACATTTCCAAATACTTTGCTGAATATTTCGATCTCCGATTGTTGTAGTCCAGAAAAGTAATAAAGCAGGCCTCCGATAAACAGGCACATCGCACCCAAATAGCCCAAAACTACACGATTCAACAGATTGATTTTTTGATAAATAGCTACAAGTATCAACGCAACCAGAGTGGAGAAGAATGTCGCTATTAAAATCGGTAAGAATACATCTGAAGGATCTGGTGCTCCCGCTTCTTTTCGATAGGCCATGATAGAAATCGGCAAGAGTGTCAAACTTGATGCATTGAGCACAATAAACATGATTTGGGCATTGGATGCAGTTTCTTTGTTTGGATTTAATTCCTGTAGCTCTTTCATCGCTTTAAGTCCCAAAGGCGTTGCAGCATTATCTAAACCAAGCGCATTGGCCGAGAAATTCATAAGAATAGAACCAAGCGCAGGGTGATTTTTTGGTATTTCAGGAAATAATTTATGAAAAAAAGGGCCTACGATTTTCGCGAAAATATTAATCATTCCACCTTTTTCACCAATTTTCATGATGCCAAGGGCAAAACTCATCATGCCGATCAGTCCCAAGGAAATTTCGGCACCTGTTTTCGCACTATCAAAGATTGAGTTTACAATTTGCTGGAAAATTTCAGTATCCCCAAAAAAAATGAGTTTTACAAGGGCTACGGCAAATGTGATTAAAAAAAATGCAACCCAAACGTAGTTTAATGCCATATCGATTTAAAATATGCGTAAAAGTAATCTTTTAGAATTTATTCATCAACCTGCTCCATGGATTTTTCTTCTCATTTTGATTCTTTTCTTTAATTAAATGAGCAACAATATAATCTAGCGTATCTTCATTTTCTAATCATTTTATCCGATAAGGAGATCAATTTCTGTATATTATTAGTCGAGGCCGCGTCCAGTGCTGCATTGATGCTAGAAAGATTAGCAGGTTCTATGCGAAGATAATTTTGCTGCTTGCCGTTACTTCTAAATAATTGCCTTATAAAAAATTCAGTGCTTTCAGATGACGCACTTGTCATAATATCCAATAATGCTGGACCGATTTGAATGGCAAGATTTTTCTTAAAATGCTCGTAGTTATAGGCGGTTTTTGAGACACCTGTTCCCAGAGATAGCATAAACATATCATTTATCTGCGTGCTATTAAATGCCTTTAGGACTTCGAGTAAAGCGCATATGGAAGGATTTTGGGCAAAGACGCCACCGTCAATCAAGGGGTATCTGGTTTTTGAAAGGGAGTAGATCTCAGCGACAGGGAAAAATGTGGGCGCGGCAGAAGTCGCTCTACAGACATCCTTGAGGTAGAAATCTCTCGCTTCACCATGTGTAATTGCTTTCTGTTGTCTGAAAAAATGATTTTTTCGTAATTCGATATTATATGCTGTGATAATACAAGGCTTGATTAAATGGCTCAATCTCGCATTTTGAAAATATTTTTCCAGTACGTTTGATAAAGGAATGGGGGAATATAGTTCACTGACCAATCCAAAACCACCTAAAAAAATGCCGCCATTTGGAAGCATTGAAAATTTCAGTACCATGATTGACAAATAAATTTAACGCGTCTCGCGCAGAGAATTTTGGTTGGGCCGGATTTCCTTCTTCCGGATAGAGAAGAATACTGGTCAGAATTCCACCGCTACTTGTGCCTGCTATGAAGTCAAAATATGAGGCGATACGTGCATTTGTATCCATCGTCTGCTTTTGTAGTTTTTCTTCTAGAGCTACAAGTACCATTGCGGGAATGATGCCTCGTATACCACCAGCGTCAAGCGCGAGAATATTCTTCATACTAAAAGCTGATTTAGTTTATGCTATGTAAATATAATAAATGTATACAATTGGCCGAGCTATTTTCTTGGCGGTAATCAGGTCATAGCCACTGTTTTCAAAAGCTTTATCTGTGTTTTTGGTCATATCCGCTCAATTCATCTTATTGATTACTCAATACCAACTTTTAGTTTAAGAGGGAGTCGACACTATTTTTAAAGGGGTATAGCAGGGGTATAACAGGGATTTACCCCTGCTATACCCCTGTTAACCCCCTGTAATTCCCCTGTTATTGGCAGAGGTGGTTGCGTGTTGGTAGCATTGTGTCATTAATAAAAACGGGGGCTATATCAATTAAAGATTTTGCGGTTCACGATCACAGGGGGTAATTCTTTATCAGTTTTTACAAAATAAAAAAAGCTGTCTCAAAATTTATTGAGACAGCTTTTTTGTTTAGATTGGATCGATTCAATTGAACCAAGCAAATACCTCGTCTTTTGTCGGCATATTGATATCTAGTTTAAGCTTTTTACGCATACCGCCAAGGTCATTAAAGACCTTATTTGGATTTGCCTCTTTTAAAGCTTCAATCGTAGTAAAACCCATTTTTTGCAGTGCTGGTACCCATACCGCAGGAATTCCTTGCTGCTCATAATCTTGTGTTTCTGCTACTCGAGCAACTTTTTCTGGCCGCATTTGCGGAAAGAAAAGAACTTCTTGAATGGAGGCATTGTCTGTCAGGAACATAATCAAACGATCCATTCCAATACCAAGTCCAGAAGTAGGCGGCATACCATATTCGAGTGAACGTAAGAAGTCTTGGTCAATAAACATGGCCTCGTCATCCCCCTTTTCGGAAAGCCGCAATTGATCTTCAAAACGTTCACGTTGATCAATCGGATCATTTAACTCCGAATAAGCATTGGCAATCTCTTTTCCGCAGACCATAAGTTCAAAACGCTCTGTTAAATCGGGATTATCTCGATGTTTTTTGGTTAAAGGAGACATTTCTTTAGGATAATCCGTGATGAAAGTAGGTTGAATGTAGTTGCCTTCACACTTCGCACCAAAAATTTCGTCTATTAATTTACCTTTTCCCATTGTTTCATTCACATCAATACCCATTCCTTTGGCAGCGATACGAATTTCATCTTCAGATTTTCCAGTGATATCGAATCCAGTAAATTCTTTGATAGAATCTGTCATCGAGATACGTTTATATGGGGCTTTAAAGTCAATTTTATGTGAGCCGAACGTAACCTCAGTTGTTCCATTTACCGCTGACGCACAGTGTTCCAAAAGACGTTCGGTAAAATCCATCATCCAATTGTAGTCTTTATACGCTACATAAATCTCCATCGCTGTGAATTCGGGATTATGTGTACGGTCCATTCCTTCGTTGCGGAAGTTTTTAGAAAATTCATACACGCCGTCAAATCCTCCTACGATCAATCTTTTTAGATACAACTCGTTAGCAATGCGAAGATATAATGGAATGTCCAACGCATTGTGATGGGTAATAAATGGACGTGCTGCTGCTCCACCGGGAATAGACTGTAAAACTGGTGTCTCTACTTCCATGTAACCTGCATCGTTAAAGAACTGACGCATTGCATTGAAAAGTTTGGTACGTTTGATAAATATATCTTTATTACCTGGATTGACAATCAAATCAACATAGCGCATTCTATAGCGTTGTTCAGGATCTGTAAAGGCATCGAAAGTCTTTCCTTCAGCAGATTTGACAACAGGTAGCGGACGTAGCGATTTAGATAAAACAGTAAGTTGTTCTACGTGCACTGCAATCGCTTCAGTTTGCGTTGTGAAGACATAGCCTTTGATTCCGACGATATCACCAATATCCAACAGTTTTTTAAAGACTACGTTGTATAAATCCTTATTCTCGTCCGGGCAAATGTCATCCCGCTTAATATAAGCTTGAATACGGCCAGTAGAATCTTGAATTTCAAAAAATGAAGCACTTCCCATGACACGACGGCTCATAATCCGGCCAGCTAGGGTAATGTTCTTATAATTCAATTTATCTCTATCGTAATTTTCTAAAATATCAGCAGCATGTGCATTAACGACAAATTCATTCGCTGGAAATGGGTCAATTCCCATATCCAACAATGATTGCATCGCTTGTCTTCTAAGTTGTTCCTGTTCGGATAATACAGTACTCATTCGGTATGAATAATATTTAAAATGTGAAAATCAAGCAAAAATAGCCATTTTTTTCAATTCTTTTTATTGATTTTTTCATGAAATCGCTGTAGCGAAAATGCTTAGCGTATCGTTAAAGAGTAAAAAATAGTTAAATAGTGATATTACAAGGGGACAATTGGCTATTTATTTTTAAGTTTTATGATTTTAATTCGGTTATTTCGTCAAAAAAAGATTTTGGTTACCGGAGGAAATTTGATGAATTGTTGCATAGATAATGTAATTCATTGCATATCAAAGGCAATTTGTCTAAGTTTGAAACTTGATAATTAAATAGTTTAAGTGGGTATAATTCGATCATATTTTTATAACAAGAAGTTATCGTCTTTAGATGATGCCTTAGCACGTTGCTTGCTAGATCGTGAGGACGGAAAGGCCTTCGTTTATAAGAAATATTATGGATATCTCATGGCAATTATTATCCGTTATGTAAAACAGGATGTGGATGCTGAAGAACTTGTGAATGAAAGTTTTGTTAGGGTGTTTCGAAAATTAGCGTCTTTTAATCGGAATATTGACGATGAGAATCTGGAAAAATCTTTTCGAGCTTGGATAGGTCGAATAGCGGCGAATATTTCCATTGATTTTTTACGGAGTAAGAAGCAACTTTATTCGGTTGAAGATCTCGGAGAAGGTGATATGCACACACCATCGGTTCAGCTGGACAGTCGTTTGGAGGTCAATGAGATTATGCGGCTTTTGGATCAGCTTCCTGAAATCCAAAAAACAATTTTTAATCTCTATGAAATTGAGGGTTATTCGCACGATGAAATTGCCCAAATGCTCAATATACCTGACAGTACGTCACGTACTTATTTGACGCGAGCGAAGCAAAAACTTAGGAAATTATACTTGGATTATACAGGCGTAGTTCAAGAAATAAGATAAATATTGTTGTTACGATGAAAGACAATAAGAAAACGGAATTGATAGAAGAGATCATTGGACAATTAAAAGACCATGAGCTTCCTTATAAAGAAGGTTCCTGGGAAAAATTTGCCTCAACGTATGACGCAGTACCACGTAGTCCCTCGAATTGGAGGTATTGGAGCGCAGCAGCTGCCTTACTCGTGTTTGCTGGTGTTGGCTACTGGGGCTTAAATAACGATACGCCTAAGGATGCACCGTCTATGGTCACAATCAAGAAGCAGACAAGTGATGATGTGATCGGAAATAATAAGGATTTGAAAGAGTCCATTAAACGCTCGCTATCGGATATTATTCATGATGAAGATTTAGTTAGCGAGAAATCATTCCAAACGAGACCGTTTACCTACGCAGGAGTGACAAACCATTCAGTTCAACATAGCGACAATAACCGTGTGGTATTAAATGCTGGACGGGTAATGCGAGCGACTGATTTAACTTTTTCGAAGGAGATTGCCAGCCTACAATCGATCCCATTGAAGAATAATAAGTTCTCAGCGAATATTCATTGGGGCGAAGATGAAGTGGAAGGTGCTGCAGCTCAATCTAATTCAGTTGCAGTTTCTTCTGGTAATTTGACACAGCGTGATGCGGCAAAGCTTTCACAGCTCTACGCTATGCAACAAGGGAATACGAGAACCAGCATTATGCAGAATGAAACCAGTCGGGAGAAAAAGTGGGAGATGGGGGCTTTTGTTTCTCCAGCTTCAACTTCGGAGAGTATAACACTTGGCGGTGGCGTTGCACTGGCTTACAATATTTCTAGCAAAATAAGTCTCCGATCCGGAGCCTCTATTCAACATTATGGTTCTGTTTCTGGGAATACCCCTATTACTCCAGCTATGGCTTCAAACTCATTTAGTTTAGATGCTCCAAATTATATTTCACAATCAACTATCAGTAATTCATTTATTACGCGGACCGCGGATGCAAAAGATGCGAAGAGCAATGAGCGAGTTTCTGGTAAAATCTTAACAGTGGACATTCCTGTGGATGTGAGGTATGCAATTACGAAGAACTTTTACACGTCTGTGGGCGTGTCTTATGTAGGTGTATTGGATCAGGAACGCGCAATGATTTATGAGACTAATAATACGGAATATAAACAAAAATCTACAGATAAAAATGTGGATGATAAAGGTGTAAATGGCTTTGTTAATTTTTCAGTTGGCAGGAAACAGAAAATTGGTAAACTATCGATTTCTGTAGAGCCTTATTATAAAGCCCCGATTGGAGGACTAAAATCCTCCGATTTAAACTACAGTAATGGGGGAGTGAAAATAATTACGAGTTTTTAACCCAACCTGGTAATCAAAAGCCGCAATAAGTGTTTAATTTATTGCGGCTTTTTTTATCGCATTCAATAGTATTAAATTTCATCTACGCGAACCCAACCCATTCCTGCGGCTTTAGCACCCTCAACACCCGGAATACCATCTTCGTACACCAAGCATCTTTTGGGATCAATATTTAATTGTGAGGCTGCCAAAAGAAAAGGCTGCGGAGAGGGTTTCCCTTCGGGAGTATCGCCTGCACACACTAATGTTTCCAAATCATCCCATACACCAATGGTATTCAATGTCATCGATAAAGTCGATCTCGTTCCTCCAGATACAGCTGCAATATGTTTTTTGCCTTTTTGATATTTTAGATGTTCAACAACATAATCTACTGGTTGGGTTTTAAATACATACTCATCGCGAAATATAGTAGATTTAAGCTTGGAAAATTCTTGATAATCGAAATCCACTTCATAGCGTTTGCTGATTTCTTCTGCAACAGCAACAGTTGGCCATCCAGCAGTTTCGTCGATCAAATTAACATCTAATTCAATTCCATAGTGTTCTGCCGCAGCTTTGTATGCTTGTTTATGCGCGTGCATATTATCTGCCAAAGTACCATCGACATCAAACAATAGCGCATCGTAGGACTCGGCGAGAAGGTTTAGTAATTCAAATTTACGTTGTGATTCAGGTGACATATATTTTTAATAGTGAATGATAAAAATAAAGAAATATAATTGGACAAGCAAAAAAGAAGCCTTTCCTGAATTTTAGGAAAGGCTTCTTTGCGTTTAGCTCGGCATTGATTTTAACGCCGGGGGCAACATATAACTAGTGCGCACTTAAATTTTTAGCTTTTTCCGCATCGAAATTAGCCTCCAATTCCGCTAGTTTTTTCTTACCATAGGCCATACGTGTAATCACAACGAACAGGACCGGAACGATAAATATCGCAAGGAGCGTAGCGGCAGTCATACCGCCAAATACGGTCCAACCAATTGTTTGGCGAGATATAGCACCAGCACCATGCGATAGCATCAATGGTATAATCCCCAAAATAAATGCAAAAGATGTCATGATAATTGGACGCAAACGCAATTTTACTGCATCTAATGTTGCCTCATATAGGTTCATTCCAATATCCACCCTTTCCTTCGCAAACTCTACAATCAGGATCGCATTTTTGGCTGCTAGACCAATAATTGTTACCAAACCGATTTGTGCATAGATGTTATTATCCAAGGTTGGAATCAGCGTCAATGTTAGGATTGCTCCAAATACTCCCAAAGGCACAGATAATAAAATAGAGAATGGTACAGACCAGCTTTCGTACAATGCCGCTAAAAGTAGGAACACAAATAGAATACACAGTGCAAAAATTTGAATGGTCTTGGATCCCGATTGCATTTCTTGTAGCGATAGACCGGAGAACTGATAGTCAAAACCTTCTGGCAAAGTTTGTGCAGCTACTTCCTGTAAAGCTTTCAGCGCATCCCCTGACGAATAACCCGGGGCGGAACTACCGTTGACCTCAATACTTCTAAAGATATTGTAGTGATTGATGATTGAAGGCATTGTCGTCAATTCATAGGTAACCAGGGTACCCATAGGTACAGGGTTTCCAGAGATATTGTTGACATACAACTTGTTGATATCTTCAATATTCATGCGGTATGGTATATCGGCTTGGGTAACAACGCGATAACTACGGCCATACTTTGTGAAGTCATTGACATAGCTACTACCTAAATAGGATGATATTGTTGAATAGATACTTGAGATCGGCACACCCATACGTTTTGCCTGTTCACGGTTTACCTCCAATTTGTAGTTTGGCGAATTGGTGTTAAACAATGTGTAAGCCATTCCAATTTCCGGGCGTTGGTTGGCGGCCATTAAGAATTTACCGACTGTTGCTTCAAAGTCTTTGATGTTGACAGTTTGTAAATCCTGTACCTGCATAGAGAAACCTCCAGATGTACCTAAACCTGGAATTGCCGGTGGCGTTACCGCCAATACTCTGGCCTTCGTATAGCCTGCATACTTGCCCATAATCATGCCTGCAATATCGTTTGCAGTACGTGTACGCGTTTCCCAAGGTTTAAGCGAAACGAATACTGTCGCTCCATTGGATTTAAACGCACGGTTCAAGATATTGATACCGGAGATTGCAGTAACATATTTGATTTCGGGGAAAGTCTTATGCAGATCAGCTTCAATTTCTTTTAGCACTTCATTTGTACGCGCAGAGGACGAACCTTCTGGCAACGTAATACCTGCAAAAAATGCACCACCATCCTCAGAAGGAATAAATCCAGTGGGTTTGGTTGTAAACATCCAGCCTGTCCCAATAAAAATACACAAGAGAATAATTAACACCAAGGGTGCTTTTTTGATTGCCTGTTTTACACCATTTGAGTATTTAATGGTTACTTTTTCAAACCATACATTAAATTTGTAGAAAAACTTGTTCAATCCTCTTGCGCCCTCATGTACTGCTGTGGGCTTTAATAAAATTGAACATAATGCTGGGGTCAAAGAAAGCGCTATAAATGCAGATAACATGACGGATACGGCAATCGTGATGGCAAATTGTTGGTACAACTTACCCACCATGCCTGGTATAAAACCTACTGGGACAAATACGGCTGCCAAAATTAATGCAATTGCAATAACCGGAGCGGTAATATCGCCCATAGCGCGCCGTGTCGCTTCCTTTGCATCCAGCTTATAGTGGTCGATGTAATGCTGTACTGCTTCCACAACAACAATGGCATCATCCACCACAATACCGATGGCTAATACAAAAGCAAGCATCGTCAGGTTGTTGATTGAAAAACCAAACATGAGGAAGAAGATGAAGGTACCAATGATGGACACTGGAATCGCCAGTACGGGAATTAATGTTGCCCTCCAACTTTGAAGAAAGAAAAACACCACAACCGTAACTAGGATTAACGCTTCAACTAGCGTGTGTATAACTGAAGAAATTGAGGCATTTACAACAGATACAGTTTCATAGCTGATCGTATAATCGACATCGGTTGGAAAAGATTTCTTCAATTTTTCCAAAGCATTAACAATACCCTCAGCCGACTCTACTGCATTACCACCAGGCGTTTGGTTGATCATCATGGCAGAGGAGGTCATACCGTTTACGGTAGATGACGTACCATAATTGAACTGACCCAATTCTACACGTGCAACATCTTTTAAAAGTACAATAGATCCATCCTTATTGGTTTTCACAATGATGTTTTCAAAATCCTCTGGATTGGAAAGGTCACTATCGGTAATAATCGGATACTCAAATACTGTTGAGGACTCTTGCGGACGTCCGCCAACACTACCGCCAGGTATACGGGAATTTTGTTCCGCAATTGCAGTCGATATATCGGCAGGAGTCATACTCAAATTGGCTAATTTGTTCGCATCGAGCCATACCCGCATGGAGAATGGCTGGCCAAAGGCGGTTACGTCACCGACACCTTTTACACGTAAGAGTGCGTCTTTTACGTATAAGTTGTTGTAATTAGCTAAGAAATTTTCGCTTCTCGTTCCTTTCGGAGAAGTTAGCGCAACCAACATGAGGATATCGTTATTGGCTTTACGCGTCGTAATCCCGAGACGTCTAACAGCTTCAGGAAGGGCTGGCTCAGCAATTCCCACACGGTTTTGTACATCTAGGGTAGCAATATCAATATCCGTACCTACTTCAAATGTCACCGTAATTGTTGCTTGGCCATTGGATGTGCTATTAGACGACATATAAATCATGCCAGGTGTACCATTGATCTGACTCTCAATAAGAGTTGTCACGGTTTGTTCAACCGTCTGTGCATCCGCTCCAGTGTAATTTGCTGTAACAGTTACAGTTGGAGGTGCAATAGAAGGATACTGGCTAATTGGCAACGTAGATACTGCAATAATCCCGATGATTGAAATCAAAATCGAAATAACGATTGCGGTAACTGGCCTCTTAATAAATACTTCTGAAATCATTCTATATTTTTTAGATTCTCTTTAAAAATTAGTGGTGTTATTTTCCCTGAGGAGCTCCTTTCGCAGCCTGTTGAGCTGCCACGGCAGCATCCACTACTTTAACTCCATTTTGGACATTCATAGTGCCATCGACGATAATTTTCTCGCCGTCTTTGACACCTTCTTTGATCACGATTTTGTCGCCAGCTTTGATACCCAGTTTTACTTGATGTATCTCCGCTTTACTGCTGTCGTTGACGGTATATATATTGAAAACACCTAACTGCTCAAACACAGCTTTGTAGGGCACAACAATTTCTTCTTTGGAAGAGGTTGTTGATACATTCATGGTGATATTCATACCTGCACGCAGTTCGTTGGCATTGTTCGGAAATGTCGCACGTACTTTGATTGTTCCAGTTGCAGGATCGACTGCACGGTCAATTGTTGTGATCGTTCCTTTGCCCTCATAAGTGCTTCCATTTGGTAGCAGAAGAGAAAGATCTGAAGAGGAACGGCTACTTTGTAATTGGGTAAATTTGTTAATATCCTTTTCGTTTACCTGAAATTCTACAGCAATTGGGCTGGTAGAAGATAAGGTGTTCAATAGGGTAGTACCAGGACTCACTAACGCCCCCAACCGTACCTGTGATATTCCTACAGTTCCACTAAAGGGAGCCCGAATAGTCGATCGCGATAAATTGGTATTTGCTGTTACTAGAGCTGCGCGAGCAGACTCCACCTGTGCTTGAGCAGCAGCAACGCTTGATTGAGCATTATCAAAAGTCTGTTTTGCTATCGCATCCTTATCTGCCAATGTTTGATATCTCCCTAAATCTCTTTTTTGGCGGTCCAACTCTGTCTGTGCTACTTGGAGGCTAGCTTTGGCCTGCTGAACCGCAGCATTATAGCGTGTGCCATCAATTTCATAAAGGGCCTGTCCTTTAGTGACTGCTGCGCCGTCTGAAACATATATTTTGGTGATATAACCGCTTACTTCTGCAAATAGATCTGCTTCATTCAGCGGTTTAACTGTCGCAGGATAGCTTATTGTACCTGTTACAATCTCATGCGATGCTACACCGAAAGTAACTGGAACGACTTTCTCGGCTTGCGCCTGTGGCGGTCCTTGCTTTTTAGCATCTTTATTTCCACAAGAGGTCCATACTAAAGCTGTCCCTAGAAAGAAAGCGAATAATAATTGTCTTTTATTCATGATTTGTATTAGTTTCCTTTTTAATTGATTAATTTGTTTGAATTGATCCGATAGCTTTTTGTACATCAAGCTTACTCGCCAACAAGGCATAGAGCGCATTCAAATAATTCAGTTGTGTTGTTTTTAAATCGGTCTCAGCAGTCATCAAATCCAGATATGTTTTGATCCCCTCGTCATATTGTAGTTTGATTGTCTCATAAACTTCTTTGGAGAGTGTAACGTTTTCCTGGGCCGTTTTCCAGTCGCTTAGATTGGCATTATAAGTGGCACGTGCCATGGAATATTGCGTATTGACCGAAGTTTCTAAGTTCTTAATATCCCAATCGATGCGCTCTTCCTGAAGTCTGGATTTATTGATTTGATTTTTACGCTTAAACCCTTGAAAAATAGGGAGGGATAGATTTAAACCTGCGATTGAACTTGGAATATTATCATTGTACAATTTTCCAAAACTATTGTTTCTGTAGTTAAATGCGTAATTATAGAATGCACTGATGTTTGGCAGATAGGTCCACTTGTAATACTGCGTGTTTAACTCTTGAATCTTTTTGGAAGTCTGTAATTGTTGAAATTCAATGCGATTGGTCACATTCAATCCGGAGGTTGTATCCAATAAGATTTGACTTTCCATATCAGCGTTATTGAAAGATAAGGTCAAGTTTTGACTTTTATCTAATGCCAAGAGCTGTTTTAAATAGTCATATTTATATTTTCGCATCTCTACGGTACGCTTCTCGTCAGCTCTGGCATTTGCCAAGGCGATCTGTGCACGCTTGTAATCGGTCTTATCCACCACACCAACTTCATAACGTACATGTGAATCATTGTATTGCTTTTGAAGACGGGCGATGTTTTCCTGAACAATTTTGATTTGTTCCTCGGAAGTCAAGATGTCGTAATAAGCTTTGCTGACATCGACAACGGCGTCGATTTTCTGACTTTCGGTATTTTGTCTGTTACTTAACCGAAGCAGGTCAGCCCCTTTTTTGGCTTGCATTAACGCCGGGTTTAGAATTTGTTGGTCAGCCTGCAACGTTAATGCACTACTATTTTTAGTTCCCATAGGGATATTAGCACCATTGAAGAACATCGTTGGCAATTTGACGTTGTGATTGAAATTCCCGGTTAAACCCAGCTGCGGATACCAGCCAGAAAGTGAAATATCAATATCTCTTTCCCCGATGGATTCATCAAGCTCGGCTTGCTTAATCGAAATTTTATTCCGTAAAGCATAATCTATCAGCTGCTGAAGTGTCGCATTTGGCGGCAAGCTTTCAGATTGCTGTTGTGCAAATCCTGTATTACTCAGAAGCGAAAGGGTCGCTAAAGAATAAACGATTTTATTAAACTTCATATATGTAATTAATTATTATTTTCTTTATTAATAGCTCCGTCCCAAATAATCCCAACCAGTACCTCTACATTTTGTTCGGAAAAACTGACATCTTTAAATTTGATACTATGAACTGTCGATAATGCCACTCCGATATAGCTGGCCACTAACAGATGGACATCTACTTGCTTTAAAATTTTCCGATCGATACCCTCTTGCAGAAAATCGACAACTTTATTTTGCCCGCCCAAAGGCTCTTGTATCTCCGCTTTATTTTTTTCGTAGTAAGGGGACGAGAAAAATTGCTCAAAAAAACTGAAGATATGTCCATTTTCAAGATAGAACTTGACAAAATTGCGCCAAATATGAAAAAATGAATCTTTATACTCGAAATCATCTTTTATACCATCAAAAATATAATCATTTAATAGTGTTCTACAGTGTTTGAACAGCGCAAAAATCAGATCATCTTTTGAAGGGAAATAATGGTAGATAGTTCCTATAGCTACATCAGAGTCTTGTGCGATTTTGCTCATCGGCGTTCCATGGAAGCCGTTGGTCTGTATCAGCTTTAGCGTGCTCGCAAGTACAGCCGCAATTTTTTCATTATAATTCATCAATCGAACGTTCATTCGGTTGCAAAATTAGCGATTAATTTGATTCCAAAATGTCAGAATATTGTTATAAATCAATAAATCAAAAATCTTGAAATATTGGATCAATAATACAATAAGAGAAAATAAATAAAATTGTTTTTTATTTTTTTAGGGCAGCTTTATGGGCTGTGTCCAACAACAGCAAATTAATGGTTAATATCAGCCTAGTGTATAGGCACTAGCTGGATTGGGGATGGCGTAGAAAAAAGACGAAGCGGCGTGTTTCATCTAACGGCCGCTTCTTCTAATTGCATTTTTTTAAGTTCTTTTCGACCTTTTCTAGAGAATAAATCTGTTTCCCTTTGTTGATTTTAGTATTAATGTAGGTCAACACATAAGCAATATCTATTGAAGAAAGATTTGAGGCAGGCATCGAATTGTTAAACTTCTTACCTGCAACTTCGAGGTCCCCTGAAATTCCGTACTTGATGATACAGGCCAGTTGATCGCTATTTTTTTGAAGAAATGTAGTGTCAGTTAATGGAGGATAGAGATTGCCCAATCCTTCACCCTTATCCCCGTGACAATTTTGGCAATGTGTCCGATATACTTTTTGACCATTGACCGCATATTGTGCAGTTTTGATATCAACTTCATGCTGACAGCCTATCAATATTGATAAGATAACACCAATTGTTCCGACGGTTGTTAAAAAGATACGCATGTCACTTTTTACCCTCGCTCAATAGTAGCGGTAAGTCATTCATTAGTTTTTTCACTTGTTCATCGTTGGTGCCGTCATAGGCTCCTCGAATTCTTTTGTCTTTATCTATTAAAACCAGATATCCCTGATGATCATAACCTCCAGGTGCGTTCTTATCTTCGGCTGTATAGACTAGGTATTGATTGGCTAGACCATATATCTCTGCTTTAGTTCCTGAAACAAATTGCCAGTGATTATTGGTTATGCCCAATTTCGTTGCGTAATCTTTCAACACATAAGGTTGATCGTATTTAAAGTCAATACTGTGAGATAAAAAGCGAACTTCCTCATTATCCTTATATTGTTGATATATTTTTAACAGGTTGCGATTCATCGTCGGACAGATACTTGGACAATGGGTAAAGAAAAAATTGGCAATATATATCTTTCCTTCAAAATCCTTATCCGAGATCATTACACTGTCCTGATTAAGCAGATTAAATGTCGGAATAGTATGATAAAGTGTATCTACAATTTTTTTTCCGTCAACTGTTTTTTCTATAGCTTCCCTTTCGCCATAGATGGGTAAGGTGGTCTGGTTATTGTTTTTGCAGGAAAATAAACCGAGTAAAAGGCAAGCTGCGGAGTAAAATTTAGTTATGGATCTCATGAGTCTACTATTTTTTTAAGCCTGATCCTTTTTTTGCTCAGACGTTAATGTGAACGTTGTAAAATGTCGGGCTTAGTCAAATTGAATGAATTCGTTTAAAAACTCTTTAATTTTTCGTGGCTTTCCTTCGAAACATTATCAAATATCTTTTTCATGTCACTTACCTTTTGAAGTTCAGTTTCAAAATATTTAACATCCGTGGAATCAGGATTATATCCTTTCATCCAGTCCATCATATGTTCTGTAGCACTCTCTAAATTAGCTTTCAATATACTGAGCTCTTTTCTCGTTGAACTAGTATCTAAATCAGCCTTAGCTGTTTTCATATTTTTTAAATTGTCCAAAATGGAATCTATCTTGACAGCATCGCGGTCGAAATGAGCAATTTGAGGCATGATCTCATCATGTATTTTAATTGTTGAATCCTGTAAGGCTTTTACGGGCGTTGCACCATTCCCCTGAGTTCCACATGCTGCTATTGCTAAGGATGCGATAGCTACAAACGCGATTTTATTCATGTTATTATCTTTTGGTAATTTGACAAATATATTAATTTCTTACGGCTCAACATTTCGATTTCTCGACGGGAATGTAAAATTCAAGTCACGAATATAGGTTTCGCAACGTACAGTAGCGCACAGGTCGCCCGATTTGTCTTTGATTTCTAATGAAAAGTCTTTTACTACCCGCCCTTTTGTTCGGATGATATGTGCACATTCTTCGAGAATTTCATCGGAAAGCTCCACACTATACTCTACACTAGTTTTACCTGGTTTTTTAAAAACAATTTGTGATGATTTTAACCAAGCTACAGTTTTCTTAAAGCCGATTTTTTGAAGATATTGATCAATTAGGATAGGGAAGATCGGGTCGGCTGCAGAAAATATCGTCCCTCCAAATAATGTTTTATTGGTATTAATATTGAAAGGTGTCTTATATATTTTTACTTTGGCACCCTGAAAGCCAGGGCTAATTTTTTTAACCCAGATTCCCTGAAATAGAAAAGGGGGGTAAATGCGTAATAGCCATGTTAAGGCAAGTGGACTATATCTCATGATACAAAAATAGAACAATGTGTCGGATTATTGTGCGAAATCTTGGTTTTATAGCTCCACTATGGTATTTTTACAACTTAAAGAAACCTAAAATGTCCGAAATAAAAGGAAAACAAGCCAACAGAAAAGTATGGTCACTCATTATGATCGCTTCATTGGGCTACTTCGTCGATATTTATGATTTAGTAATTTTCTCCATCGTCCGTATTCAGTCCTTTACTGATATTGGTGTTCCAGCAGCGGATATGCGTGTTCAAGGTGAATTTGTATTAAACATGCAAATGGGAGGGTTGTTATTGGGGGGAATTATCTGGGGGATTATCGGCGATAAATTTGGGCGTTTAAAAGTACTATTCGGATCGATTCTTTTGTATTCCTTAGCAAATATTGCAAATGGCTTCGTACAGGATGTACTGATCTATGGTATTATTCGTTTTATAGCGGGTATTGGTTTGGCTGGGGAATTAGGTGCCGGAATTACGCTGGTTTCCGAAAGCATGCATAAATCAAAACGTGGTTATGGCACTATGTTGGTTGCTGCTGTGGGTGTTATAGGAGCGGTATTAGCCTATTTTGTTTCGGAAGAGTTCGATTGGCGGACAGCCTACTTTGTCGGTGGAGGAATGGGCCTGCTGTTATTACTGTTGCGTATTGGATCTTTTGAGTCGGGCTTGTTTAAAGAGCAAAATGAATCGGATACCACAAAAGGAGATATCCGGATGCTTTTTACCGACAGAAGCCGTTTAAAAAGATATATCAATTGCCTATGCATCGGTCTTCCTATTTGGTTTGTTGTAGGTGTTTTGGTTACACAAGCTCCTGAAATAGGGGCTGCTTTAGGGGCTATCGATACACTAAGTGCCGGCCAGGGGGTGATGTTTACCTATATTGGTATTTCTATCGGTGACGTATTGGCCGGAGTATTTGCACAAGTTTTAAAATCCCGTAAAAAAGTGGTCTTTATTTGTCAGTTAGTTATCATCGGAAGTTCACTTGTGTATTTGCTGAGTGATGGTATCACTGCTACGAAGTTCTTAACTCTTGCCTTTATCATGGGATTAGGAGTGGGGTATTGGGCTACGTTTGTAACGATCTCAGCGGAACAATTTGGCACAAATCTCCGGGCTACTGTTGCAACAACGGCACCAAATTTTGTCCGAGGTGCACTCATTCCCTCCACTATGCTCTATGGATATTTGGTAAACGCATTTGGAATTGCACCAGCAGCAATTACAATGGTTTTACTTCTTTCGGGAATAGCAATTTATTCGCTAACCCAGTTAGAAGAAAGTTTTGATAAAGATTTAGATTATCAGGAGAAATAATGGCTCAATACACTATTTTTTCCGGCCGGGACATTTCTTACAGCGCTTACCTTCTTTGTATTTCTTGCAGCACTTTTTAAAGCAAGCACAGGAAAAATCAGAAAATGGGTTCATTGCAGTATTTCTAAACTGGAACAAACCACCTTTGTTGTCTGACTCATCCATCTCTATCACAGTTTCAATAATTTCGTTCATGTCACGAAGTTACGATTTGTTTAAAACAATTCTAAACAATGGCGTAGTTTTTACATTTTTTTGATCAGATTCTCAATGACTTTGGGGAAGTGTTGATGTTCCAGTTGCTGCCCTTTGAATTTTATTGTGTCGAGGGTATCATTTGGATCCACTTTGAACCGTGCTTGATAGATGATTTCTCCTTCATCGAAATGCTCATTCGCGAAGTGAATCGTAATCCCGTGCTCTTCTTCTTTATTTGCTAGAACAGCCCGATGAACATGGTCGCCATACATTCCTTTACCACCGTATTTTGGTAGCAGAGCAGGATGAATATTAATGATTTGATTCGGAAAAGCTTTCAGAAGATTATTGGGTACAAGCCATAAAAAACCAGCCAAAACGATCAGATCAATATTTAAGTTTTTAAGAATATTGACAACATTGTCGGTGTTGTAAAATTCCTCACGATCAAAAATATGTGCAGGTATTTCGAAATTGTCAGCTCGTTGAATAACGTAAGCATCTGGGTTATTGGATAAAATCAAGGCGACCTCAGCTTCGTCCGAATACTTGAAATGTTCCATTATTTTTTGCGCATTGGAGCCTGAACCTGAAGCAAAAATAGCAATTCTTTTTTTCACGATTGATGAGTATTAATTAGATTTGATCGATTTAAAAATTAGCCCAAACTTACGGAATTTTTGTAAAAAAACTAAAACAATAGTCGAATAAACCATATTTTTAGGTATTATTAATCGAAATTAATTGAACGGTTACTATTGGTTTAAAATTTTTTAACATGAAATTCCTCTATTCCCTAATTTTTGTCAGTATTTATTTTTTGTTTCAACCGGTCTTTGCACAGGCTCCTAAAACACTTCCGCCGTTTACATTCGACGAGGTCTATCAGACCGGCAAATTTGATTCTGGTAAACTCCCGAAATCTGGATTTATTGTTTTGAATTTCTATGACCCTGGTTGTGGACACTGTCAGAAAATGGGCGCTGGAATTGCGACGAACTTGACGAAATTAAAGAATACATCATTTTACTTTATCTCGATGAATGATAAACAATATGTCGATGGCTTCATTAACATGCACGCAAAGGCATTGAAAAATGCAGCAAATGTTAAATTCTTATTTGATAGCGGTACGCAGTTTATCGAAAAGTTTAAGCCTACCAACTACCCTTCATTGTATATTTATGATGCGAAGACGAAGGTACTCATGCAGCATTTAGATGGCGAAGAAGACGTAAATAAACTGCTAAAGGTGTTAGGTGCGAAAATTTAAATCGCAAATAATAAAAGAGAACGTCCGATACATGTATCGGACGTTCTCTTTTTGTTATTCATTTTTGTTTATAAAGACAAATTTACCATCGAATACATCCAAGCGAATGATTGAATCGCGACTTACTTTTCCGGATAAAATCTCCTTTGACAGTTCGTTTAGAATCCTTTTTTGAATGACACGTTTTAACGGTCTTGCCCCATAAATAGGATCATAGCCGAGTTGCGCTAACCAATCCATAGCTTCATCAGAAGCTGTGATAAATATATTTTGTTCGGCCAGCTGTCTTTGCACATGGGCAAATTGTAAACGGACAATGTCTGCAATTTCGGTGCGGCTTAACGGTGTAAACATGATCACCTCATCAATTCGGTTCAGAAACTCGGGGCGAATCGATTGTTTCAAAACATCAAATACCTCAGTTCGTGTTTTAGCAATAATCTCCTCCCTGTTATCATCGGTCAAGTGACTGAAATTTTCTTGTATAATGGTCGAACCTGTATTTGAAGTCATGATAATAATCGTATTTTTAAAATTTACCGTACGACCCTTATTGTCTGTCAGGTGCCCGTCATCCAATACCTGCAATAGGATATTAAATACATCCGGATGTGCCTTTTCAATTTCATCTAGTAATACCACAGAGTAGGGCCTTCTTCGCACGGCCTCCGTCAATTGTCCGCCTTCATCATAGCCTACATATCCCGGAGGCGCACCTATTAGACGTGACACGGCATGCCTTTCTTGATATTCCGACATATCAATACGAACCATTGATTGCTCATCGTCAAATAGAAATTCGGCAAGCGCTTTGGCAAGCTCGGTCTTTCCGACTCCAGTAGTACCAAGAAATATAAAAGATCCTATTGGTCGTTTTGCATCATTGAGACCTGCGCGTGACCTGCGAATCGCATCGGAAATAGCTTCAATAGCCTCATCTTGACCTGCAACACGTTTATGAAGTTCTTCTTCTAGATTTAGTAGCTTCTCACGCTCCGACTGAATCATCTTACTAACCGGTATTCCAGTCCATTTGGCGACCACATCTGCGATATCCTCCGCGGTAACTTCTTCTTTAAGCATCCGCTTGCTTTCTTGTTTTTCCGCAAGTTCAGCCTTTAATCTGTCCACTTTTTCTTGTGCTTCTTTGATCCGACCATAGCGAAGTTCGGCCACCTTCCCATAGTCGCCAGAGCGTTCTGCCTGTTCAGCTTCGAGCTTATAATTCTCAATGTTCTCGATCTCTTGGTTTACATTGTCAACAAGGCTTTTTTCTTCTTGCCACGAAGCTCTTAAGGTATCTCGCTCTGCAGATAGATTGGCGATACTTTCCGAAAGCTCTGCAACTTTTTTGTCGTCATTTTCACGCTTCAAAGCTTCCCGTTCAATTTCCAACTGCATAATTCGGCGTTCAAGCTCGTCTACTGCTTCCGGTACGGAGTCCATTTCAAGCCTTAGTTTAGATGCAGCTTCATCAATTAAGTCAATTGCCTTATCCGGTAAAAAGCGATCGGCAATATAGCGCTGTGATAATTCCACCGCTGCGATAATTGATTCATCCAGGATGCGCACTTTATGGTGTGTTTCGTATCGTTCTTTTAAACCCCTGAGGATCGAAATTGCATCTTGCGTGTCAGGTTCTTCCACCATAACTTTTTGGAATCTACGCTCCAATGCTTTATCTTTCTCAAAGTATTTTTGGTATTCATTTAGCGTTGTAGCACCAATAGCACGTAATTCACCTCTTGCCAATGCTGGTTTAAGGATATTGGCTGCATCCATCGCCCCTTCACCGCCTCCTGCGCCTACCAACGTATGGATCTCATCGATAAATAGGATAATGTCTCCATTGGAATCTGTAACTTCTTTTACAACCGCTTTTAAACGTTCCTCAAATTCTCCTTTGTATTTGGCACCGGCAACCAAAGCACCCATATCCAACGAAAAAACAGTTTTAGATTTTAAATTTTCGGGTGCATCGCCTTTGATAATTCTGTAAGCGATACCTTCTGCAATAGCCGTTTTACCGACCCCAGGTTCACCGACAAGTATTGGGTTGTTTTTGGTGCGACGCGAGAGGATCTGCATCACCCGTCTGATTTCCTCATCACGACCGATAACTGGGTCCAGCTTTCCCGACTCCGCATATTCATTTAAATTTCGTGCATATTTTCCGAGAGCATTGTATGTTGCCTCAGCATTCTGATCGGTTACTCGACTATTTCCACGCAACTCTTTGATAGCCGTCTTTAGATCTTTCTCCGTCACTCCCTGTGATTTTAATAATGTCGACGTCTTGCTGGAACTTGCCAAGATACCTAGCAATAGATGTTCAACAGACACAAATTCATCATTAAATTCCTTTAAATAACCTTGTGCTTTTTGCAGCGCATTATTTGCATCACTACTTAAATAAATATTACTACCGCTAACCTTAGGAAAACCCTCCACTTGTTTATCAAGTTCAGTTCCGAGATAGCTGATGTTAACATTTAATTTTTTCAATAAGTGGCTGACAACATTTTCATCGACGGAGAGTAAAGCTTTTAAAATATGAGCTGTCTCAATCGCCTGTTGCTGATGGCCAGCAGCAATTTCGGACGCCTTTTGTATGGCCTCTTGCGCTTTAATTGTATAATTGTTAAAATTCATTTTATTGTCTTAATTAAAGTTTTGTTGATATGTTGGATTATAACAATTGAAGTGCCATTTGGGTTTTTAGCTGGATTTCGGAAAAAATGGCAATATTATTTATTGAATCATGACAAATTTGCAGTCCTTGAAGATAATGTGCTTGATTTTTAAATATTTGCCTTATTGCTGTAGAAAATTCTTGTTTTTGACTTGCAATATTGCTGTAAGGTTTCGATATTTGCAACATCTTAAAAACGGTGAGCCGTGATTAAGATTGAAAAGAAGTAACGCCTCTTTAGCTCAGCTGGTAGAGCAACTGACTTGTAATCAGTAGGTCATTGGTTCGATCCCGATAAGAGGCTCTTTTTTATGCCACAAGCATCTAAACTTCTTTAAAAAGCCTCTTTAGCTCAGCTGGTAGAGCAACTGACTTGTAATCAGTAGGTCATTGGTTCGATTCCGATAAGAGGCTCATTGAGCGACACTCATTAAAATTCAATTGAAAGCCTCTTTAGCTCAGCTGGTAGAGCAACTGACTTGTAATCAGTAGGTCATTGGTTCGATCCCGATAAGAGGCTCAGACAATCCCCAAGATTTTCTTGGGGATTGTTTTGTTTAGCCCCTTTTGTAATTTATCAAGCTTTTTCAGTTCGCAGAAATCACGTGTATTCTAACTATGCAATGGTTTCTGCCGATAATTTTTTAATTTCTTCTACGGTTAGTGTATGATTGCCCTCCATATAGTGAATGATCGCCTGTAACATGGCGTTTGCGACCTGCGCCACAGACAGTGCTTGGTATGCTTTTAACAATCCTATCTTATTGAAGATACGAAGCGCAGTTATCGCAGCTTTTTCACCAAGGCGATCGGTATTCGGCCGGATGAGTGCGCCGGGCTGTACTATGATGAGTCTATTGAAATCAAGCGCTTTCACATCCTGCTCAAGGCTCCCTTTCATGCGGTTGTAGAAAATTTTCGATTCGGGATCAGCATGGACAGCCGACAACAGCATAAAGGTAGGAAGATCATTTTTCTTTGCCAATGCTGCAAATTGCAAATTAAGATCGTGATCGATTTTCCATTGTGCCTCTTTACTTCCTGCATCCTTTAACGTAGTGCCAAGGCAGGAAATAGCAATATCGCCCTGAATATGTTGTTCAAAGTCAGTTAAATGATCAAAATCGACGATGACCTGTTTCAATTTAGTATGCTCCTCGAAAGAGATACGCCGTAATAAAACAATAATTTCTGTAATTTTGTCACATTTCAGCATCAATTGAACAAGCGCCCTTCCTGTAGCACCTGAACCCCCAATTAAAACTGCCTTCATTGTTTCTTTTACTTATTTCGTTGATAATTAAGTTGAATGAATTGTCTTGCTCAGCGCGATTTGCTCTGATGATCCAGTATCAATCTTTATAATTCGGTTTTCCAGGAGTAAAACGAACAATAGATTGATCAAATCGGAGTGTATCTGCAACTGTAATCAGATCCTCCTCGACAATAAAATTTTGATCAATAGCGGTCTTTATCGTTGTAAAATCCTCTTGATCTGCATCCTGGAAATATAGAAGGGATTGGATAGTCGATACAGCTACCAGTTCGAGTAATTCATCTTCACCTTCGCGTCCAACATAAAAAAAATCTGCCATAATTATTATATATGATGTTATACGAAGATACTTTTTATTTTTGAAATTCGTCAATTAAGCGACAACTTCTTGAGTTACGAAAACAAGTATATAAAAAGTTAACTGAAATTTTAGTTTCCTTGGTAGCCATAGTAAAATACATTATATTTGATAGAGACATTTTAAGATAACTAACAATAAGTTTTTATAAAGATGGATAAAGAGCAGATACAAAATTGGTTGGATAATGGATATGACCTCATTCATCATGGAAGGCCAGTAAAGGTTGAAGGTGATTTGTGGGAGTACATTGATGGGTTGGGAAGTTATGAAAATGTATATGTTTTGCGAGAATTGATCTACTGGACAGAAGAAGAATTGGCGAATATTGGTAGATAACGTGGAGACCCTGAAACACACATTCAGGATCCCGTAGCTATCTCTTCGTAATTAGAATATCATGTTACGTTTGAAAGCACAGCCTAATTCAATGATCGAATCCGTTTTTGCAATTCCCGGAATGCTATCGATTTTTTCATACAGCAATTGTCGCATATGTTCGTGGTTTTTAGCAATAATTTTCACATACAGCGTGTAGTTACCCGTGATATAATAGCATTCTGTAACTTCTGGTATTTTCTTAAGTTCTTCAATTATTCGGTTTGAGTCATGATCTTTTTCTAAACTTAGCCCAGTAAAAGCTCCCCAATCATAACCTAGCTTTTTTTCATTCAATAGCGGCTTTATTCCTGTCAATATTCCTTGCTCTGTCAAACGGATGATTCTTTGATGGATCATGGTATTGGAAACTCCCATAGCAGTTGCTATTGCAGAGTAGGCCATTCGTCCATCTTGTTCTAAATATTTCAAAATCTGCCGGTCGAATTCATCGATACTATTCATTTTTATATACGATTAAAAAGGTAATTTTAATATTATAGTGCTAATTTAGTGTAAAATTTATTTTTTTTAATAATAAATTAGTGAATTTGTATATTTGTTTTTATTTAAAAAGTCTGAATTATGAGTACAGTTGTTAAACACGGTAAGGGCGAGTTATTCATTGCCAAAGAAGAAAAATACGGAGCGCACAATTATCACCCTCTTCCAGTTGTATTGGAACGCGCTGAAGGCGTAATGGTATGGGATGTTGATGGAAAGGCCTATTTTGATTTCCTTTCCGCATATTCTGCAGTCAATCAGGGACACTGTCATCCAAGAATAATTCAAGCCTTAAAAGAGCAGGCTGAGAAATTGACACTTACTTCGAGAGCATTCTATAATAATAAATTGGGTGATTTTGAGGAAATGCTTTGTCTGCTATTTGGATTTGATAAGGCGCTAGTGATGAATTCGGGAGTAGAAGCGGTAGAAACAGCGATGAAGCTTTGTCGTAAATGGGCGTACCAAGTAAAGGGTGTAGAACCTAATCAAGCGAAAATTGTCTTTGCGAAAGACAATTTCCATGGTAGAACCATCTCTGTGATATCGGCTTCTGATGATCGTGCAGCGACCCATGAGTTTGGTCCCTTTTTAGACGGGATAGTGCTTGTTCCCTATAATGATGTTGATGCTTTGGAACAGCTATTCAAAACAGACAGCGATATTTCTGGTTTTATTGTTGAGCCTATTCAAGGGGAAGCTGGTATTGTTGTTCCTGACGAACAGTATTTGAAGCGTGTCAGACAATTATGTACGGCATATAATATTTTATTTATTGCAGACGAAATTCAGACGGGCATTGCTCGTACTGGAAGTATGTTGGCGTCTTATAATATTGAAGATGAGCATAGCGACAGTAAACCGGATGTTTTGATTTTAGGTAAAGCTTTATCGGGCGGGGTATTGCCTGTTTCGGCTGTATTGGCAGACGATTCAATTATGCTGTGCATTAAGCCAGGGGAGCATGGATCTACCTATGGGGGAAATCCCCTTGCCTGTGCAGTGGCGAAGGAAGCGCTGCAAGTTGTAATGGATGAAAATTTAACCCAACGGGCGCTTCAAATGGGTAACTTATTTTTGGATGGGCTACGCAGGATTGCTGCGAATTGTGAGTTAATTAAAGAAGTGCGCGGAAAGGGACTTCTAACTGCTATTGTCATTGATGCGGATGAAACAAGTGATTTGGCTTGGAACATTTGTCTCAAATTTAAAGAAAATGGACTATTAGCGAAGCCGACACATGGGAACAAAATTAGGTTAGCTCCACCATTGGTGATTACAAAAGAACAGGTCGAAACTTGTTTAGAGATCATTGAGCGATCGTTGACTAATTTTAAATAGTGTATGGAGAGAATGATTGAATTGATCAAAAATAGGTCGGATATCGGAGCCGGAACTAGGGGCTCAGATTTGGGGATAGACGCAATTGAAATTGCGGCAATTAATAAGGGAAGTCAATATTTCATTAATTACCCGTTTGTTGATGTACCGACTCGAAATAGTTCTATTTACCAAAACGATCATCATCCTTTTGGTAAGCATATTCAGCAAATTTATGAGCAATGCAAGCAGGTAGCTTCTACCGTCGAGGATAGTCTTTCTTCAGGCAATTTTCCATTGGTTTTTTCTGGTGACCACTCCTCGGCAATGGGAACTATCAGTGGTATAAAATCTGCTTATCCGGACAGGAAACTAGGAGTGATATGGGTAGATGCGCATGCTGATATTCATTCTCCGTATACAACACCATCTGGAAATATGCATGGAATGCCTCTAGCGGCTATGTTAGACGAGGATAATATGCAATGCAAGATCAATCAAATCGACCAATCGACAGAAGAATTCTGGAATAAACTAAAGCGAATAGCCGGTCCGGCAGGTAAAATAGCATCCAGTCATTTGATTTATTTTGGTGTAAGAGATACCGAAGAGCCAGAGGATATATTAATTGACCGTCTTGGAATTAAGAATTACCGTGTTGAAGATATTAGGCAAAGGGGCATAAAAGGTTGTGTCGCGGAATCACTGACCTGCCTTGGAGACTGTGATATGATCTATGTTTCTTTTGATGTGGATAGTATGGATAGTGAACTGATATCGGACGGTACAGGAACACCGGTTCCGAAGGGTTTTTTGCCACAAGAAATTGTAGTGATTTTAGAAGAAATTATTCGATCCGGTAAAGTGGTTTGTTTTGAAATTGTTGAAGTTAATCCGTTATTGGACAATAAAGGTAATAAAATGGCAGAGGTGGCATTTGATATATTAGAACGGATCACCCCGCTAATTGAATTGAAATCGGGTAATTAACTGGTTTTGGCATCGTCTATTTTCAAAGCCCTTTTATTGCTAATATAGAGCAATAAAAGGGCTTTTTTAATTGCTTATCATTTTGCTTGTTGGATAAAATAAGTCAGTCTTCCTTATGTTAAAACTCGTTTTGCTTGATGTGATTTAATATTGTGTTAACATGTTTCATGTACATTTGCAAATCGATTATTTACGTTAAATATGAGGATTTCTGATAAAATTATTTTGTTTCTACTTTTTTTTATACAGCTTTTTTTGTGGCACCCAGGTACTGCTCAGGTTGAATCCTTTAACGATATTCGGGCTCTGAGTCAAAATCATCCTGATTCTGCGATTGCACTAGTGAAAAAACGTTATGCAAAAGCTGTGACCGATAAAGACCTATTATTACAAGCAAATTGTTTGCAGGCAATTGGGTGGTTATGCGTCAATCAAGGACATTATGGGCAAGCACAGGATTACTATTTTCAAGCGGATCAAATTTATAGGCAATTGGATTCAAAGCATCATCTTGCTTCAAATTGGAGTGATATTGGTGTGCTCAATATTTTCAACAAACAACATGCTGTAGCGAAACTTTATTTTAACAAGGCGCTAGATTCTTTCCGGGCAGAAGGGGATAAAATTGGAGAGGCGGGAACACTAGGAAATATCGGTCATTTATTTGAAAAAGAAGGGAATTACGACGCTGCTTTTATTTATCAAAAACGTGCGTTATCCATCTATAGTAGTGTGGGAAATAGAAATGGAGAAGCGAAGATTCATGAAAATTTAGGTAGTATTTATGAAGACCTTGCTAGGTATGATAGTGCTTTTTTTCATTTTGAAAAAGCAAGTAAGTTATACACCGAGACAAAAGACAATTATGGTAGAATTGTGGTCTTAAATAACATGGGTGACATTTTTAGAAAGACTAACAACTATCCGGAAAGTATCAAATTGACGCAAGTGGCTTATCAGATGGCGGCAAACTTGGGAGATGTATATCAGATGGCTGCCACGACAAAAGATTTGAGTAGAACCTACGCATTGCGTGGCCAAATGGATAGCGCATATTTTTATGCTGAAAAAAGCCGAAAGCTCGTTCTTGAACTGTATAGTGTAGATGGCGCTCGACATACTGCTTTTTTTCAGGCGCTATACGATATGAATCAAAAGGCTGAAGAGATCGAAAGACTGCAGGTGACAAAAAGAATTAATTTGATCATGCTGTGGGGAACGATCGTGGTTTTAATTTTGTTGATCGTATTGTCCTATGTCTTATATAGTCGTCAGAAAATTAAGATTAAAAATCAGATTGCCGAATCCCGAAAGCAGGAAGCCGAACGTGAGTTAACAGAAATAGCACTTAAAAATCAACTGCTTGAAGATAAGCAACTCAAACAAGAGCTATCACTAAAGCAAAAAGAATTGACATCCCATACGCTAAATCTGATTCGCAACAATCAATTCTTGGAAGAACTTCGGGATGAATTGAAAGAAATGGTTAAGGAGGAACGCCGGGATCAAAAGAGACAGATGCAGAAGCTAGTCTTGCAAATCAACGAAAATATTACTCAGGGAATTCACTGGAAAGAATTTATGGGAACTTTCGAAAAGGTACATCATAGCTTTTTTGAAAAGCTTATTCAACAATGCCCAGATTTGACCGCCGCGGATATGCGGTTAGTAGCATTGCTTAAAATCAATTTGAATAATATCGATATCGCCGTTTTATTGGGCATATCGCAAGATAGCCTTCGTGTTGCTCGACACCGCTTAAGAAAGAAATTAAGGTTGGAACAAGGAGAGGACCTGGCGAGCTATCTCTTGAGTGTTTCATAATTTTTTAACACAAGAGTAATGGAAAGTTAATGGTGGTTTGTTCTTTGTTAAACTGTTGTTTATTAATGGTTTAATTTCATTTGTTTCTTCCATGTATCGAGCTTTTTTACCTTGTTTCCCTGTCGTAACGCTCGGGATTTTGTGAGATCAAAATTGGCTGTCATCTTTGCGACAACAATCAAAGATTCATAATAATCTAAGCAAAATGAAAAACTTTTTAACAGTATTACTTGCCTCCACTATTTCGGTTAGCGCTGCCTATGCGACCAAAATCAAAGGTAAGGTATTGGATGGTCAGACCGGTGAAGCGATTGCTGGAGCTACAGTGTTCCTGGAACAGCGTGGGCTATCGACAAAAACACAATTAGATGGTTCATTTGAATTCATGGGATTATCAGCAGGTGTGGATAGGGTTCATATCAAGCATATTGCCTATGCTGTATTAACTAAAGAAATTGAGATTCAAAAAGAAAACACGCCCCAGATTATTTTTCAGCTGACGTCTACAGAACACACATTAATGGAAGTAACTATAAAGGGACGTCGGAATGGGGGAGATGATGATCCCAGCGCGAGGCGTTTAGAAAAGAATGCTTCACAAATTATGAATGTTGTTTCTGCACGTGCAATAGAAATCTCCCCGGATATTACCGTTGCAAATGTTGTACAGCGCGTTTCGGGTGTATCAATAGAAAGAAATTCGAATGGAGAGGGGCAATATGCTATCCTCAGGGGGATGGATAAACGGTACAACACGACTTTAGTGAATGGTGTAAAGGTTCCGAGTCCAGATAATAAATATCGTTATGTGCCCTTGGATTTGTTTCCATCTGATATGCTGGAACGTTTAGAAGTATACAAATCGCTAACACCAAATATGGAAGCCGAGGCAATAGGTGGGGTTGTCAATATGGTTATGAAATCGGCACCGACTAAATTATTCCTTCAAGCAAATTTGGCAACAGGCTACAGCCAGCGTTATTTTAATCGTGATTTTGGAAGTTTTTCGACAAATGGAACCTGGACAAAATCTCCTTACGAACTGAATGGCAAGGGTTACAATGCAACTGCTGCTGACTTTAATAGGGGAGCGTTAGCGTATACCTATAGTAAGCCGCTACCAGATTTTGTCGGCAATCTGACAATAGGTAATCGGTATTTGGCGGATAAATTGGGCGTTATTTTAGGTGCAAGTTATCAAAACTTACATCGAGGTAGCCGTTCTATTTTCTATAAATCTTCTGTTGTTGGCGTAAATCCCAATGCGGTGATTACTGAGCAGAGTGATCGTCAATATGACGAACAGCAACAACGCTTAGGTTTGCATAATAAGATCGATTACCGATTTAGTCCAAGTCATCGTATTAGCTTTTATCAAATGTATGTGAATTTAAATAACCTACAATTGCGTGATGCGGTTAACACGATATACAATGGCCAGTACGATCCCAGTATTGGTAAAGCCGAGCTGACTTATGTGACAAGAAGCCGAAAAACACAGCAAGAGATCTACAGTGGTACCTTACAGGGGGATCATCGATTTTTAGATAATCGGCTAAATGTCCGGTGGTCAGGGGTTCTTTCTTCTGCCCGCAACCAATTGCCACAAAATACGATGATTAGTTTAGATGGAGTAGAAGAAAATTTTCAACGTAAACGTACTTCTCTCGTCAACAAATCTCCTGTAACCTACCGTTGGGAACGGAATACGGATAATGATCGAGCAGGCTATTGGGATTTAGCCTATAAGGTCCCTATGGAAAATAGTAAGTTGGAATTGTCCACCGGTGGTTTGTATCGGGATAAACAGCGTAGTAGCTTCTACAACAACTACAACTTATCTCCCGCTTCAGCGGAGGAAGCAAAGTATAGCTATGGCTTTGATTTTCAGTGGTATACTTATCTCAATCTGACCGTTACCAATTCTACCGGAGCTGTCGCAAATCCGTTAACGTATGATGCTGGAGAGAAGACGACAGCAGTGTATGGTATGTTTAATTATGAGAATGACAAATGGCAAATGATCGGTGGTGTTAGACTCGAACATACGAACCAGCATTATAAATTATTGTTTCCGGCTGGAGAAAAAAGGCCTACGGGATCACAAATTTATACTGAATGGCTGCCAAGTTTGACCATGAAATATCATTTGAACGGAAAACAGCAGCTTCATGCCGCTTATTACCGTGCGTTAAACCGTCCAGGATTTTACGAGATTGTTCCCTCAAGCGTGGTGAATGAAGAGTTTCTGGAAAAAGGAAATCCTGATTTAAAACATGCCTTGGCGGATAACTTTGATTTAAGGTATGAAGTATTTCCAGAAGCTTCTTCTCAGTTTCTTGTAGGTATGTTTTACAAGAAAATCAAAAACCCAATTGAATATACCTTTCAACCGGATGAGATTCGTAAGCAAGATGTATACTATACACCTGGAAATTTCGGTCAGGCCAACAACTTTGGTATTGAGGTTGATTATATCAAGTATATAAAGAAATTTGGTGTCAAGGCCAATTACACCTATACACATTCACGTATAACGACGGCAAAGATGTCGCGTCGAATCAATGAGACAACACAAGACCCTGAAGCGATTATTGTGGATCAAACGAGACCGTTATATGGGCAAGCTGCACATGTGGCCAATCTATCGCTACTTTACAAAGATACTAATAATGGCTGGGAAGGACAGTTAGCTGGATCTTATACGGGTTCACGCATCAGTACAGTGTCGCAATTTTTGAACGATGATTTGTGGCAAAAAGGATTTGTTCAGGTAGATGCTTCTATTGAAAAGAAATTTAAAGCTGGTTGGGCTGTTTTCGCCAAAGCCAACAACATCTTGAATACACCGGTGGAATTGTATGTGAAAGGAACAAATCCTGAAAATGAGAAGATCGCTGAAAAGCTTATTGAAGGCGGAAATACATTGATTAGAAAGGATTTGTATGGACAGAACTATATCCTTGGTTTACGGTATTCGTTTGATAAATAATAGACCCGCATAAAACAGGGCATGTTATAATCTGAACATGTGCGGGGGTGCAATAACAACAGTTTGTTTCGGTGAAGCTTTCACTTTTTTGGAAAGCCCAATGTTTTGGATAAGTGAAATCTGCTTCATCATTAAAAATTAAATATATATAGATGAAAAATAAATGTATTTTATCGTTTCTAGCGTTTTTTATCGTGGTGCTAAGTGCCTGTGAAAAAGCAAATATTGATGTGGATACTTCTGATGCTGATGGAAGTGCTATTGGTGAGGTCTCCGGTGTGTGGAGCAAAGGGAGTGTGCAGCATATCAAGGGAGACATTATTATTCCCCAAGGCAAGAATCTGACGATTGAGGAAGGTGTAACCGTATTGATGGATTCCGTTAATAAGCCTGAAATTGTTGTTTTGGGTAATTTGTATGCACTAGGTACAGCTGAAAATCCTGTAAAGTTTACGGTTGAGGAAGCCTATAAGACAAAGACGAATGAGTTTGGAAAGTTATGGGGAGGAATTTTAGCCGCTCCAAGCTGCCAGGAACTTGTTTTGGACAATACCGTTGTTGAGTATGGTGGTGCAATTACATCGGATGCGTCGACTTCTGTAAAAATGGGTTTATATAAAAAGGTGTCCGGTGAAGCTTTGCCAGCTTTATGGTTTTCAAATCCAGACGGAAAGCTAGTGGTACAAAATAGTACCATAAGTCATTTTCACGAAGACTGCACGTATATTGAAGGCGGGAAAATTATTTTTGCAAATAATCGTTTCTTTTCTAATGGGGTGACAGGTGGAGAAGCGATGAACTTCAAGTCGGGAAGTCTTGCAGACGTTGCCTATAATCTGGTGTACAGTGTAAATACAAATGCATTAAAATTATCCAACTCGGGAGACCGTACGCCTCAGGCTTATGTGATTGTTTATAACAATACCATGCTCAATACAGGGTGGCGAAGACCTACAGCAAAAGGAGGTTCTATATGGTTAGAAGCCTCTGTAAGAGCCGAAATTTATAATAATCTCTTTGCCAATACGCGATTTGGCGTGAAACGTGACCCTAAAAAACCAGAAGATAACCGTTCGATTTCCAGCAATAATTGGTATTATGGTTATAGTCAATTGACTGTAGATCAATTTCAGGTTGGTAAAAATGATATTGTAGCTGGCAGTAATGATGTGAGAGGCAAATTAGCCGGGGAAAACAACCCTAAATTTAGCTTTTATTCTTTAGAAACATCGGTGGACAATTACCTATTTGATTCAACCTGGGATTTTCATCTCCAAGGAAATTCACCGGCATTAAAGGCAGGTATTTTAACTTTCAAACCTCATTTTGCGAGTGGCCTGGTGATGGCAAACGGCCTAACATATCATTCTCCCCAACCGGCAGCATATGTTGGAGCATTTGGATCCAAATTCTAATTTATTTCATATCATGACACATTCAAAAACAATATTAACGTTAACCTTAGCAGCATCAAGCTTCCTTCAAACGGCATGCAAAAATGCGCAAACAAATACTGTAAACGCAGTTAAACCAGTTATTGTAACTGATGCAGTACGTTATGACTCGGATGATCCTGCAATTTGGATCAATAAGAGCGATCCAAGTAAGAGTCTGGTCATCGCAACGGACAAAGATGCCAACGGCGCATTATTTGTGTACGATTTACAGGGCAAAACGGTCGAAGAAAAAGTGGTTTCAAACTTGAAACGACCTAATAATGTTGATGTGGCGTACGGTTTGGTATTGGGTGGCAAACCTATTGATATCGCCGTTACGACAGAGCGTATGACCCATAAATTGCGTGTCTTTTCACTACCCGATATGAAACCTATTGACCAAGGGGGATTAGATATGTTTGTTGGTGAAACCGGGCCTGAATTTAGAGATCTTATGGGGATTGCTTTATATACTTCTCCAAAAGGAGAGATTTATGCGATCGTGGGGCGGAAAAATGGACCAAAGGATGGTTATCTAGGACAATATTTATTGGAGGATAACGGTTCTGGTAAACTCAGGGCTACCTTGGTTCGCAAGTTTGGTTCATTTAGTGGAAAGAAAGAGATTGAGGCGATAGCAGTAGACAACGAACTTGGGTATATTTACTATTCCGATGAACAAGTTGGGGTAAAACAGTATTATGCGGATCCAGCAAAGGGAAGCCAACAATTGGCATTATTCGCTACAGGAGGTTTTAAAGAAGATCATGAGGGTATTTCGATTTACAAACTAACCGATAGTACCGGCTATATTTTGGTGTCTGACCAAGGCGCAAATCGTTTTCAGGTTTTTAGTCGGGAAGGAACCAAAAGCAACCCATTCGAACATAGCTATTTGAAAACTGTGCCGGTCATGGCGACACAAAGTGACGGTTCAGAAACAACCTCTTTTAGGTTAAACGAAACCTTTAAACATGGCCTGTTTGTCGCGATGAGTGACGATAAAACATTTCATTATTACCGATGGGAAGATATTGCCGGAGCGGATTTGAAAAAGAAATAGTTACGGAATAAGTGGGTTTGCAACAGTTGTGATTTGATTTGCAGCTGTTGCTCTTTTTTGTTCGAAACGATCAGTGAACAGAAATTTGTATCTTTATTCTGTTTATGTATTTTGTTTCTTTTTTATTCCAAATCATGAAATATTGTAAACCGTCATTTTGATATAGGTTTGGAAGTGGGGAGAATCGAATTTTTATTTAAAAGCTTTAGAAAATGAATACGGTTAAAATACTATTGGTTGAAGATCATATGGTCGTACGTAATGGTATTAAACTACTTTTGGAATCTCAGGGAGAATTTAAAGTAATAGGAGAAGCGTCCGATGGCACGGAAGCATTGTCTCAGTTGGCGGACGGAGTAGTGCCAGATATTGTTTTAACGGATGTAAGCATGGAATTAATGGATGGGATGGAGCTGTTAAAGAATATTAGGCAAAAATATCCGTTTGTCAAAGTTGTGATATTGTCTATGCTCAGTCAAATTCGTTATGTTGTTGAGGGGTTTAAAAATGGATTGTCAGGATACTTGCTAAAAAATATTGATTATAATGAATTACTTTTTGGATTAAAGCATGTCGCCGAAGGTGGTCGGTATATAAGTGAAGAAATTAGCTTAGCTCTGCTTGAGCAAGTGTCTTCGGATCGACTGTATAATGATGATGGTGCTAATATCATTCTGGAGCTGGATCTAAATGAGCGAGAGCTAGAAGTGCTCAAATTGATTGCGGATGGTTTTACAAATCTAGAAATTGCCGATAAAATCTTTTTGAGTAAGCGTACTGTTGAAGGGTATCGTCAGAACTTGCTCGATAAAACAAAAGTGAAAAATACAGCAGAACTGGTGAAATATGCTTTTCAGCATGGTTTATTAAAAAAATCATAAATCATATTTTTCAAATGTATTTCACATGGGAACGTATGGGATTGTATTAATTTACTTTTAATGATTTCTTAAAACGATTGTAAATAAATACACATAGTCCAATAACAATAAAGGGTAGGCTAAGTATTTGCCCCATATTGATGAATAAGGAGTCTTCAAAATGTTCTTGATTTACTTTCAAAAATTCATCCAAAAACCGGAATGAAAACAGCAATATCAACAATAGGGAAAAATAGTTGCCGTCGTTAATTCGAAACTGTTTTTCTTTCCACAATCGATATAACACTGTAAATAGCAAGAAACAGAACAATGCTTCATAAAGCTGTGCTGGGTGTCTAGGTATGGCATCAATATGGGTAAACACAAAAGCCCAAGGTAAGTCAGTGGCTATCCCGATCATTTCGGAGTTAAATAAGTTGCCGAGACGGATACAGGCTCCTGCTAAAGGCACAACCAAAGCAATACGGTCTGCAACATGAAGAAATGGTAGTTGCTGTTTTTTTGCGAATAAATAGATTGCAATAACGATGCCTATGCCTCCACCATGGCTTGCTAGACCACCTTCCCATATCGCAAATATTTTTAAGGGATTATTTAAGTAATAGCTCGGATCGTAAAAAATTACATGCCCCAGTCTAGCGCCAATAATGGTACCCAAGACAATGTACATGCTGAGCTGATCTAAAAATTCGATTGTACGGCCTTCATTTTTTAATATTGATCTTAATACCCTATAACATAAGATAATACCCAATAGCCAAAATATACCATACCAGCGAATTGGATGGTCAATAATTGGAATGACGAAGATCTCAGGATCTATCTTCCAAGTTATATCATTCAATGTGAGATTACTTACCATATGGTGATTTATCGTGATGTTTTAGGAGATAAGTGTGTGATAAAGCTTTTTCGTTACATTTATCATAAAAAAATAAATATAATTGTAAACAGATCGTTATATAAAGAATACTGATGACACAGAATTTGGAAAGATTTATTTTTTGTTTTCTATTGTTCCTATTGATGGTACAGTTATTTTCCTGCCATCAAAATGGCTCCCAGACATCTAAAAATAATAAAGAACAGGAAGATAATTCACTTACTTTAACCTATCAGGATACGTTACTAAAATATCTCTCTTTACAGGATTTTAAGGATCAGACTATCATCACTAAGAAAGTAAATGAATTTGGGAAAGATCAGTATTTCAATAAATCTGGCTATAACTGGATTTTTTTGGCGTATAACTACCTCTTGCAAGATAAAATTGATTCTATTGAAATTGCATTGGATAACTTGGATGGGAAAGTGTCACCAGATTTGCGTGTTCTGAAAGATTATTTTAAAATTAGGGCTAATTTTAGTTTTAATGATGTGACCAATATTGGTACGATGGAAAAAATGATTGATGCTAAGGAATATGCATTAGAAAATAAAAGTAGGTTTAGCTTTCTTTTTTTCAATCTATTGGCCAACGCAAACTATCGTCGGGCAGATTATAGGCAAGCATTAAAAGATAATGAATCATGGTACTCTTATCACCCTAATAAATACGATCCACATGTTGCGCAAGCGTATCAGGAAATCAAATTTATGCAGCACATCGAATTACATGATGATAACAAATTAAAAGAAACATTGGATAGCTGTAAATATTACGCTAACAAGACAGCGGATTCAGCGATAATCATGCGTATGTATAATCTGCAGTCACAATATTTCTTTAGCATCGGTAATAATCGAAAAGCTGTTGAGGCATCCCAAAAGTATTTTAATTATTTATCTTCGAGCAAGATGCTCAATTCCTATGCTTATGCTAATTTGGCAAAAAATTTCTTAAATAATCGTCAAATTGATTCGGCCATATATTATTTTAATGCGGGATTACAGTTTATACGAACGCATAAAAGCAAGCAAAATAAATTATTCTATTATCAAAATTTGCAATTAGCCTATGCATTAAAAGGAGATTATGAGCGGGCTTATTTTACATTGGATTCTGCTTATCAAGATTACAAAAATAGTATAAAAAACATTGAAAATGATCGGATAAACGAGATTAATACGCGATATGAAACCGAGAAAAAAGACCAGGCTATAAAACTTCTGAAAACAACCAATGCTTTTAACTATCAGATTATGGTTCAACAGCGGTGGATATTTGTCATTTTATTTGCCCTTATCTTTAGCCTTGCATTTTTCATCTATTATCGAAATAAGCAGAAATTATTGACAAATATAAATCAGCGTATAATTGCAGAAAATAGACAATTGATTTTAGAACAAAAGACACGGCAAAATCAGTTAAATCCACATTTTATTTATAATGCAATTGCTAATTTGCAAGGTTTGATTAGTAGCGAGCAAAAATCAAAAGCAAATCAATACCTCCTTCTCTTATCCCGTCAAATTCGAGATATACTCGAATTAAATAGAGAAGAGTATATTTCTTTGGATCAAGAAATTAAGTCATTAAAGAATTATATACTTTTACAGCAGATGCGTTATCAAGATCTATTTGATTTTGAAATCGAGAGCGGTAATATTGATATCGATGATGTCATGATTCCACCCATGTTAGTACAGCCGTTTGTTGAAAACGCTATTGAACATGCTTTTAAAAATTTAGATTATCGTGGTTACTTACAGATTCTTTTCAGTGAGACGTCAGATCAATTACATATTGTTGTCAGTGACAACGGCAGGGGAGTGCAGTCTGATAAGATAAATACTGGGCATAAGACTTCTTTATCACAGATTATCACTAAGGAGCGTCTTGAGCTTATGTTTAATGATCCGATGCAAAAAGCAACGATTGAAATAAAACCCAATTATAGGGAAGATAATAGAGGATATCGTGTAGAAATCCATATCCCACTTGTTTTTACATTTTAATTAAATACGTGAAATGATGAAAGTTTATATTCTTGAAGATGAGCATAATATCTATTTGTATATTAAGTCTTTATTAGATGCGATACCCTATGTTCAAATAGTAGGGTATAGTCCATCCATTGCTCAGGCAGAGCGCGAATTGCCCATATCCAATCCGGATCTTATTTTAGCTGATATTCAATTGAAAGACGGATCAAGTCTATCCTTCCTTTCAGAGCTGAAATTGGACATTAATACCATTTTTATAACGGCTTTTAATCAGTATGCCATAGAAGCACTCAACATAGGTGCAATTGCGTATTTATTAAAGCCTCTTGTTCCGGAGCAATTTATCGAAGCAATTGAAAAATGTTATAAGAAAAATACAGAATTTAGATTCAACAGTATGCAGTTAAGCATGGCTGAAAGCTATCTAAAGTCTCCTAGCAGACCTCGGAAAATAGCGTTGCGTACATTTGAATATACCCAGATCGTCAGTATTGATGATATTCTATATTGCCATGGCGACAAAGGTTATACCACATTCTATATCAAAGACAACAAACCTATGATGGTTTCAAAAGTCCTCAAACATTTTGAAACCATGCTTCCAGAATCAGATTTTATCCGTTGTCATCAATCTTATTTAGTAAATGCAAACTATATAAAAAAGTATTATAAAGATGGGCAGATTGAAATGGCTGATGGTAAGATGATCCCCGTTGCGACAAGAAAAAAAGATGTTATCCAACAATTCCTGAATGAAATATAAGCCCTAAACCAGCACATACCTTTTACATCAGCTTTATTACTAAAAAATGTAGTAGTATTCTTTATTGCTAAAATATTTAGTATTATATTTGTTTGTTATTAAATAGGAGGGGCTATGATGTTAGAAGATAAACAGGCTTTGATCAGCAAGCTTAAAAGGGATCTGCTTGCCTGGCAGGGGGTACCTGAAAGGTCAAGTGATGAAATTGCTATGGATTTGGGACCTTTGGAAAAAGCTTTTCCAAATGGTACTTTTCCCAAAGGTGTAATACATGAATTTGTTAGTTTTAGCCGTATGGATAGTGCTGCATCCTGTGGATTTATCGTTGGTATCCTTGGAAAACTGATGCAAAATGCCGGGATTTGTATTTGGATAAGCTCGGTACAAACCGTATTTCCTTCTGCAATCAGCACATTTGGAGCCGACCCTGCATCGATTATTTTTGTTTCCATGAAGCAGCAAAAAGATGTTTTATGGGCGATGGAAGAAGCGTTGAAATGTCCTGGTATAACAGCAGTATTAGCCGAAATACACCAACTGGATTTTGTTCAGTCAAGGCGGCTTCAACTTGCTGTAGAAAAAAGTAAAGTTACGGGTTTTATCCTCCAACATAATCCAAAGCTATTGTTGGCCACCACTTGTGCGGCACGTTGGAAAGTCACTTCTTTGCCTAGTCAATCGGATGAAGGGTTACCCGGTATTGGCAACCCCTGTTGGAATGTCGAGCTGCTTAAAGTAAGAAATGGTACAGCAGCCAAAGGAAAAATAGTTTGGACTCCGAAGGGCTTTAAAATATTCTCCAACAAGGATGTCGGGTCAAAAAATTGGAACTATAATTATCAAAATCTTGGTTAGTCATGAAAAAAAGATTTGCGTCATTATGGTTTCGTTACTTAAAAACAGATTGGTTTACTGTGTGTAAACCACATTTGCAAGATATTCCCTTTGTTTTGTCGATCGCAGTTCAAGGAAAACTGATCGTTAGTGCGCATAATTTACTTGCAGAGCAAGCGGGCGTATATTCAGGTATGGCCATAGCGGATGCGCGGGCATTTATTCCATCACTTAAAATTATTCATGAACAAGCAGGACTGTCTGATAAATTACTCCATTTTATAGCTGGTTGGTGCATAAGGTATACACCGCAGGTTTCAATAGATGAACCCGATGGGATTATATTAGACATTAGTGGTTGTGCCCATCTTTGGGGCGGAGAATTTGCTTATTTAACACATATTGCCTCTACATTTAAATACCATGGTTATACTGTCCGCATAGGTATTGCTGATACCATTGGTGCCGCCTGGGCGATAGCGCATTTTGGATCTGATGATAGTATTATAAAAGAACAGGGCCAATTGGAGGCTCTTCTACCTTTACATCCAGCAGCATTACGATTGGAAGATATTCAATTGAAGAGGTTGCAAGCGCTTGGATTGCAGTCTATAGGGAGTTTTGCTCACATGCCCCGGGCAGTTTTGCGCAGGAGATTTGGCGCTAGTTTGCTGCTTCGACTAGATCAGGCCATGGGATTAGAGGACGAATTTATTATTCCTATAAAGTCTATTTTACCATATGAAGAGCATTTACCTTGTCTTGAACCAATATGTACACCAAATGGTATTGCATTGGCTTTAGAAGATTTAATAAATAAGTTGTGCAAACGATTGTCGGGTGAAGGTAAAGGATTACGGGCAGCCGAATTGGACTGTCATCGGGTAGATGGAAAAATAGAGACAATTACTATTGAAACAAGTCGTGCTACAGCTCAGGGAAACCATATTCTTCAGTTATTTGAAATAAAAATTCCACAAATTGAACCCGCATTGGGCATTGAATTATTTACGCTGGGTGCATCCAAAGTAGAGGCAGCAGATCCTGTTCAGGAAAATCTTTGGGACAATCGAATTGGACTCAAAAGTCCATTGGTTACCGAACTTTTAGATCGTTTAAAAAGCAGAGATTCCAGTTGTGAAATACTACGATATGTTCCATCTGCACACTATTGGCCTGAACGATCCATGAAAATAGCTGCTTCTATGGATGAGGTTGTAACTGCTGAATGGCAAACCGAGCGTCCACGTCCGACACGACTATTAAAGGTTCCCGAGCGTATTATAGTCACAGCACCTATACCCGATTATCCTCCCTTACTGTTCCGTTATAAGGGAGATACCTATAATATCAGAAAAGCAGATGGTCCCGAACGTATTGAGCGTGAATGGTGGATTGATCCAGGTGAACATCGGGATTACTATGCCGTGGAAGATCTACAAGGCCGGCGGTTTTGGCTGTATCGATCTGGACATTACGGCGGACAGGCAGATGAATGGTTTTTACATGGCTTTTTTGCATAAAGATGAATTATTGTGAATTACAGATAACAAGTAATTTCAGTTTTCTCGAAGGTGCCTCACACCCCGAAGAATTGATTGAACAAGCGGCTCAATTGGGCTATCATGCTGTAGCAGTAACTGACCGTAATAGCCTTGCTGGTATTGTTCGCGCACATATAGCGGCCAAAAAAGCCGGTATACGACTTATTCCTGCCTGTCGCTTGGACTTACAAGATGGCCCTAGCTTACTCGCATACCCGACAGATAAAGAGGCTTATGGTCGACTTTCAACATTGTTAACCGTTGGGAACTTAAGGACTGAAAAAGGCAGATGTGCGTTGTATAAAAAAGATGTGTTTCAATATGCTGAGGGAATTATGTTTATTATTTGTCCACCTGAAAAATTGGTGGCTGGTTTTGAGCTAGATCCTTTTTTTATTGAATTTGTACAGCAATGTCAACAGTTCCTCCAGGGCTTTCTTAGTCTAGGTATTAAAAAACTCTATCGTGGAGATGATTCAAAACTATTGTTTAGAATAAATCAACTGGGTAAACAATGCGATATTCCACTTGTTGTTCTCGGCGATGTATATTATCATATACCCGAAAGACGTGAATTGCAGGATATTTTAACATGTATCCGTCAAAAATGTACGATACAAACTGCTGGGTTTAATTTGCATCCCAATGCAGAGCGCTATCTAAAGTCAATCACTGAAGTTGAACGCTTGTTTAGAGGGTACCCAGAGGCTATCGAACAGAGTGTAAAAATTGCCAATGCTTGTCATTTTTCCTTAGATGATTTGAAATATGTATATCCCGATGAGTTATCTTCTAATGGGCGAACGACGCAGGAGGAATTAACCTATCTAACTTGGGAAGGAGCCAAGAAAAAATTTGACGGTGATATCCCCGATAGCATTCGGGAAACGATTCAAATGGAACTTGATTTTATCGAGCGTAAAAATTATGCTTCTTATTTTTTGACGGTATATGATTATGTTCGATTTGCCAAAGAAAAAGGAATTTTATGTCAGGGGCGAGGTTCAGCGGCAAATTCTACGGTTTGTTACTGTTTAGGAATTACTTCGGTGGATCCTTCTAAATATAGGCTTCTTTTTGCACGATTTATGTCCGATGCCCGCGATGAACCACCAGATATAGATGTCGACTTTGAGCATGAGCGTCGTGAGGAAGTAATCCAATATATTTATGAGAAATATGGACGCAATCGAGCTGCCATTGTGGCTACAGTCACACAAGTACGTTCAAAAGGAGCTATACGTGATGTTGGTAAGGCCATGGGACTATCTTTAGATGCTGTAGGGCGCTTAGCAGGCATAGTAAGTAGTCATTGGGATGATGTTATCAATTTGGAGCGTTTGGTTGAACAGGGCTTTAATCCCGATGACCAGCATCTGAGAAAAGTGCTGGAGTTGACGCATCAATATATTGGATTTCCGAGGCAATTGGGCCAGCATACTGGTGGGTTTGTAATTACACAAGGTAATTTACATGAACTGTGTCCTTTAATAAATGCTCGAATGGATAATCGGACCAATCTCGAATGGAATAAAGATGATCTGGAAGCACTCGGTTTTCTGAAAGTAGATGTACTGGCTTTGGGAATGCTGACCTGTATCCGTAAGGCTTTTGAACTCGCAAAAAAACATTACGGAAAAGAGCTTACACTCGCCGATATTGGGGCAAATGACGATGAAGCAGTTTACGATATGATCTGCCATGCGGATACCTTAGGTGTATTTCAGATCGAAAGCCGGGCCCAGATGTCGATGTTACCACGATTAAAACCACGAAAATTTTATGATTTGGTCATTGAAGTGGCTATAGTACGCCCGGGACCTATACAAGGGGATATGGTGCATCCCTATTTACGTCGTCGAAATAAAGAAGAAGATGTTGATTATCCTAGTCAAGAGATCGAAGCTATTCTTAAAAAAACCTTAGGAGTCCCTCTTTTTCAGGAGCAGGCCATGGAAATTGCTATCGTTGCAGCGGGATTTACACCTGCAGAAGCCGACGAGTTGAGGCGTAGTATGGCAACATTCAAATCTAAAGGGCAGGTATCTTCTTTTCACAAAAAAATGGTCGATGGCATGGTCAAAAAAAACTATTCAGAAGAATTTGCCAATCGAGTCTTTAAGCAACTGGAAGGATTCGGTAGTTATGGTTTTCCAGAGAGCCATGCCGCATCTTTTGCATTATTAGTATATGTGTCCTCATGGCTTAAGTATTATTATCCCGATATTTTTGCTGCATCCTTATTGAATAGTCAGCCGATGGGCTTTTATCAGCCCGCTCAAATTGTTATTGATGCAAAGAAACATGGTGTAATGGTACATCCTATTGATGTAAATTATTCAACCTGGGACAATACTTTAAAGGGTGAGATGGGTAAACCGCATGCCCTTCAATTGGGGTTACGTCAAATCAAAGGATTTTCCATGGAAGAGGCTGTTGTGCTAACTACTGGTCGGCACAACGGATTTTCATCCATTATAGGAATGATGGACGTCGGATTATCGCTTGCGACCTTAGAAAAGTTAGCGCATGCAGATGCGTTTAGGTCGCTGCATATGGATCGCCGACAAGCACTTTGGGAGATTACAGCATTAGGTGATCGGCCAATTGAATTATTTAAAGGGCAAGCTTCTGAAAGTATAACCGAGGGACAGATCCAGTTACCATTGCTTACGGAAAGTCAGCATGTAGTTGCAGACTATGCAAAAACATCGCTATCCATTAAAGCACATCCGGTGAGCTTCTTGCGTGGAAAGCTAGATCTTCTCCATGTAGTGCCGACAGCAAAATTGGGAGGGATAAAAAATGATATGCCGGTAAAGATATGTGGATTAATTACCGTTAGGCAACGCCCAGGAACCTCTAAAGGTGTTTTATTTATCACTATTGAAGATGATACAGGTTTTGCAAATATTGTGGTTTGGAGTACTGTGTTTGAAAAATATCGGAAAGAGATCCTTCGGGCAAAGCTCCTTATGATCGCTGGTAAAATTCAAACTGAAGGAGAAGTTATTCATGTCATTGCTCAGCGCTGCTTTGATATGTCTGGATTGTTAAAGGATCTAACAGCAGAAAATGATAATGCTGCAGGCATTTTTCATAAAGGAAGAAATTTTCATTGATCTCTCCCTTATTAATCTCATTTTTGAAGTAAAAGCATTTACTCCGCGTAGGTAGCAAGCATTCTAATCTATAGGAAATTAAAAGATATGACCAAAAATATTCTCGTAAATACGATCGAAATTGATAAAGCCACTATTCGGGAATTCATTAAACAGGGCGATGTAAATAGTGCTATTGATCTGATTGCCATACAAGCGAATGTAACGTATAAAACTGCCCGCGATATTGTAGAGATGTTTAAAGAAGACCAGATTGATCTTTTTGATGGTAAAGACCTATTTCTGGTGGATTACGATCTAGTAGCTCATAGCAATGATATTAAATGAGACCGGCTAAGCATTCACCAAAGGATGAAAATGCGCAACTTGCTTTAATTCAACTAATAAATGGACATTTGGCCGATGTTGCTGAACTAAATTATGTTCTATTTTACTTTTTAGAAGGTAAACATGCTACTACACACACGACACTCAACAGCAATATGACCGATAGTGACATTGAGTAGCCATAGGATGAGGAGATATGCTGCCAACCAAAAAAATTGCTTTCTTTTTGATGGAGAAATACACCAACAATACAAGCAATACCTAGGCAGATCGATAATTGTTGTATGGTAAGATAAACAGCAGTGCCGTCAGCAATTAATCTCTCATTGAGATCTTTTAAAGCAAGTGTCATTAATGCGGGCAATACACTTCCACAGCCAATACCATAAAGAAAGAAGAGCACATGTAATTGATCATTATCTAAAAACTGTGTATTAAAAATAAAAAGATGAGACAACAAACCCAAAATCATAATTCCTAATCCAGTAAGTATAACTATTTTTCCATAACGCTGTATTAATCTACTTACAATAACGCTAGCGAGTACATAACCCATGCCTTGGTAAATAAAGGCAATTCCAGTCATTGTAGACGTATAATTTTTTTGATTTTGAAGGTAATTGGAATTAATGATAAAGTAGGCATCCTGAACCATATAATAAGCTAATGCAGCGAGAAGCCCTATGTTGAAAATCCTATTTTTGAATAGCAAGAAATTTAGTAGGGTAGGATAACCTTTTTGTTGTAGTTTTCGTTGCTTTTTTAGAAACAATAAAACGAAAAAAAGTGTTCCTCCCAACAGGAATTGTGACCACAATGGCCATTTCAACTCCGGCCCCATGATTAATGGAAAAATTATCCCCATTAAAAGCGCAAACAATGTGAGCATTGGCATAAAAGAGATCGAAGATTTTACACTGCGATCATCTTTAGGCGTATACCGATAAACAGCAAAGAAGGCAAGGAATCCAATAGGTACATTGATTAAAAAGATAAGGCGCCAGCTTTCGTTTATCCAGGTTTGATCGGGGAGTATTCCACCCAATAACTGACCTATCACCGAAGCAATACCCGCTATACTTCCATAGATGCCCAATGCCATGGATCTCTTTTCTGGATTTTCAAATAGTAAAGTAATCAGTGCAATACCTTGTGGAACCATCAATGCAGCACTAATTCCCTGGGCCAGCCTTCCGAGCAATAAGGCGTAGAGATTGCTTGAAACACCACATAAAAAAGAAGCGAGGGTAAAACCAGCCATTCCAACTAAATATAACTTTTTCTTTCCATAACGATTTCCGGCAATGCCGGCATAAATCAAAATACTTGCGTAACCAACAATATAAAGTACAATAATCCATTGCGTATCACTATTACTTAAGTGTAGCGCATGTTGAATGTTCGGAAGGGAAACATTCAAAATAAAAAGGTCGATGACGAAAAGAAATACAGCAGTTGAAAGAAACAAAATATGAAGTAGATCTTTAATTTGAAAGCTCATATAGAAAGTTTTTAATATTTTTACGGTTAAAAATAGTTTGGATATTTTTTTAAGTCAAGTAGTTACAAATTATGTACTTGGTATGTTTTTATGAACTAATGGTTAGTATCAGGTGATTATGAATGAAAAAAAAAGTGAAAATTTTGGCGCTTGTTGTGATGTCAATGGCATATTTAAGATAATAGGTGGAAAATGGAAGGTATTGCTCATTAAAGCTATAGCGAAACAATGTCCCAAAAGATTTGGTGAGCTTAGGCGTGAAATGGAAGATTTGGCGCAAACGACATTGACTGTTCAGCTGCGCGAGCTCGAACGTGACGGAATTTTATGTAGACAGATTTATGCCGAATCTCCGCCACGGGTAGAATACAAACTCAGCGAGTTGGGAAAAACTTTATTGCCGGTCATCGAACGTCTTGATGAGTGGTGGGCAAGTTACCAGGGCGAAAGGGGATAGATGGAAAACGAATACAATAATCGAATTAATTCCAACTGCCTTTTTGGGCACGTATATACCGGAATGATTTGAAATGCTTACGACGTCTTGCTTATAGCAAGACGTCTTCATCAGTGATTCCTTTAGACAATAAGTCGGAAATACTTCGCAGTGTTCTTTGAGAAATTTCTGTTAACGCTTCAGTGGTGAAGAAAGCCTGATGTGCGGTTACCAAAACATTAGGATAACTCATTAATAGTTGTATGGTCTCATCTTCAATAATTGTCGTTGATAAATCTTTAAAAAACAATTTTTCCTCCTGTTCATACACATCAATACCCAGTAGTCCAATCTTACGCTCTTTAAGCGCTTTGATAACATCATTGGTATTAATTAAGTTACCTCTACTTGTATTAATGATTGTAACGCCATGCTTCATCTTATCCAATGATTCCTTATTAATCAGATAGTGGTTTTCGGGAGTGAGCGGACAATGAAGAGAAATGATGTCTGATTCCTTAAAGACCTCATCCAACGATTTATAATCGACGCCTTTTGCTGCAAGCTCAGGATCTGGATATAAATCATAGGCAATTACATTCGCGCCAAATCCTAAGGCGATTTTGATAAAAGCCTTTCCAATTTTTCCAGTGCCAATTACCCCAATTTTTTTCTGATAAAGATTGAAGCCCAAAAGTCCATGCAATGCGAAATTTTGCTCCCTAACCCGATTATAAGCTTTATGCGTTTTACGATTTAATGTCAATAACATGGCCATTGTATGTTCTGCAACTGCTTCGGGAGAATAAGCAGGAACTCGACACACTTTTATTCCAAACTCCCGTGCCGCCTCTAAATCAACATTATTAAAGCCCGCACAGCGCAAGGCAATCAACTCAACGCTTTTTTCAGCAAGTACTTCGATAACTTGTCGGTTTAGTTTATCATTGACAAATGCACAGATTACCTTCTCGTCTTCAATAGCATTCACAATGTGTGGCCCTAGATGCGTCTCATAAAAATTAAACTGAAAGCCATACGTACTGTTTTCTTTTTCAAAGAATAACTTGTCATATGGTTTTGTGGAAAAGAAGGCGATTTTCATAAATTGTTTGCTACGTATTAGTATACTATAAATATACAGTATAAATTAGTTAATTGGGGGATATACCAGCGGTTTAATTTTGTCCAATCACATTAAACTATCGCAGTAGAGTCTTACGATTATTAAATAATAAGTTGAACAATATCGTGGTGAATACATGAAACCAACATACTAACGCATGCTATGAATTGAAATCAATGCTAATTAATTTTTGCAGTCTTGTAGTTGTGCGTCTACAACGACTTCAGTTTTTTTTTCTAAACTTTGTCGTACTATGAAGTACTAAAATTAAATCCCCTATGAAGAACGAAAAGAAGAGAATGACGATAATAGTATTTTAGAAGGATTTAAGGTAGGCGCCAATGATTATATTAAAAAGCCTATTTCTCCGTATGAGCTTATATCGCGTGTACGGTTAAGGATAGGTCATGCTTAATCAACGGTTGTGAGCTATTTTGCTCGTATCTATCCGTATGATAAATTTTTATATGATGTGGAAGTGTATGTTCGGTCTATTGTCATTGGTAACGATAGTGCAAGCACAAGAGCGAATTACATTAGTTGAGTATGGGAAAACAGGTTATATCATTCAAGCGGAGATAGACAATCCTGTTTCAATGCAAGCCGCGGGTGTTATCAAATCTTACACAAAAGAAAGTACGGGTGCAGACTATGCTATACAAGCTAAAGTTGATGTTTCGGATGCTATTATCCTAGAAAGCTTACCCATAACGGAATCCTTTCCTGAGGATAGTTATTCTATTGATGTTGTGGGAAAGACGATTTGGATTAAGGGGAGTGGTAAAGGAGTGCTATTTGCGGCATACCGTTATGTAAGGGATATCATTGGCGGAAGAAAATGGTATGCAGGTAATGAAAATACCTATATTCCTAAGTCTACTAGTTTATATGTAGCTGCAGATCTAAAAATTTTTTCAAAACCAAGTTTTCAATATAGAGAGGTCTATTTCCCAATAGAACTGGATCAGGAATACATGGATTGGTATGGTCTACATTATTTGGAAGACAAGTGGGGGGATTGGGGACACACGGCCAGTAAAATATTGCCACCATCGATTTATTTTAAAAGTCATCCCGAGTATTATTCCCTATTTGATGGGAAGCGGCAGCCGGCTCAGCTTTGCCTCTCTAATGAAGATGTCTTTACACATGCTGTTGCTTACTTTAAGCGCAGGATGGTTGAAAATCCGAAGGCTATTTATTGGTCTATTGCGGCTAATGATGATAGGGGAAGCTGTACTTGCGATCATTGTCAGGCTATAGATAAGCGCGAAGGGGGACCGCAGGGCTCATTGATACACTTTGTGAACCGGGTAGCCGCAATCTTTCCAGATAAGAAATTCACGACATTGGCTTATCTTGAAACGGCCAATCCACCTGCACATTTACGTGTTGCAGATAATGTGTCAGTTATACTAAGTAATATTGATGCTTTCCGGAAAAATGATATCACTGTTGAAGTCTCGGCTGCAACTTTCAGAAGGCAATTGAGCGCTTGGAAATCCAAAGCTAAACATGTCTTTGTATGGGATTATTTGACCCAGTTTACCAATTATCTTGCACCATTTCCAATTCAAGGAACGATGCAGAAAAGTCTACATTATTTGAAAACACAAGGGGTAGAAGGCATCTTTTTACAGGGCGGTGGAGCGACTTATAGTGATATGGCGGAGCTAAATGCCTATGTTTTGGCCAATCTTTCCTGGGATACGAACGTTCGCTCAGAAGATCAATTGATGAATGAATTTATTGAGGGCTATTACGGTAAAGTCGGACCTTTTGTGAAAGCATACCTTAAACAGCGAAGAGGTCGTTTGCCGGGGCCGTCCTCTGCTTTGTCGATTTATGGAAATCCAATTGATAATAGAATTGATTTTTTAAGTCCAGAGGCCATGGATCAATATAGGATGTTATTAGAAAAGGCAGAAGCTACCAGTAAGGATAATCCCTTATTGGCATCACGCGTTAGACGTATCCAATTGGGACTGGATTATACCTATTTGCAGCAAGCAAGATTTTACGGCTCCCATGATCGTGGTATATTTGTGCGGGATGGTAATCGGTGGGTAGCGAAACCTAGTCTAACGCGCAGGGTCGCTCAATTCGTTGAAGATGCCAAAAGGCTAGGGGTAATAGAACTCGCCGAAGCTGGAGCATCGCCTGATAGTTATGCAAAAGAATGGACAGACATCTTCAATGCCGGAGTTAGAATAAATAAAGCTTCAGAAGCAAGTATTACATCGAAAAATCCATTTGACCCATCATTCCCAGCAAATGGGTTAAAGACACTAACGGATAGCGTTCCGGGCTATTTGGATTATAGTTACAATTGGCTATTGTGGAATGGTAAGCCAATGGATATTACTTTCGACTTTAAACAACCAACACAAATAGATACAATCGAACTCGATTTTCTGAAAGATGCCCGGCATTGGATATTTCCACCAAAGGAATTACATATTTCTGTCTCTATAAATGGGAAAGATTTTCAAGAAGTATCCGTTCAGAAGCATGCATCCATGAAAGAAGATTATAAGGTGGATAAAGTCCGATATCAAACATCAATAAATAGCAAGGTTACTGCTATTCATATTTATGCTGTCCCATTTAGAAAATTACCGCTATGGCGTAATCATCCCACAAAGCATCCACTGATGGCGTGTGATGAAATTTGGTTATACTGATCGGATGAAATACTTTATTTAATTTCCAATTGTTGTAGATATTGTTCTACAATAAATATTTTGCGACTTTAACTTTATATGGATAGTGGTTAAATTAGAGTTAACTAAGTTATAAATAGAATGCTATGGAAATTAAGACATCTTTAAAATTTTTCGCTGAACTAATTGGGACATTTGGTTTAGTGCTTTTTGGTTGCGGTGCCGCAGCGATTGCAGGAGCCAATACCACGGGGGGGCTCTCTGGTCTTGGTCTGTTGGGCATCTCCGTGGCTTTCGGTCTTTCTGTAGTCGTTTTTGCTTATGCGATTGGAGGGCTATCGGGATGCCACATCAATCCAGCCGTGACTGTTGGTGTGTTATTGGCAGGACGTCTGTCTGCCAAACATGCGGTTGTGTATATTGTTGCTCAATTTAGTGGTGCGCTTTTGGCCGCTTTGGTTTTGCAACAGATTTTATTGGGGCAGTTGGCTGGATTTACAGCAGGTGAATGGGCCTTTGGCGCTAATGGTTGGGGGAAGGGATATCAAAATGAATATGGTACACCTTCAGCCTTTCTAATTGAATCCGTGTTAACCTTTCTCTTTGTATTTATTATATTGGTAACGACATCGAAACTTGGCAACAGCACCATGGCTGGACTTGCCATCGGTTTTACACTTTTATTAATTCACTTAGTTGCTATTCCAGTGACGGGAACATCCGTTAACCCAGCCCGTTCGTTTGGTCCAGCTGTTTTAGCTGGAGGGCAAGCATTGTCTCAACTATGGCTGTTTATTGTTGCACCACTCGTAGGGGCCATCGCTGCAGCTGCAGTATGGCGAGTTTTGGAGCCCAAAGATTAGTTTATTCCACTTTCATTTAACGAGTTTTATAGGCAGGCATCTACGTATTAAACTCGTTAAATGAAAGTAGAACGTTGCTGCCAACAAACCTATCTGAAATTCGATAGGTCAGTAATAAAGTTCACCACCTGTTCCTCTTCGGTAGCCCAAGACGTAATTAGGCGAATAGCAGCATTATCATGATCTATTTCTTTCCAAATGTAAAACTGATATTTTTGACTCAATACCTGAATGAGAGACTTTGGTAAAATAGGGAATAGCTGGTTTGTAGTGGAATCAGTTAAAAACGAGTAGCCCTTTTCTTTAATTGCTTTGGTGATTTGCATTGCATATGAATTTGCTTTTTGCGCTAGTTGAAAATACAAATTATCTTTAAACAATTCGAGAAACTGAACGGATAACACACGACCTTTGGCTAGTAAAGCACCTTTTTGTTTGATCGCATAATCGAAATCCATCGCCAATTCGGACTTATTGAAAATGACAGCCTCTCCTAAAAGCGCACCGTTTTTTGTACCTCCAATATAGAATACATCACAATATTTTCCAAGATCTGATAACGCTAAATCATTGTTTTCCGCTGTCAATGCATGTCCTAAACGGGCACCATCCAGATAGAGTAGCAAGTGATGTTGCTGACAACATCCGAATAACGCCTGTAGTTCTACCAAGGTATAAATTGTTCCAATTTCGGTAGAATTTGAAATATAAACTATTCGTGGTTTTACCACGTGTGGCGCCAAAGCATGCTCTTTCAATGTTCTTATGATATCGTCAGGAGTTAATTTTCCATTTATAGTTTCTATGGCAATAACTTTATGCCCAGTTGCTTCAATAGCACCAGTTTCATTGGCAGATATATGTCCAGTCTTTGCACTAATGACGGCTTCATGAACGCGTAAGAGAAACGATAGTACCAATAGATTGGTCTGTGTGCCCCCAGATAAAAAATAAACGGAGGCTAGTTCATTAGCTATCTTTCTCTTTAAAATGGCTTTTGCTTCTTTAGCATATTCATCCTCTCCATACCCAGGTTGCTGTATGAGATTCGTTTCAATAAGTTTATCTAAGATGCGGGGATGCGCCCCTTCTGAATAATCGTTTTTAAAACTATACATAAATTTATTTTTTAGTTGACCTGCTCTTAACTATTTTGTTCTAATTGTTACTAGTATTAGCAATGAATCTTGACCGAATCAAATGTATAAATACAATACCGTTTTTTTATAATCTTAACCTTGAAAAAGATTTCTTTTTGAACCACTATAGCTGCATTTTTGAAAACGAATGACTAAATTGGCTAGTGATTGTAAATCAATTGTTTATCTATATTAAATTATGAAAAGAGTTGTATTTGTTGGAAGTATCCTGCTGGCATTTGGAATGGGCTATGCTTTCAATACCGTTAAGCATTTAAGCCAGTCTGCCGAACTTAAAAGAGTAACTGGTATAGGTGGATTTTTCTTTAAGAGTAAAGATCCAAAAAAACTGAGAGCATGGTACGCGCAACATTTAGGTATAACTACCAATTCCTATGGCGGTGTATTTGAATGGTATCAAGGAGCAGATAGTACAAAAAAAGTATTTACTCAATGGAGCCCTTTTAAGGAAAGCACAGCCTATTTTGACCCTTCGGAAAAGGATTTTATGATTAATTACCGCGTGGAAGATATTGAACTTTTAGTCGAAGAATTGAAGAAGGAGGGGGTTACCGTTCTTGATAATATCGAAGCATTTGACTATGGCAAATTTGTTCATATCATGGACATTGAAGGAAACAAAATAGAGCTTTGGCAACCGAATGATATGGTTTACGAAAAGATGGGAATTGATATGGGAGTCACAACTATAAAATAAGTTATTTTTCACGTACAGTAAGAACGGATTTTAACATGAGATGCTTAACGCAATCGAGAGAGGTAGCTGCGATAGCTCCCAAACAATAAGCGACTAGATCTGACCATACGAATCCCTGGCCAAATACAAGACGTAACAGCACATTGGTTCTTATCCATAAAAAGAACGGAGATTGTATGAGTTGTAAAAATTCGATCGTAAAACAGAATAAGACAGTGATGATGCTGGAAAAGAGTACTGATTTTTTAATAAATATAAAGCGTGATAGCCAGTACACCATCACAGCATAGAGGACATCACCGCATATCGGTGGTATTGCCACTATTTTTCGGGACAACAGACCGAGAATGATAGTTGCTATGGCTAGAACAAGGTACTGAATATTTGTAATTTTTTTCATCACGATAATAGGGGCCTAGTTTATTGCCTTAAATAGGAGACCGTTGGAACAGCATTCCCGAAAATCTTCTTGTCTCCTTTTGTCGCTACAAATTCACCGTGTTGTGCTATCGTACTGGCAATTGAAAAAATCACATTGGTGTCGGTTTGAGGATGTATTGTAGCGAGTAGTTGTTTGTTTTGATCAAATATCTGAAGCTGGTTGACCAGCTTCTGGTTGATTTCCAGGGAATGTATTGTCGCTAGTGGAATAGTTTTGGGACTTTTTTTCGAGCTCTGAATGGATAAATTCTTACTGTCGACCTGTATATCGATTTTAGGATTAATGAATTGCAAGAGGATAATCAGTGGTCCAATTACAACTACCGCGACCAATATGCCTAAACCTTTCGCGGAACCGAAATTATTTGCCGCATCGGCAAGCCCATTTATACCACCAAAAAAGACATAAAGGACCACAAATACTACTGCTAAATAACCTAATCCGAACATTAAGCCCTTTTTTACATTATGTGATTTAAATTGAAAAGTCTTCATAAAATGCGCCTTTAATTTTTCGATGTTTTTTATTAAAGATATTTATATTTATGTAATCAGACAGATTAGTTATACATATTTTTTAATTTTATTATAGGCAACATTGGAGAGTATCATTGAGATTAAGCGAACTAACGTGTTAAAGAAGTCGGATTATTTTCTATTATTGAATTATACAGTATGCTCAACGCTCGGGATTGTCAGTATATTTTGGGATTGGCAAGCGAGCATTGGTCCTTTGATAGGTACGATTTTGGTCGTTGTTTTAGCAATACTTTTTTCAGTAATTTTATTAAAAGTTACTAATCGGTCTTATCACCATACTAAGAATGACTAGAATTGTTATTTAAGAAATTTGCGTACCATTGCCCAGAAGATTTTATAATACGCTGTTGATTTTTGAAATCAACATATACAAGTCCAAATCTTGGACGATAGCCCTCTGCCCACTCAAAATTGTCAAGAAAAGTCCATACAAAATATCCTTTGATATTTACATTTTCCTGTTTTGCAAGATAAATTTGTTGTAAAGCGTCCTGTAAATAGGTAACTCTTTTTGGATCATGAACGATACCATTTTCTACTTGATCGGCAAACGCAGCTCCATTCTCCGTGACTATTAAAGGGGGCATATTAGGATATGTACTAAATTTTTTAAGCATATAGTAGATGGAAGCTGGGTAAACCTCCCAATTCATTTCGGTCATTTCAACTTTACGCTCTTTCGCGGATACTATTTTCGCTCGAAGATAAGGAACAAACATTGCGTATCGTATAACTTCCCGTGTATAATTTTGTACCCCTATGAAGTCCATGTTAAATTTCAAATCTTTTTCATCATTCACTTGAATGTACTTTTCAATTCTATTCAGGATTTTAATCTCTTCTGTCGGATAGCCCATACCTAAAAGCGGCTCTATAAAGAGACGATTCAGCAATACATCTGCTTTTTTTGCCGCTACGATATCCTTATCTCTTGAAGAAAAAGGTTCTACATGAGAACAGGAGAATGTGGTGCCAACATAACTATCAGCTTGTATTGATTTAATGATTCGCCCTCCCTGTGCCTGTGCTAAAGCAGCATGATGGACTGCAGCCAAAAAATTGCCCAAGCCTCTTCTTTCCGGCGCATGTACACCAAAGAAATAGCCCGCGGCAGTGAAGACAGTAGGCTCATTGAGCACCATCCAGTTCTTGACACGATCGCCATAGGTTTGCACACATTTGGAAACGAATTCTCCAAACCAATCTTTCACCTCACGGTTTACCCACCCACCTTTTTTCTCTAATGCATGCGGTAGATCCCAATGATACAATGTAATCCATGGAGTAATTCCAAGTTCAAGAGATAGATCAATTAGGCGGTCATAAAAATCCAGTCCTCTTTGATTTACTTCGCCTATTCCGTTTGGAAATATACGGCTCCATGATAAAGAAAATCTGTAATTAGGAATATGCATTCCCTTCATCAGATATAAATCATGGACATACCGATTGTAAAAATCACAGGCTTCATTACCATGTTGATTTTGGAATACGCGATTCTTTTTTTGTACGAACACATCCCATATTGACGGCCCTTTCCCGTGCAAGTCGTGAGCCCCTTCAATCTGGTAGGCAGCTGTGGAAACTCCCCATATAAAATCTTCGCCAAAGGCGTCTTTGGTTAAAAGCATGTATGATAATATAATTATTGGACCTTAATGTCAATTCTTTTAAACCATTAAGTTTTATAAAATCTTAACGGTGAATAAAATGAACTGAATTGACCCAAAAAGATTCTAAATAAAATCCGCCCGACAAAATAGCTTATTGTTTTCATAATACATAGGTTAATCTCTTTTAACTTCAGTAACTATCGTACTATAAAATAACAAAACTTATATGAATGCGATGTGAACGAAAGATTAAATATCAAGACAATAAGTGATTCGATCAGCTGGCAGAAAAGAACTATTTGATTTCAAATTCCGTAAATATCGTTCTCTTGAATTCTAAAACTTCTGGTGTAATTTTGAAGCCATCACCACCATATCCCTTATTGAATGTCTCTAAAGCCATTCCTGTTCGATATTGGTTTGATTCGTTTGACGCGCTTCCATCATTGGACAAATACAACAGTTTCCCGATTTTAATATCAGCCCGAGAAGCAAGTTTTTTTGCAGATTTTAAAGCGTCATCATACGCAATGAGGTCGGCTTCTCTCAAAATACTGTCTGCTTTAGAGTGACCAAAAGAAATAGATCCAATTCCACTTATTTTAGTTTCTAACAGTTTTCCTGTCAATTCTGTGAATTTAGATAAATCATGTAAAACGAAATCGATTGTTTGCTGCGCCTGGTAACCTACAAATTTATTGGTATTAGCAACATATTGATAGTCTTTGTTGGCCGAAACACTACTTGTTTTAATATCTTCTTTCTCATTCCCATATTTTTGTAGCAAAGCTATTACAGTGTCGACAGTGGCCTGTGTCTCTCGTACAGCATCTACCATCCTTGGTTTTGTAAAAGCCGTATTGATTGTTAAGGTTACTTGATCTGGCATGATTCTGATCTTTCCCTCACCACTGACACGAATTCTATTCTGATTGTCATTGGATATCTTACCGCAGGAAGATAAAAATATGGTTCCGCTTAAGCCGATTAGAAAAATATAAATGAATTGCTTTTTCATATATTATGATGTTCAATATGATATTGATAGTTAAGTAATCTCTTAAATATAATAAATATATAGGAGATACCTATTAGCAAACATCACTTGGAGGAATTGGTTGCAAGAATAAACTTAATAGGCTATTTGAATAGTTTGAATAAAAATGGCCAGAATTTCTTCTGGCCATGACTGCTTTGTAAACTGTCTTTTTTAGGGTATCGAATATACTAATCAACGCTCTTTGAATATATCTTAAGCTGCTTTTGCAATGACTTTCTAGCCATATGTATCCGTGTTTTGACGGTACCCTCAGGAATTTGCAGATGCTCAGCGATCTCATAATATTTAAATCCCTCTAAGAACATTACAAAAGCATTGTAATAGTCTTTTGAGAGACTATTTAAGGCATGTTGGATATCCGATGCCACAAAATTACTCTCTCCACGATTTGTTGTCATGTCGTTTCGATAGCCAGTGCTGATATATTCACTTCTATAATTCTCCAGTCGTTTATTACGCGTATATTGATTGATATACGTATTTTTCATAATGATATAGAGCCATGACATCAACTTAGGATGTTTCACGAACTTTTCGATAGATGCTAGTGACCTAACCATGGTTTCCTGCACCAAGTCCTCCCGCTCATCCGGATCATTTGTAAATTGCGCTGCCAAATATTTTAATGTAGGTCTTTTTTCCTTAAACAGTTGATCGATTGTTGTATTTTCCATTTTATCAAATTTTAAGTGTCTATCTTGGTGCATTTACTGCAATTAGGATGCTAGAAAACAGTAATGAAAATAGTAGCTGTACTGATTTTTAAGTCATGGGTATGGTATGGTTTATTTTTAAATAGTTGTAAATCAGATTTTTAAATTTTTTTTTTGTATTGCCAAAGTTTTTTAGTTGCTCAATTTTGCTTAAACAATGAGTGTTTTCCTGTGTAATTTCCCCTTTTTATCTATCGCTTATACGTATTTATACGCGGTACATTAATTTGTACATTTTATTTACAGAAATAGATATTAATTTTTAAAACTGTTGCCCTATTTTAATGGTTATAAGTACAACATGACGTGGAAAGCAATATGGGGAACGACAACAAAAAAATATATTTTGACGTATCGGAAGGAGCGAAAGAACAGTGCGAAAGTTTGGAAGATCATTCGGAATTGAAGCAGGCGTGGGATGGTAGTCAGGAGGACTTCTATAAATCGATTATCAAAAATCAACAGGATGATCTTGGAAAAATAGGACGATATTTCCGTGACGAATTGGCTCAGGAGCTTTATGGAATGCGTATATCACTTCAAAATTTTACGAATCGCTATGGTGATTTTGAAGAATTACGTTGTTTACGTGATTCATTGGGGACTTTAGTTATAGAAATTCGCAATAAAGCAGTTTTACTTTACAATCCGATTTTAAATGACTTAGGAATTTTTCATGCGGTAGATGAATTGGTAGGGAGTTATAAAAATCAATCAGGTTTTACAATTGATACGTTACTTGATCCGCATTTGAGCGAGTTGCATCGGGAGACACAAGTCCATCTATTTAAATTCATAACGGCATTATTTCAATATTTAAATGACGAGGTATCTGCACAGGCTATTGCGATTTCAGTACAGGTGATTGAATGCGAGATCTTAATTAAAATTTCTCCCTTTTTTAGACAGGGAGATGCACTCTCAAAAACACCGTCTGTAAATAATCCTATGCGCTTAACAAAGATTGCTGAACTATCCAATGCACGCATTATGAATGATTCGCTGGCGACCGGTATTTTAATTAAATTGACTATTTAAACAGATAATAATGATAAAAATCCTATTGGTTGAAGACCACATGGTTGTTCGTAACGGAATAAAATTACTATTGGAATCGCAAGATGGATTTGAAGTTATAGGGGAGGCATCTAATGGAAAAGAGGCTCTTCATTTCTTAGCTTCGAATCCTCTCCCGGATATTGTATTGACCGATATCAGTATGGATGAAATGGATGGGATGGAACTACTGCAGGTGATAAAAAAGCAGTATGAAACAGTTAAAGTGGTTATATTATCCATGCTGAACCAAATTAATTATGTTATTGAAGCTTTCGAATCTGGACTATCTGGCTATTTGGTTAAAAATGTGGGGTATAGCGAATTACTATTTGGATTAAATCATATTGCTGGTGGTGGTCGGTATCTGAGTGAGGAAATCGCCATGATACTATTGGATCAAGTCAGCTCCGGACAGAGCTATACACAGCTGCGAGGAGAAATGTATGAAGATTTCGACATCTCGGATCGAGAGCTTGAAGTATTGAAACTCATCGCTGAGGGGTATACCAATGTGGAAATTGCAGATAAGATTTTTTTAAGTAAGCGTACAGTTGAAGGCCATAGGCAAAACCTAATTGATAAAGCAGGAGTGAAAAATACCGCACATTTGGTTAAATTTGCTTTCGAAAGAGGTATTTTAAATTAATAGGTTTATCAATTCAACCCTTTATTGATGACTTGTCATATCCAATACAGATTGACGTAACCGTCAATCTGTATTTTCCAGTATAGTTGGATCTTCGATATGTTCAACACAGTATGGATTTGTTTTAACCTATTTTTTTATTATCGTCTTCCACCGATAAATTCCGATGTTTATAATTGATGCTTTCCTCTTCGTCGGGATCGATTTCGTCTAAGTCTGGTTGAAGATGCTCGCTAGGATCAGTGTCATTCGGATCCGGTGCTGTATGTTTACCAAGCAGCCCTTTTCCGTACCATATGTTACTAAAATAGTAGGCAATAATAATACCTCGTTTTACTACTGCACTTTGTGATAATATTTCTTCCATTTCGATTTTCCTTAGTTGATTACAACCCATTTTTAGGGATGCTATTCTTTTTATAAATAAACAATGTCTAGTGGAGAATAGTTTGACAGATTTAAGTATTCAAGATCAGGGATCAATCGACCAACATTTGTTCAGGGAACGGTTTAACAATAGGGAAATACAGGTGGACGGTAGTACCTTGGCCGACTTCAGATTCAATTTCTATTCTTCCGCTTAACCGTTCCATTATTCTTTTTACAAGTGAAAGACCAATGCCAGTACCAGGTATTGAACCTACATTATCGGCCCTGGTAAACATTTCATAAATATGTGGCAATTGCTCGCTCGGAATTCCAATACCGTTATCCTCAATTCGATAATGCGTATGGTCATTTTCATGGCAGCTATCAATTATTACTATTGGCGTATCTGATTGCGCTGAATATTTTATTGCATTAATAATTAAGTTTGAAAAAATTTGATAAGCTGCACTTTTCTCGCCCCAGATAGGTAATAGCGTTCCAAAGCGGGGCTGACAATTATTAACATTGTACAGCATGCTGTTTTCTTGAAAAATACGCTGTATCGTGTATGCCATCGGAATTGGTTCTTTGTTCAAAATGCTAGAGCGGTGTTGGCTTATTTGAACCATATTATTTATGATATCTTCTATGTTTGTAACACTTCGGTTGAAATTCTGATACCATCTGTTGATTTTTGTTAAGTCAATATTGTCCGGGTGCTGTTGTAGGAATTGTATTCCCATTTTTAAGATGGACAATGGATTCTTTAAATCGTGTGATAAGGTATGGGTAAACATTTCCAACTCATTATTTAAACTGAGAAGCTCCTCATTCAGTAATTGGCGTTCTTTTAATTTGGTAAAAATAGATTCTTTGATGATTTGGTTTAGGCGAAGAACGAAATTGATTTCAGCATCATTCCAGGGTTTGGCGACATCGTAACGTATGTCCTCCCAAATTTTGAGTCGTTTGTTTTCAGATTTTGTATTTTGCAACATCATCTGCATCACCTGACTACGGTTTTCTATTCTAAACCACACGATATAATAGTCATTTTCCAAACCGACTTTTAAATACATTAAACCTGCAAATTCAAGTTTATCGTTAAACTTATCCTGATGATTCAGACGAAAATTGTAATCTTTAAAGACTGCCTTATCGGTATGATTTTGGAGAAATTGGATGATTTCATAAAATTGTGATTTATGGGGGGCATGTCCATAGTTAAAAATATCACCATGATTAAATATAGCCAAACCATCTGCATGTACTAATTTGGTTAAGATATCCATATGCTGAATGAGAGCACAATTTACCATCTTATTTTCAGCTAGGCTTCTCTTCAGTTCTTCTTCAGCATTCTTAAGAAGTTCCGTTCTTTCCAAAAGATTCTGTTTAATATAGCTTTCATATTTGCTAGCTGCAGCCTGGATGGCGAATGTACATAGTTTTCGTTGTTGCAGATCAACTAAACATTTTTCTTTGTTTTGCGCCACTACAAGTCCCCAAAAGTCGTCATCGATACAAATGCGAAAAAACAAGGCGCTTTGCACATCTATTTTTTTTAAAAAGAGACGATGAAGTTCTGGTAATGGAGATAACAAACTCGAAAGAGAATCAACCCTATTGTCCGCATAATAAAACTCTTGCCCCTCGATTTCAATATGTGGGGCATATCGATATGAATAGCTTCTATAGTATTCCAAAGCTTCTTCGGGCATAAAATCTTTTGAGAATTCCTTTCCTTTGAAATGAGATTTTCCATTTGTAGTATGCTCGGCAACCACTGTGCTATAGCCTGTTTCCTGGATGTGTAGAACAAAAACCCGATCATAATTCAATAATTTGCTCATTGCAGCACAAACACGATCCCAATTATTGGGTTGAATACTATCAAGGAGGAAATTAAGTTCATTAATTTTTTTAGCAGCGATGTTTTTTTTGTGTTGTCTTTCCCATTCTAAATAAATGAATTGATCATGTTTTCGCAGTTTTACATAGATACGTTCTTTATTTACTTTAATGGTTAAAATATGGCTTGATTGTTGGTCATCAATAAAATCAGTCACTGCATTTTTGACCTTTACGCATGCTTCGCCAAATAGATTGCTTACACTATGAAAAAAATTTGTTCCTAATATATTTTCTTTTAAACAATCCACATGTAAAGCAGATTCTGATATTCCGACAACAATAAAATCCCGGTTTAGAACCACGAGACTTCCAAAAGATTGAAGCTTATTGAGTAATTGGCTGTTAGATTGATTTGTATGATTCATGCTACCCCAAGATTCCTTATGATATAGCTAAATATACGGATAAATTACTGTAATACAGTTAAAAATTACGAGTGTAAGTTTATAAAAAGCAAGTTTTGGAGTCCTTTACAACACCAATAGAAAGCACAGCAGACTCTGTTTCGAAAAAACAACTAAATTCGCACATCAAATTTTTTTGCTACGGCGTTAGCCATACCTTTGATCAGTGACTTCCACTGTGGATAGGAAGCACCCAATTTAGCCGCTAAACCAACTAGATAATTTCGGATGTTGTCACTTAATTTCTCGTTGTCTACGTTGATGATTTCATTTCTCCCAGCATATTGGAACAGCAAGCTGTTTCTACGTTGTTCGATCAGAAAAGTTGATGAAGAAATTCCTTCAAAAAAGTGAGCTGTATTTTTATCTTCTGGATGACTTGGATCGGGGCAAGGCTTTAGTGTGATTGCGAATACCTTGTAATCCGCAGTTTTCTCGGACATCAGATTAACTACGTTTACCCAGTCGTAACCGCCGCTAGTTGGAAGTCCGGGGCCAGGAATGTCCAATCTGATGTAATCATGCAATTCCAAGGAGCGTTCGATGGGCGTACCGTAACCGGAAGTGAGCTGAAATACTGCAGCCGGAAGCTCTGCTAATTCATACCAATGATTAACGTTTTTTAGATTATCTACCGCCAAATCAAAAGCCATACTGGCAATCGCCTCGCTTGGAAACTCCAGCGACTCAAAGCAATCTAAGCGTTTGCCATCTTTCTGTTCTGGAATGATATTTTTCATAATTCCTCCTTTTCTTTGACTAATTATACCTTACTGTTATTTGTAACCTTTTTGATATTATACTTTCAATTGAACGTGTAACGCTATTTAATGCTCAATGGAGTTAATCGGAATTTATCCTATACTTGAACTTACTTTGACGATTACGGTTCTATGCTACCTACCTGCTTCGATTAACCTAAACTAGCTTTAAGTTTTGCAAGTAAATCATCCGCTTTTGTATGCTCTACTTTCATTTTTCGAATGGTTGGTCGCTTACCCTTATCTTTTTGTTTAATTATTTTTAAAAGATCATCCATATACTCATTTTTATAGCTACTGATATCAAAAGATTTGCTATGTTGCTCAATTAGCTGTGTTGCCATGTCCATCTCTGCTTTTTGAATTTTTATTTTGTTCGGTAGTTTTAGCTCATCAAGTGTTCTGATCTCTTGTTGATAACGAATTTTATTCAATACTAATGCATTTTCATAAGGCTTTATAATAGCTAGGTGTTCAACGTTCCGCATAACAAAAGATCCTAAACCAGCCATCTTTGTTTTTTCCAGCGCTTTGATCAAGAGTTGGTACGCTTTTTCACCACCTTTCTGCGGTTCTAAATAATAGGGTGTTTCAAAATATACACTATCAACATCTGCTACCTTTACAAACGCATGCAAATTGATCAATTTTGTTTTTTCCGGACTTGCATCTTCAAAATCTGCATCTTCCAAAACAACATAATGGTCTTTTATAAAATACCCTTTGACAATATTGTCCCATTTCACCTCTTTACCAGTGTTTTCATTTACACGCTTGAATTTGATATTGGCTAAATCTTTCCGATCGAGCATATCCAAATCTAAGGAAGCGCTTTCTGTTGCACTGTATAATTTAATTGGAATATTGACCAATCCAAAACCAATAGCTCCAGTCCAAATTGCACGCATAAATAATCTCTTTTGTGTTATTAGCAGAACCTTGATGCGCATGAAATGGTTTGAAATTTTTACGAAATAGCCTTCTTAAATCAACTGCTTAGAAAGACGATCACATATTAGTTCGCTGCTGCAACGCCTGCTTGACTATTCTTCCGCAGAAAACGGAATAATTTATCTTCCAGTTTAGCTAAAGGTAATTTATTTTTAATCGTTGGGAACTGTCCCTCCATAAAAACGCGCTGTATTGCAGGATGGACATAATATTTTTGTGAAACGGTCTTTGTATTACCAAGTTGTTCAGCAACATTTTTAATGACGTTATTGAGCTGTCTTTTGCGCGCATTGATAGCCTCCGCCGGTTTGATTTGCGCAAGCTGATAAAACGCTTCTCGGCTAGCTCCCCAAATACGGATACTTTTGCAGCTGATTTGGCCTTTCGAATTTTCCCGTAAATAGTGATTAAAAGCGGAACCACAGAAGCTGCTTTCGCAATCTGCGCTATCAATCTGAAATATCCTTTTCCCTTTCATTTTTAGCAGTTCCGTAAGTAGCTTTGCCTGTTGACTATTTGACCATGATTTTTGTTGAAAAACTCCCTTTTTTCCTTTGTATGCTAACGATATCGTATTATTCGCAATAGTAACGTGTCTTTTTTCCAACGTGCTCAGGCCGTAAGACTTATTGGTGAGGGTGTAGCGCTTGTTGCCGATACGTATCAGTGTACTATCCATAATTTTAAAAGCGATCGCACACAATTTATTCATGTCCCACTGTTCGCTCTTAATATGTTTCGTGCTGATTTTTCTCAGTTCCTGCAAGTATTTCCCCATAAAGAGGATGTTGCTAAATTTTGCTGCTTGCCTTTCGTCAACAAATTTCGGATGATAGATATACTGTTTACGCTCTTTCTGGTCGAACCCAAAAGCTTGTAAGTCGCTTTTGGCACTTTTGGCAATCCACACATCCTTCCAATTGGGTGGAATTACTAACTTCGTAATTCTATCTAAAATCTTTTGATCCGAAATTTCCATTCCGGATATATCGAAATATTTAAAAGACTTGCCTATTTTCTTTCTGCTATATCCAGCCTTTATTTTCATATTGCTCTTCAAAGTCGACGTGATCCAATGTTTAAGATAGCTTAGCCCTGTTTGCAAGCATCTTGATTATATTCCTGCACTGCTCTATGGTATGTTAAGAGGATAGATTCGCAATGCTATCTTTATTAACCCGTATATGATCGCCTGTTCGATTAATGTCCTTTATAGTGTTGTGTTCCATTTAATTTCTTGGTGAGTGAATAATTATTTTTGCTTAGAAGAACGAAATAAACATTAGTTCCGTTTTAGAAAAGCAACAATATTATTCTAACAAGTTAGCGGTGGTGCAAACGTCGGTATATCCCGTATGGTCAATCCTAGAAAAATTCCATTAAAAAGGCCGCTTTAAAGCAGCCTTTTGATGGAATTTTTCTATCTATTTTCTCGATCAGCATAGGAGTTCTTTTTGCCTTTCTCATGATCCGTTTTGATCGGTTTGTTCCCTGATGCATTCAAAACTTCTCCCTGTTCGACGGTTTTAACAGTTCCTTTTCCAATAGGACCACCGCAAATAATGAGCATAATGACCATATTTTGCTGATTTGTAATTTTAACTCGTGATTTCATACCTTTTATTTCTATTAATTTGCGCATCATTATATCTAGTTAGGATCTTCGTAATAAGATAACCTTAGAATATTTAATTTGTTTCAGTTTAATTTTGAGTCTTAAGCCGCTTTTTTATACACCTTGAGTTGCTTTTGCAGTTTCTTCCTTGTCATGTGTATTCTCGTTTTGATTGTACCTTCTGGAATACCAAAATAGGACGCTATTTCATGATATTTATACCCTTCAAGAAACATCTGGAACACCTGGTAGTTCTCTTCTGATAAACTGCACATAGCTTTTTCAATGTCGTCAGCAATAAATTTATTCTCGCTTTTATTGGCTTCTACCGTATTGCTGCTCTCCAGACCGATATACGTGTCGTGGATATCGGTAATTCGTTTAGCCTTGCGATATTGGTTGATATATACATTTTTCATGATAACATATAGCCAAGACATTAATTTGGGATGGCGGATAAAATCATCAATCGATTTTAATGCACGAATAAGTGTTTCTTGAATTAAATCCTCTTTTTCATCTGGATCATTCGTAAATTTACCAGCAAAATGTTTCAAAAGGCTTCTCTTTTCTTCGACTAATAAATTTAAATTGTAATTGCTCATAGTACCGTTTGTTAAATTGATGGATGTTTTATTTGGGGAAGTAAGTACAATTAGAGTGCTAATTTTTCGATTTTAATTCTTCTAGAACTTTGTTCAAACAGCTATATGGGAAAAATACGTATAACCAGAATAATTGCTTTTGTAGCAGAAAAACTACAATAAGGCGAACTGCACTCGATCTTAATCGTCAATCAGCATAAATTGATGTGATTTTGAAAGGGTATTTGTTCCCTAAAGAAATGTCTAAATTACGGGGTGCCACGTTTTTATTTAAATGTAATGAATGTCTATTTTCATCCACAGGCATCTAAAAGTCTTTTTTGTCTTTTTGTTAAACTAATTAGTTTTGATTGTGGTTCTTAGATAAATATTTAATATAAAAACAATTAGACTATGAAGAAGACTAGAAAATTTGCATTAGTTGCATCGACATTAATGATGGGGGGCGTAATGTTATTCTCCTGTCAAAATTCCAAAAACAATACATCTGAGGGAGCGGGGCAATCGGACAACATTGCGCCGACTGACGCCGATGAGACACGGTATAATTTAAGCGAGCAGCAAAAGATGAGCATGCAGAAAGATACGAGTCTAGCAGATACACTAAGAAAAGATAGTATTAGCGGTAAGTAGTATTGTTGATAACGGCGATTCGGCTTATAAAGGATAAGCCCTATAAATTTGTTAAAGCGTTTGTCTAAAAAAACTCCCTCAATCGAGGAAGTTTTTTTGTTTTTAAATTGATTCCAAATCATCATCATCTTGTTCAGAACGATTTGGTTGTGCTCCGTCATGATCTTCTTCTGTTTGGATTTTTTCCTCATTGTTGCGATCACGTTGTTCTTCCTCACTTGGATCAGGCCCATCGGCATTTTCTGGATAGTACAGATCAGGAGTTACATCATCAAGATCGGGCACCTTGGGTGGGGTATATGTACGGCTACCATCATGTGTAGATGGATCGCTGTCTGAGGGATCTATTCCATTTTGGAATAGCGCATTGTTGTTGAGATACTGTGAATAGGTATCATTAAATCGAATCGTTGCATTCATAATTTTTTTTAAAAGAGAACACTCTTCAACTCTTATTGGTTGATTCTTTTTTACAAAATGTATCCTGTAAAGTTTAATAACAAATTCAAAACTTTTCATTAATCGATCTTGTTATTAGTTCAATTAAAGTTATTTATAAATTATAATAGAGATACGATGAGAAAATTTACACTTCTTTTATTAATAACAGCGGGTATTGGCTATCAAGCGCAAGCCCAGAAGATTGAGACAACTCCTCAAATGTCTTCAGAGGTCGGCATTGAACCTATACGCCAGGGCAACTGGATGGTTGGTGGATCGATCGGTAATTTGGGTTATAGTTTTGAAGGAAAATCGTTTAATATAGCACTTCAACCTAGAGCAGGTTATTTTGTTTCGGATGGTTTAGCTATTGGAGCGCAGGCTAATCTTGGTTTAACTACTATCAAGGATGCCGATAACGATTGGACGTATGGGATCGCACCGTTTGTGCGATATTATTTTCCAAATGCTGGTTCAACCACAGGAAGGTTTTTTGGGCAGGGTGATATCGGTATTTCGGGAAGCTCTAAGGGTAAAGATGTTGCTCTTGCGGTAGGTGCAAATGTTGGTTATGCTCATTTTATAACTCGAACAGTCGCATTGGAAACGACTTTCGGTTATAACTATAGTAAAGCCAATATAAATACCGGTAGCGGTGCAAGTGGATTAGGTTTTGGCGTAGGTTTTCAAATCTATTTACCTGGTAAGCGCTAAGTAGCGAAAATTAATTACGACCTCAAAAAAGCATGGCTCCAAAAGAATTGGGACCATGCTTTTTTTTCGAACGTATTACTACGTGCTCTTTGGTAAGAAAGACCCTTTCTTTTTAAAAGCATTCAATTCATAAAACAATTGAGGTGCAGTTGATGTTTCTTCAAAAAGAAGTGAGACGATGAAAGCAACAAAAAATATTGGATTGGTACTTAAAGATAGAATGGGTAAATGGTCTTCTTATAATATTCCATTACTCAACGAGTGCCATCTTAACAACAAGCTAGTGAAGAGCAATGAATTTGAGGGCATTTTTATTGTAGGAAGTTTGGCAACAGGACTTTATATTTTTTCATTGTACAAAAATCGGTTTATCGATTTGATGGGTAAGCGAATTGAGACGGAGGAGATTTGTGAACATTTTAATCAATATAAACAGGCATTCATTTAAGTAGCTACTTTATCGAAACAAGCACAATTCAAAAACGGTGATCTGTCCTAAATACTATAGATGTAAAAAATACAGGATATGCAAAATGTGCGATCAACTTTTATTGATCGCACATTTTTGTGTTAATGAAAAATTGGCTTATCTAACTTTATTGCTAAACGATAAACAGCGTTCATCAATCCAACATGACTGTATGCTTGAGGAAAGTTACCCCACTGACTGCCATTTTCTTCGGTTACATCTTCACTGAATAAGCCGAGGTGATTACTATAGGTCAGTAAACGTTCTAAAATTTCTTTCGCCTCATCGACCCTTCCGACACAGGCCAGCGCTTCTACATACCAAAATGCACAGACCAAAAAAGTCGATTTGGGTCTTCCGAAATCATCTTGATGTTTATATCGATAGAAAAGGCCATTTTCTCCCTTTAATTCTTTCTCAAGCATTTCTAGATGATGTAGCGCCTTTTTCGATTTCGGATCTAAGTAGTCCATTACGATCAGCTGCAAGGTGCTGGCATCCAAATTACTGCTATTTATTGCATTTTGATAGACCTTACGATCATCATCATAGCAAGCCTCAATATATGCTTCTGCCTTTTTTAGGAGGATATTTGCGCGATCCTCCATGTCTTGATAACCGTTTTGGCGCGCAATTAGTAGTGCCGCTTTACATCCGACCCATTGAAATAAGTTAGAATAGCAATGGTGGTTTGCAAAGTTTCTGAATTCCCAGATGCCCGCATCCTTTTCCTCGATCGTAGCCTCAATCTTTTCTAGGATGAAATTCACCCATCCCAAAACGTTTTTATTCTCATGAATTTTAAAGCGCTGATCAGTGAAGAGCGGTAGTAATGCAATCATCGCCTGACCATAAACATCATTTTGAATATGTTCGAAAGCTTGATTTCCAATTCTAACCGGACCACTTCCCTGATAGCCTTCTAAGTACGGTAAGATCTGTTCGGTAAGCTCTGTGGTACCAAGAATACCGTACAGCGGTTGAAGTCTTCCGGGATTACGATGAGTGATGCCAGCAATGTAATTTGCGAAGCTTTCCATTTCTTCAAATTGACCAATATGTGTTAGAGCGGTCAGTACATAATAACTGTCGCGTACCCAGCAATAGCGGTAGTCCCAGTTTCTTCCAGAGCCTGGATATTCAGGTAAACTAGTGGTTGAGGCGGCGATAATTGCTCCCGTGTCCTCATATTGGTGAAGCTTAAGCACTAACGCTGATCGGATAACCTCTTTTTGGTAAATGTTGGGAATACTGCATCGTTTAATCCAACTTTGCCAATAACTGATTGTCTTTTGCAGAAAATCTTCACAAGTACTCTCAATGGCCGATTCAAAGGCCGAATCATAGGTGAGTACAAGATATCTGTTCTCACTTATGATGGTCCAGCTCTCATCCTGAAAGAAGTGAGAAATGGGCAAGTCAGTAGTCAGCCGAATTCGTTCTCCGATCTGGTCACTCGTATAAAGAATATGATTGCTTCCGCGTGTCGGCTTTAGCGCCACACGGCCATAGTCGCCAGTTGGTTGACACTTGATGTTGACGCTCGGAGCTCCGTAGAGCGGCTCTATTTTCCGTATCAACATTAGCGGCTTAAAGTACCGCCCAAATTGTTCGAACCGCGGTGCAAAATCTGTGATACGATAACCATAGGAGTCGGTATGTATTTCTGTGCAGAGTACATTTGAATTTTTGATGTAATACTGCTTCGTTTCGACAATAGGCTCTTCAGAACTAATCCTGAATGTTCCCCCTTGATTTTTGTCAATCAAGCTGCCGAATACAAAGCTGTCCTCAAACGAAGGCCAGCACAACCAGGATATGTTTGTGTCAATGCCGACGTGCGCGATATAGGAACAGTTACCAATGATTCCAGATTGATAGGTATGTCTTTTTTCAGTAGTGTTTTCGCTCATTATTTTATAATAAGTTGATTCAAAAATTGAAGAACATCTTCTTGTTCATCTAAATAATATTTTGCTGCAGATTTGTTACTGCCTACTTTGATACTTATGGTTGACTGAGGTAAGTACCGAAATAAATCCTCATCGGTAATATCGTCACCAATTGCCAACATAAAATCGGGCTTTATATGGCCAGCGATTTCCAATGCAGCCTTACCTTTATTAACTTCTGTATTTTTAACTTCAATGACAGCATTTCCATCCAATAACTGTAGTCCATATTCGTTCAACATTGGATTTAATACCTCTTTAAGTTCTGTTGCCTTTAGTTCGCCCAACCCGAGTTCGACTTTGCGATAATGCCACGCTAAAGAATATGGCTTAACTTCCATGAAGGCACCAGGGGTTTGATCGGCTAATTTTTCCATCAGCTTTTTTACTTCGGGCATCCAATGTAGTGCTAATCCTTTTTTATATGACCAGCTGAAATTGGGGAAATTAGACCATATGCCATGTTCTGCAACAAGATAGTAGGACCGGCCATCAAACCAGGATGATAAACTTTCCTGTGAACGGCCGCTTATGATAACTAACGTATTCAGTGGATCTGAAATAATGTTGTCCAAAAGATTATAGAGTAGCGTTGTTGGCGTTGCCTTTTGCGCATGGTTCTGAAATTTGACCAGCGTACCGTCATAATCCAGAAAGAAAAGTCTATTGCTACTTTTGCTATAGCGTTCAGAAATACTGTTAAATACTTTGTCCGAAATTCGTCTTGCCCATTCGTCACGCTGTATAGCCTTAGTTTCAGCTAAGCGATTGGTAAAGAGCTGGACCCAATGCTGTACATTAAATTTCTGTATAATTTGCATATTGGCATCGGCCCTTTCCTGAATCTCTTCAGGAGCCATTTTTAGCGCCTGATAAATACTGTCTGCAGTTTCCATACGATTAAATGGATTGATAATCAAGGCATCAACGAGTTCTTTTGACGCGCCTGCAAATTCGCTTAATATCAATACACCTTTCGATAACGTCTTACTGGCGATGTATTCTTTACTCACCAAATTCATTCCATCGCGAGTGGAAGTAATCATACAGATATCCGATGCAACATATAATGCAACCAACTCTTCGAATGGAAGCGATTTGTAGAAATACAATACCGGTGTCCAGCTGAGGTTTCCATAAATAGAATTGATTTCACTTACTGTTCGATTAATCTCATCTTTCAATTTTTTGTATTGCGATACCTTATCTCTAGATGGCACGATTAGCATATATAAAACAACCTTTGTGTGCCATTCAGGATATTTTTGGAGGAAGGTCAGGTAAGCGCGCAGTCTTTCTAAAATTCCTTTACTATAATCGAGCCGGTCGACTGAGATAATAATTTTTTGATCAGGAAAGTGACTTCTAAATTGGGTAGCTACAGCCTGAATTTTAGGTTGGGTGCTGACTTCAACAAATTTGTGAAAGTCAATGCCCATGGGAAAAGATTCGATAAATATATGTCGGTCTTTATATTTTAACTGATTATAGCCCGACGAAACGTGCAGAATTTTTTTGCAGGCATTTAAAAAGTTTTGGCTGTCAGCAAAGGTATGAAATCCGATAAGATCTGCTCCAAGCAAGCCTTCAACTAACTCTTTACGTTGTGGGATGTTCATAAACAGTTCCTCTGAAGGGAAGGGAATATGATGAAAATAACCAACGTTGAGTTCTTGATTTTCTGAGCGTAACAACTGGGGGAGTAGCATAAGCTGATAATCCTGAACCCAGATGAAATCAGAAAGCTCATCGATAGAAAGAGCCGCTTCACAAAACTTTTTATTCACTGCTACATAGGTAGACCAATATTCGGGATCAAAATGGATGTAGCTCGGTTGATAGTGACAGATAGGCCAAAGCACCTCATTCGAATAACCTTCATAGAAATTGCGAATTTCGTCTTTTGATAAGAAGACAGGAAGTAAGTTCATCGGCTTTAGGAGCTCAACAATTTTTTCCTTTTCCTCTTCATCTTTAGGCACTATTCCGGGCCATCCAACCCATAAGATCGCATCTGTATCAAAGGCTGAATTTAAACCAGTTGCCAGTCCTCCTGCACTGGGTTTGATGATTAATTTTTCTTTTTTTCGTTCTATTTGTATCGGCAGTCTATTTGAAATTATTATTTTCTTCTTTTTTTTCATAAGAATATTAGATCGATTTATTTGTCGTGTAGAAGAGTTATATTGAATATAACGGTGGGTATTTAATCCAATATTTTAACAACCTTGGGGGAAAATAGTTTGGATAAATTCAAATTACAAGGACCAATCGGATCGAAGGCGAAGAATATTTCTTCTTTTTTTAAAATCTAACGGACAACCTTTGGGGCAGTTGTATTCAGAATAGCAAAGAAATAGCAACAAAAAGGCCTGTATTTTTTACAGGCCCTAATATGTTATATTCAGTTGGATTACGATAGGCTGGCTGGAGCTCTTTCTGCATCCAGCTTTTTCATGAATTGATCGAGTATGTTACCTAATCTACCTGAAATTTCTCCTAGAATACTTTCCCAATCTTTCACTGTACCATCGCAGTTGTCTGAAACGATTTTAATACTATGAAAGGCAAGATTCTTTTGGAAACAGAAATTCGCTAGCGCATAAGATTCCATGTCAAAAGCCATAGGGTTTAAATGTTTAATATCCTGATAAAAAGATGAATTTACATGGATAAAACGATCCGATGTCAAAAGTGCATCTTCGTAACGAAACTCATCAGCCGATATCGATTCCAATACTCCCTGCCCCTTAAAAAATAACGTGTTCTCTAGAAAAAATCCATCCGTATAAGCGTCTCCTTGCGCGTAATAGGACGGATAAAGAACATGTCCTATCGGATGCCGTGTACAGCCCACTGTGCCAACATTGAGAACAATTGGATTAATTCCCAGTGTTTTAATGTCCTCGTAAAGTCTGGCGACAGACAAGATCGCATTCACTTTGCCAACACCAATTTCATAGATGTAAGTGGATTTACTTGGTGAATGAAAAGATAGTTCGTTCTTATTTGCTACCAAGATTATCGTTTCAATATCTTTATTCAGGATCATTTAATTTTCTTCAATATATGGGTATTCGAATTCCAATTCTCCAGCAGCTATTAAATTTAAGAAGTTAACACAAGCTTGTTTTGACGAATCAAAATCCATGAATGTGTAATTTCCACAGCTAATAGGATTTTGGAAAGGAACTTCATATCCTGCTGTAAGAATTATTTCGAGCACCTCCTTCATCAACTCCGCTACGTTTTGAGGAGTTCGCGCTGTTCCGGCCAATACAACATAAAATCCTGTACAGCATCCCATCGGGCCCACATAAATGACTTCATCACCTAAAATCGTTCTAATTTCCGTTGCAAAACAGTGCTCCAGTGTATGCATTACTTCAGGAGACAACATACGCTCAGGAGAATTCGGCCTAATCATGCGAATGTCGTAAGTTGTATAATTTTCGACATTGCTGTTATTGGTCGTAGAAGCCTTTGCGTAGATCCCTTGTTTCAATTTGGTATGATCTACCGTAAAACTATTTACTTTTGCTTTTTCTTTTGTGTACATCTTAATCTGTTCAGTGCTACAAAGCTTGTGGCCTCATAGGGGTTAAAAGTTGAATATTAAAAATTTCTACAAAGATACTAGATTATTATAGAAAAGGGTTAAAAAACGACTATTTTAACACTTCGTAATGTTCGACTGTTGGGAATGGATCGTAGTAATGATGTAAAAGTTTCTCCCATTCCTTAAATAATGCAGACTCCTTGAAACCGATGGTATGGTCCTCTAAAGTTTCCCATTCCACCAACAGGATGTACTGGTTATCCTTTTCGATGCATTTACGGAGAGAATGCGTGATATAACCTTTACTTGCACTGATATACTGGCAAGCTGTTTTATAATCTCTCTCAAAATTGGATTGTTGCCCTTCAATAATTTGTAATACAGCTACTTCTAAAATCATAATTTCGTTTTTTATTTAAATTTAGTAATATATCAAACTTAGAGAATTTGTTTTTTATATGCAATACAGTGACAATCTTATCCAGGTAATTTATTCTATATGCAGTTTAAGAAGGATTTAGGTCTTATCACTGTATCAAATGTAGTTATGCATTGTTAATTTGTAAATCCATAAGCTGCACGACTAAAGGAATTCCAGGATTACGATTTTGAGCGTTCCAAACTAATGAAAGAGTTGTTCGCTGTGGTAAAGCATCCAATTCGAAAAATGAGACATCAACATGATATCCATTTTTTAACGAAGATGGAACAATAGCAACACCGAGCCCCTGAGCCACCATATTAAATATGGTCAATGCATTGACTGTACGAAGCGTTACTTTGGGAATAAACTTATGATCACTGAAAATACTCATGACCAGATCGTAATAGGAGTGACTATAGTTTTTGGAAAATAAGATAAATGATTCGTCTTTTAAGGCATTCAGACTTGGATTTTGAGACATCAAAAGCGGATGATTATTGGGTAATACAAGACTGAAATGCTCCGTATATATCGGTTGGCTCCTCAGCCCAAGCGGGGTTTCGGAAAGACGGACGAATCCCAAGTCCAATTCTTTTTTTTCCAGCAGATCCAGCTGCGTTTCATTCGCCAATTCATGAAGAGATAACTCAATGTCGGGCTGCTGCTTTTTTAGATTAATAAGTAATTCCGGAAGAATAGTCTGAACAGCCGATCCGATAAAACCGAGCTTTAAGGTGCTTATTTTACCATTGGCATAACTCTGAAGTTGAGTTTCAATTTGTGCTAAATGTCTAAATAACTCCTGCGCCTCTTTAAAGAGATACATTCCGGCCTCCGTTAACATGACATTCCGCTTAGTACGTTCAAAAAGTAATACCCCATAATATTCCTCCAACTGCTTAATTTGCCTGCTCAAGCCCGGTTGTGCAATAAACAATCTTTCCGCCGCCCTTCGGAAATGCAATTCTTCGGCCAATACTTTGAAGTACAATAAGTGTCTAAACTCTATTTGATAATTCATGGTTATCAATTGATGATCAAAATGGTATTTCTGCTTATCAAATATAGCAAGTACTTTTGAGTAAAGCAGATCGTAAGATGGATATATTTTTATACGGCAGTGGGCATTTGACTTGTTCCACAGCCTTAGCAATAGCGAAAGGATTGGTTCGGGGAGCGATATCATCCGACGTCAGGAACAAGATCGATCAAAGCGCTAGTTACGTCAGCAAAATAGTTGGACGCGGCGAGGTCGTCTATGGGATCAACACGGGTTTCGGTCCGCTGTGTACCACCCGCATTGATGCTGGTCAAACGCAATTATTACAGGAAAATATCCTTAAAAGCCATGCTGTCGGTGTGGGTGAACCTATAAGCGATGATTTAGCTAAGTTGATGCTTATCCTTAAAGTTCACGCGCTTTCTAAAGGATTCTCGGGTGTTCAATACAGTACAATTGAGCGGATGATTTGGCATATTGAGAACGATATCATTCCTGTTGTGCCAAAACAAGGGTCTGTCGGAGCGTCGGGTGATTTAGCGCCTTTGTCTCATTTATTTTTGCCATTAATTGGTTTAGGGAAAGTAAAGGTAGAAGGGAATGTTGTGCATACAGCCGCCATTTTGAAAAAATACGGTATGGCACCGATTCACTTAGGAGCAAAAGAAGGGTTGGCGCTGATCAATGGGACTCAATTTATGGCGGCACATGGCGTTATGGGCGTTATTGAACTGAATCGTATGCTTCAAAGTGCCGATATTATTGCCTCTTTAATGATTGAAGGCTTAAATGGTTCGATAAAACCCTTCTTTTCGGAGCTACATGAATTACGACCACATAAGGGAAATCGTTATGTCGCTGCAAGCATCTTTAATATGCTTCATGGATCGGCTATTCTAGAAAGTCACAAACACTGTTCCCGTGTGCAGGATCCTTATTCTTTGCGTTGTATTCCTCAAGTTCATGGCGCATCACGCAACGCTTGGTTTCATTTAAAGGATACCATCGAAATTGAAATAAATGCGGTGACTGATAACCCTGTGATCATTAACGACGAACTAACCATTAGCGGTGGTAGCTTTCATGGGCAATCCATTGCATTACCTTTGGACTATGCCACGCTGGCAGCGTCTGAAATTGGGAATATTTCTGACCGAAGGGTCTATCTGTCTTTAGAAGGCCAAACCAACGGTGTACCCAAATTGTTGATGAAATCAACTGGACTCAATTCAGGATTTATGATCTTACAATATAGCACGGCTGCTCTAGCAAGTGAGAATAAAGGACTTTGTTTTCCGGCGAGTGCCGATAGTATTCCAACCTCTTTAGGCCAAGAAGACCATGTGAGTATGGGATCTATCGCTGGACGAAAACTGTTGCAGGTGATTGACAATGTCGACAAAATATTGAGCATTGAACTGTTGTGCGCAGCCCAAGCCAAAGATTATCATCAACCGTTAACATCAACTGCTGCACTGGAAGCTATCCACGGGAGAATCCGTCAGTCCATTCCACATATTGAATCGGACCAGCCGATGGAAGAGCTGCTGACCGAAGCATTAAAAATGGTGAAATCAGGCGAGCTTATTGCATTGCATGTTCAATATGCTGCTGGAGAGATTGCTGAAGAGCTAAAACAGCAGTTTGAGGTATTTTAAACAAGGAATGATGAAAAAGGAGGTAAAATTAGTTGGGCCTTTTAGGCAAATATTAACGATGTCAAATATGCCTATAAAAGGTCCAATCGACGATAGCCAATTGTCTATTATTGAAGAGGGTGGGATTTTAATTGCAGGAAACACGATAATGGATGTGGCCGCTTTTGATCAATTACAACAGCAATGGGGGGAGCAGGCGGTTCTGATACATGTTGAGGGAGATCAGGTCGTTTTGCCAGGCTTTATTGACTGCCATACACATATTGCTTTCGCAGGCAGTCGTGCAAATGATTTTGCCCTTCGAAATGCCGGTTCAAGCTACTTGGAGATCGCGGCGGCAGGTGGGGGGATCTGGAGTACCGTATCTCATACAAGGGATTGTGATGCCCGAGAATTGGTAGAGCTCACCATAAGGAGAGCACATTTACTATTGAAACAGGGAATTACAACGATCGAAGTTAAAAGCGGTTATGGGCTTAACGTTGAACAAGAACTTAAATTATTGCGTGTCATCCGCGAATCAGATCGACGAACACAACCAGACCTTATCCCAACTTGTTTGGCAGCACATATGCTTCCGCGGGACTTCAATGGGTCGGCAAAAGATTATCTTCATATGATGGCTGAAGTTCTTTTTCCAGCATTAAAATCCGAAAGGCTATCAAATCGGATAGATGCATTTATCGAAAAGACAGCTTTTCAGGGAGAGGACATTGTAGCTTATTTACAAAAAGCAAAAAATATGGGTTTTGATCTGACAATTCATGCCGATCAGTTTACGACTTCTGGAAGCCAGATTGCGGTAGAACTCGGTGCTATATCTGCGGATCATCTTGAAGCATCAACAGCTTTTGAAATTGAACTTATCGCACAGTCGGACACTGTCGCGGTAGCTTTACCTGCCGCTTCTATCGGATTGGGTTGCGGTTTTACACCCGCTAGAAAACTGTTAGATGCAGGTGCATGCCTAGCCATAGGTAGTGATTGGAATCCGGGATCTGCTCCAATGGGACAGTTAGTGACAAGTGCGACGATTTTGGCAGCGGCAGAAAAGTTGACCAATGCTGAACTACTTGCGGCATTAACCTACCGTGGGGCAAAGGCATTGAACTTGTCTGACCGGGGGATTTTGGCGAAGGGAATGCGTGCAGATTTTAGTTTATTTAAAACCGACAATTATCAGGATATTACTTACTTCCAAGGAAGTTTGCAGCCTACAGCTGTATGGAAAAATGGTACCAAAGTATTATCAATATAACACCATGAAAGATACATTTAAGCGAGAGGTTGCAGAAGGTATTCCTACCACATTACCTCCAACAGTAGAACGCGATCATACAATCAGCCACGCTCCCCGACGAAAGAATATTCTTACAAAGTCAGAAGAGAAGCTAGCTATACGGAATGCATTACGCTATTTTCCTAATCCCTGGCATGGCATTTTAGCGCCTGAATTTTTACAGGAGCTTCGCGACTATGGCCGAATTTATATGTACCGTTTTAGACCACAATACACAATGCATGCTCGACCAATAGCCGATTATCCGGCGTTAAGTAAGCAGGCGGCGGCAATTATGTTGATGATTCAGAACAACCTCGATCCTGCAGTCGCACAGCATCCGCACGAATTGATTACTTATGGTGGGAATGGAGCCGTATTTCAAAATTGGGCTCAATATCGGCTTACTATGCAATATCTATCGCAAATGACCGATGAACAAACATTACATCTTTACAGTGGTCATCCGATGGGACTTTTTCCATCTTCAAAAGATGCTCCTCGTGTTGTGGTGACAAATGGCATGATGATTCCAAATTATTCGAAACCGGATGACTGGGAACGTTTCAACGCGTTGGGCGTTACGCAATATGGACAGATGACAGCCGGCTCATACATGTATATCGGTCCGCAGGGTATTGTGCATGGAACGACTATTACGGTTATGAATGCATTCCGGAAACATTTGGCGGTAGATGATACAATACAAGGCAAGGTGTTTTTGACTTCCGGCCTGGGGGGAATGAGTGGAGCACAGCCTAAAGCGGGTAATATTGCGGGATGCATAACGGTATGCGCTGAAATAAACCCCGGCGCAGCAAGAAAACGACATGAGCAGGGATGGGTTGACCGATTGATAGTGAGCATACAGGAGCTTGTTAGACAGGTAAAGCGGGCAGTGGAACAAAAGGAAATAGTATCCTTTGCTTATATCGGTAACATAGTCGAAGTATGGGAGGCTTTCGATCGTGAAAATATCCACATTACGGTAGGGGCTGATCAGACATCATTGCATAATCCGTGGTCCGGAGGATATTATCCCATGGGATTAACCTTTGATGAAGCAAATGTTTTATTGGCGAGTGACCCGGACAAATTTAAGCAATGTGTGCGAGAAAGCTTGGTACGACATGTTGATGCGATCAATAAGCATGTGTCCAAGGGAACGTATTTCTTCGACTACGGAAATGCATTTCTTTTGGAAAGTAGCCGTGCCGGCGCAGCAGTCTGGAATGATAAAAAGGACCAATTCCGCTATCCGTCGTATGTACAGGATATTCTTGGTCCCATGTGCTTTGATTATGGTTTTGGACCATTCCGTTGGGTTTGCACCTCTGGAAGGGCTTCGGACCTGAAAAAATCTGACGAAATAGCCATGACCGTTTTAGAGGATCTTCGATCAGAAGCCCCCTTAGAAATTCAGCAGCAGCTGCAAGATAATATACAATGGATTAAAGAAGCTGAGAAAAATAGACTCGTCGTAGGTTCTCAGGCGCGCATCTTATATGCCGATTCCATTGGACGTATTTCAATTGCAAAGGCCTTTAACGAAGCAGTAAAAACTGGTTTATTTGAAGGGCCGATTGTTTTGGGTAGAGACCACCACGACGTTAGCGGAACAGACTCACCTTATCGGGAAACTAGCAATATTTATGATGGAAGTCAATACACGGCGGATATGGCTATTCATAACGTCATTGGAGATAGCTTTCGCGGGGCGACTTGGGTTTCTATCCACAATGGCGGTGGCGTCGGGTGGGGAGAAGTAATCAACGGCGGCTTTGGCCTACTCTTAGATGGTTCAGACGAAGCAGTTGTTAAATTGGAAAAAATGTTATTTTTTGACGTAAATAATGGAATTGCTAGACGTGCCTGGGCTAGAAATAGGGAGGCAAACCAGGCGCTAGGCCGTGCGATGGAAGGGAATGCTAAATTACTAGTCACTCGTGCACATCTTGTTGATGACCAAATTATTGAACAATTATTTGATGTGAACGAATGAAGCGCTTGTTGAATGATCCCGAAATATATAGCAAAGGCGACCAAGCTGTTTGGAAAGGACGTGTGGATGGTCAGAGTCGCGAATGGATGCGCTGGCATCAATTAATGAATTGTGTTGACCTTCGTGAACCATCCGATTTGCGGCAAGCCATCGCTTTTCTTGGATGCTGTAGTGATGAAGGCGTTGCCCGAAATCAGGGACGACTAGGAGCCAAAGAAGGGCCTGCCGCACTCCGGAATGTATTGGCCAACCTTCCTGTTCATTTTCCAGATAAACTTAAACTTAAAGATTGCGGCGACATCCTATTAAAAGGCAATGATTTAGAATCATGTCAAGCATACTTGGGAACAGCTTTGAAAATTATTCTGGAACAAGAAGGGTTCCCCGTCATATTAGGGGGAGGCCATGAAATCACCTACGGCCATTATCTAGGGGTTAGCCAATATCTAAAAAACGATAATAAACGTTTAGGTATCATTAATTTGGATGCGCATTTAGATATTCGTGCCTTGCAGGATGGCCAAGGGAATTCTGGAACGGGATTCTATCAAATTGAACAGGATCAATCGGCAGCTGGCTTACCCTTTCATTACTTAGCAATCGGAATTCAGGAAATAAGCAATACCAAGGGATTACTTAACTATGCTCGCGAGAAGAATGTAAAGATTATAGAACGTGATAGTTTGATCAATGAACAGCTTGATCAGATTCGGGAAAAAATAATTGGTTTTTCCAAATTAGTGGATTATGTGTATTTAACCATAGATCTTGATGCCTTTGCTTCGGCCTATGCCCCGGGAGTCAGTGCGTTGGCATTTAACGGTATAGTCCCAGATCAGCAGTTTTTTATGATCTACGATTTTCTTTTGGATCTACCTAATCTGAGATCTGTCGATTTGGCTGAATTAAATCCGTATTTTGATATCGATTCGAGGACAGCCAAATTAGCGGCTGATCTACTATTTAGGCTGGTCAATAAATTAGCAGCAAAAATTCAATTACCGTCGTAAAGTAAGTTACACGCTGAGCCTCACTTTAGTCTATTGAATGAGAGGGTCATAAGGATATATCCGGTTTCATCCTGTTTTGCAAAAGTTTAAAGATATTGCTTTTAATAACTAATATTTTTAGTATATTTGCTGTGTGTTATGGGTGTAAATCAAAGCAAAAAACAAGAGTATGCCATCGTGGATATAGAGACTACAGGTGGCCACGCAAAATCGAGTCGGATCACGGAGGTTGCTATTGTAATTCATGATGGTAACCAAGTTCTAGAGCGCTGGGAAACATTAGTAAATCCAGGAAAGGAAATTCCTAACTCCATTTTTGCGCTTACTGGCATCGATAATGACATGGTAAAGGATGCTCCAACATTTGAGGAAGTTGCCGAGCGCATTTATGCAATGCTTAAAGACCGTATTTTTGTTGCGCATAATGTCAATTTTGATTACTCATTCATCCGTTTTCAGTTGCAGGAATCGGGATTCGAATGGTCAGCAATAAAATTATGTACAGTACGCTATGCGCGAAAAATAAAGCCGGGGTTGTTATCCTATAGTTTGGGACGTCTATGTGATTATTTAGATATACCGATAGAAAATAGGCATCGTGCGGGTGGCGACGCCGATGCAACTGCTATTCTTTTTGCTTATTTGAAAGTTCTGGATACTGAACAGATCTTTCAGGATATGATTAAACACAAGGCGATAGATCAACGTTTTCCGCCGCACTTAAATCCGTTAGCGTATGAACAATTGCCAAGTGAGGCTGGGGTCTACTATTTTCACGACAAAGATGGAAAAGTAATTTATGTTGGAAAGGCTGTAAATATCAAAAAACGGGTATTGTCCCATTTCACTGGAAATAACATTCAAGCACAAAGGCAAAATTTTTTAAAGGAAATTCATCATATCAGTTACGAATGCTGTGGTACAGAGCTTATAGCGCTTCTTTTGGAATGTGCGGAGATTAAACGGTTTTGGCCAAAATACAATAGGGCACTGAAACGGTATGAACCTAAGTTCGGATTGTTTTCGTATGAAGATCAAAACGGATACCTTCATCTTGCCATTGGTAAGACAAATGGGGGACAGGCATGTATTCAAGTCTTCCAGCGCGAATACGATGCAATACAGTTGCTCCAGACATTTATCCAACAAGATGCTATTAATCCGCAATTCTGTCAGTTTGGGCAAGCCAGTTTGTCAACAAAGTCCATAGAAAAGGATGTCTTGCCCGATCGCGACTTACACAATACCAGAATTGAACGCTGTATTGAGGAGTGGCTGGTACAACGTCCATCGTATGTACTGATCGATAAAGGACGCCATTCTGAAGAGAAAAGCTGTATTGTTATTGAAAATGGTGCTTTCTATGGTATGGGCTATATTGATCAATTCTACCAGAATTATGGTTTTGAAGATATAAAAGCACATGTTAAAAGGTATCCGAGTAATTATTACATGATGGAATTAGTCAAAATGGCGGCAGCAAGACATCCTGGTAAAATACATTTTTTAACAGAATCGACTTTTTTACCAAATACTGCTGCAGAACCAGATTTCCATTATGAAAAATTAGAGCCAAATAGTCTTTTCAACTTGAGCTAATTGCCTATAACTTGGCATTCTATTCATTTTCTTAGATTTTGGTCATCCGGATCTCAGTAATTTGTTAAAGAAATGTGAAATAGCAAATTGTAGAAATAGTATGGTACGATAATTGAAATTTACTTGGTATACATAGTAAAAAAGACTTTTCATAATTTAGGTTAATAATTGGTTAGTTAAAAACCTGAGGCTCCCAACCTCAGGTTTTCTTTTTTTAGTCCTTTTGAAACTTGCATTTATTTGAAACATACAGGAGGATACAAGCTATCAAATTCGACCTATCGACACTACTTGTCTAGTGCTTATTCAGTGATCACTCAGTACCCACTGTATAATCATTGACTGATTACTTTCTAAAAATTGAATGAAAAACGAGATAAGGGATAAGTTGGTAATAGCCATTATACGCTCAAAAATACAGTTTGATCCAAGTTTTTTATTTAAAGTTTTTTTGCGTAAAACACTTTTTTTTAATAAAAAGATTGTTTTAATCATTTGTATTTCAGTTAAATAACATTTGTCCCCCTTTTTGTCCCCCTAAGTTTTTTCTCTGTATAGTTAGTTTAAGCTACTTTAGTATTTGTATACTGTAAAGGGCGAAATAGTAAAACAAAAAATGGGGCGTTTTCTAAAAGTAGCTGCGGTATATCTTATCCATATCTTTATATAAAAAGGGCTTAGGCCCTTTTTTTTTGTAAAATTATACCTAACTGGCTGCTTTGAAAAAGTTGCCTGACTTATATTTTGATGTAGATATTTTTTTTTCTTAGATAATAGGCAATTATCCAATTCAATCCAATAAATAACAGCGAAAACAGGGCCGACGACAACTGTTGATTCTGCCAATTGCCAAAAAGGATATGGTAGCTAAAGTCCCAAAGATTTTGCTGGGCACTCCCTATGAGGATAAATGAGCAAATCGTAGGGATTAGCCCACTAAGACAATAAATAAATAGTGTATTCTTGCCGAAATCGTCACAGACAGTATGGAATAATCCGCTGACTTTTTGAAATTCAATAAGGTATATTAATATACATAGAAAAGATAGTGCAATACCAGTCGTAAATAGGCAATAACTACTTGTCCAGATTTTCTTATTGATTGGGAAAGCGAACGACCAGATATAGCCGACGAAAATAAAAGATAGACCGACCAACAGTAGCAGAATCAGCTCCCTCTTGCTCCTCAATTTTTGAATAATGTATTTACCTGCGATATAACCGAATAAGGTTTGACTTATGGCTGGAAATACGCTCCAAATGTCTTCAGGATCAAACGCCGTTCCTTCGCCATGATAGAGATGGGACGCTCCGAACATTTGAATATCAAGTTTGGTCCCGAACCATCCTTCCAAACTATAGGGGTCTGATGGATTACTATAATAGCAAATCAGCCAATAGCACAAAAGAAATACTGCGCTGACTATTATTGCACCTTTATCTTTAAAATAATATACTAACATAGCGCAACTGAAATAACAGATAGCAATACGTTGCAACACGCCGAAATATCTATACCTTGAAAAGGGAATCCATTCCAGCTTGTGAAGACTATTCCATTCAATAAAGGGGAAAACATTTAAAAAGATACCCAACATAAAAAGGATGACTGTTCTTTTCGCAATTTTTTTCCAATAGATAGACGGAGCCTGTTGTTCCCTATTTTTTAATGAAAAAGCCATCGAGTTTCCGACTGCAAATAGAAAGAATGGGAATAGGAGATCTGTAAAAGTACAACCGTGCCAGGTGGAATGCTCCAGCTGGGGGAATATATGATGATAGTTGCCAGGATTATTAACCAAGATCATGGCCGCGAGCGTAAACCCGCGAAAAATATCCAGCGATTTGAAACGGTTCATAATAAAGTTGATTAGTAAAAGATGGCTGTCCTGAAAGATTCTGCTTACCAGAACAGCCAATAGCTGGTCTCTTAGTAGCCTGGGTTTTGAATCAGGCTAGGGTTTGCCTGCATTTCCAATAATGGTATCGGAAGGAGCAGGCTATTTTGGTTAAAATTATACTTAATTTGTGTGGCATTACGCTGTGTGCCATTATCGCATGTGAATTTGATTTCATTCAATTTATTCATGACATCCACTGTAACACCATAGCGATTCAGATCGTCCCAACGTTGGCCTTCGAAAGCGAGCTCCAAGCGGCGCTCATTGAGAATAATAGACTTTAGTGCACTTGAGCTGACACCTGATAGCTTGGCAAGCCCTGCACGTTGACGGATAAGATTAATAGTGTTTAGAGCATCTACAGTATTCCCCAACGCATGTTGAGCCTCCGCCTTTAGGAGTATAATGTCTGCAAGCCGTAAAAGGTAAAAATGGTCGCCACTTTGAAAGCTGTTGGCATGTTTCTGTTTGACGTTGAATGGGATTTCCGTGTCGGCATCCCCACAAGGGTTCCAGAACTCATCTGCCCATGGAACAGAGAAGAACCAAATGTTGGCATTTTTTCGTTCGGTGTCGCCAGCATTGTCATAAGCTTCGACAAGATCTTTGGATGGTGTTCCATATCGGCGCCATTCGTTTTCGTTGATTTTGCCATTTTCATCAAGATCCGGGAAAAAGAATGCGCCACCCCAACAGCTTAGATTGGGACTGCCGGCTATGTAAGGAATCTCAATGATAGATTCACTGTTATAGTTATGTTTACCATCAAAAAGATCCGAATAGTTTTGAAGGAGCTGGTAACCACCTTTTCCAGTGATCACTGCATTGGCGTATTGTAATACCTTATTGTAATCCCGATCAGGGCGTTGTGCCCATATCTTGGTCAGTAAGGCATTTGCAGCACCTTTTGTCGCTCTAACCTTGTCGATGGAGGGTTGTCCAAATCCATCGGGGAGATTGTTCACCGCAACTTGTAGGTCAGAATCAATAAAATCATAAACCTCCTCTACAGTTGATCGCTTGATTCGTAATACTTCGGCATCTGTACTGTTGGAGTGTTTTTCCAAGGGTACACCACCATAAAGTTTGACCAATTGATAATAATGGAAGGCTCTTAAAAATGAAGCTTCTCCAAGAATTTGTTTGCGTCTTTCATCCGAAAAAGTAGGATCTGTGACCTTATCAACGTTGTCAATAACGATATTGCATTTTGAGATTGCTCCATACAGTTCTTCCCAATCCCTGCGTACCATTTCATTGGTATTGGTAATAGTATTATAGTCAATTTGTGCAAAATCTATTTCGCCACCGCCGGCTGCATGCGCATTATCCGAACGGATGTCGGTTTGTAAAATCATTTCCCATTGATAATAATTGGCATTGCTTCCTGGACGGGTGCCATTGCCTATAAAAGAATTATAAGCTCCGTTTAATGCTTTCTCAATATTGTCTCCGGTGAGATAGGCATTTTCACTCGTTACCGTGGAGGTAGGCTGAAGATCTAAAAACTTTTTGCAGGAATTTAGAGTAAGCGATGTCAATAAGGCTATGGCCAAGAACGTATATCTAGTTGATTTCATTTTTTGTAAACTAAAAGGTTAAAAAGTTAGGTTTAAACCAACAATAAAGGTGCGTGCCTGGGGCGAAGTACCGAAATCGATACCCGGCGACATATTGGAACTCACGGTTTCCTGATTAGTTCCCCCATACATGCTTACCTCAGGATCTAGACCTGAGTATTTTGTGAATGTTAACAGATTCTCGCCTGTCACATAAAGACGGACCTTATTGAGCTTCCATCTTTCAAGCACTTGTTTAGGTAGGGTATAGGCCAAGGTCATCGATTTTACCCTGAGGTAGGAACCTTTCTCTACAAAACGGGAAGAAATCTGTGAATTGTAGTTGTCATCTGTATTATTTAGATCCGGACGCGGCATAGTACTATTTTTGTTATTGACTGTCCATCTGTTTAATACGGCAGTACTTTGGTTTCTCGGTTCCCACATACCCTCTGTATAAATACGTGTCGCATTAAGGATATCATTTCCCTGTACACCCTGTAAGAAAAAAGAAAAGCTGAAGTTCTTATAACTAAAATCATTTGTCATGCCATAAGAGAATTTAGGTGTAGCATTACCAATGATAGCCATATCACTCGTTTGAAGACCTGCTTCCGGATCGGCCATCTGATAGATCATGTCGCCGGTCTCTGGATTGACGCCTTTTGCAACATAGCCCCAGAATGATCCCAATGCAACGCCTTCTTTTGCAATCGTACTATTGCCTCGGCCATCTATATTTCCGTCATAGTAGGTTCCGCCATCAATATTCAGGACTTTATTGCGATTGAGTCCAAAGGTTACTGTTGTATTCCATTTGAAATCGTGAACGAAATTTCGGCTACTCAATTCGAATTCGAAACCTCTATTTTGTAGGTCGCCGAGGTTTTTCAGTGCAGTTCTATAGCCCGAACTATACGGAACTCTTGAGCTTAGAAGTAGGCCTACAGTCCTTTTTGCATAATAATCTGCTCCAAATATCAATCTCGAATTAAAGAAACTGGCATCCACACCAATATCGGTCTGGTTTGTTGTTTCCCATTTTAGATTGGGGTTGTCCAAGGTAGCAGGTGTATACCCCGGTACAACCTGATCGCCGATATTGTACGATCCCGTGACGTCAACTAAACCAAGATAGGAAAAGGCAGGGATTTGGCTATTTCCAACCTTACCCCAACTAGCGCGGATTTTCAAATCGTTTACCGTGTTTTTCAGCGAACTAAAGAAATCTTCATTGGATAAACGCCAGCCGGCAGAGAAAGAAGGGAAGTAACCCCAACGGTTATTAGGCCCGAATACAGATGACGCGTCAGCTCTCAGATTGGCTGTAAATAAGTACTTGTCGTTATAATCATAACCGATTTTTGCAATGCCGGAGACAGTGGATACAGCAGCATCTATCGCTGTTGGCATCGCCGTAATCATTGAACCTCCATTGACGGTATGAATTGCTGGATTAGCAAAATTCTGGGTAGCGATATTTGAGATTGTTGTTTGTGTTTTAGTGGTGATATAACCTAGTAAACCTGTGAAGTGGTGCTTATCACTAAAAGTTCTGTCATAGTTTAATGTATTTTCGGACATCCAATACTGATTATCCTGCTGCTGGAGCGTCGCCATTCCTTTATATTTTCTACCCTCTGTCGTGCGGAACGGATCCACAAAAGTGCGGTACTGGTTGTTAAATTTCTCATACCCAAACAGCGATTTGAATTTTAGTCCCGGTAGGATATTGGCTTCCACAAAGGCATTTCCTGTAAATCTGTTGTTGATATAGCTGTGCTCGTTGCCTGTTGCCAATGCAACGGGGTTGTCAAGATCTGTATAGAATGGATCCACTGTGAAAGCACCTTTATCGCCATATATGCCGATTACTGGAGAGCCCAGGTAAGCATTCATGATGACTCCATTTCGGGAGTTCTCGGTAATGTCCACGTCGTACCAACGGTTGTAAGATAAGCTTGTTCCAACTTTAAAGATTTTATTGATCTGATGATCCAAATTAACCTTGAAATTGACCTTGTTTACTGTATTTGTGATGACTGTACCATTATCTTTTTGATAAGATCCAGAGATGTAAAACCCTGTCTTTTCATCTCCACCGCGTACTGAAGCCTGGTATTTTTGGCTGTGACCGGTGCGGAATAGCTGATCTGGCCAGTTCGTATCAGCGGTATATTTCGACCAATCCAAGGCTTCTCCCATCTCAGTCATTAATTCTCTATATTGTACCGCATTTAGAACGCTAGGCTTTTTTCTGATGGCTGAAAATCCTTGATAGGTTTCGAAATTTACCTGTGTCTTACCGTTTGTTCCTCTTTTGGTCGTAATCAACACCACGCCATTGGCTCCTGACGATCCGTAGACAGCGGCAGAAGCAGCGTCTTTTAAGACCGAAATGCTTTGAATATCTGATGGATTGAGCTCCGATATATTTTCTGTAGGGACACCATCTACAATGTATAATGGGTTGCTACCTGCAGTAATTGTAGAGGTTCCACGAACACGAATGGAGAAGCCAGCTTGCGGTTGTCCGGAAGATTTTACAATTTCCACCCCCGCCATTTTACCTTCCATGGCACTCGCCAATTGGGTCACAGGGCGATCTTCAATATCCTTTGTGCTCATGGTTGCAATGGCTCCCGTGATGTCCTTTTTTTTCTGTGTTCCAAAACCGACCACAACGATCTGCTCCAGTTGGTTGTTGGCAGTTTTCATCTGTATATTGAGGTAAATATTGGAACCTACCGTACTACTGATAGTCTCATAACCTATCGAACTAAAGCTCAGTTGATGTGTAGAGGTTGCTTCAATCGAGAATTCACCTTTACTGTCTGTTTCCGTTTGTTTACCTGTTGTTGTATTGCGGATTGTGACCCCTGTTAATGCTTTACCATCGCTATCGGAAACGCGCCCTTTGACAAGCTGTTGTACATTGATCGTGTTTCTTAAGGGCATATCATCTGTTTTCCTTTTTAGGACAATGGTGTTGTTGACAATTTTATAAGAATACGATAGCTCTTTCAGGTTGTCATCCAGAATTTCAACAATAGAACCATCTTTATGGTTTATTCGGATTTTTTGGTTATCATTAATCTGCGAGTTATCGTACAGAAACACATAAGAACTCTGACGCTCGATCTCTTTAGCAAACTTTGCCAAAGTGTATTCCTTGTCTTGTAACTTGATTTTAGTTTGGTTTACATTCGCCATCGCCAAATTATTTGCATGGGAAACGCATTGGATAGCGAGTAAAGCAGCAAATAGTTTTGCCTTTTTACCAGCCCCTTGGATGGTTTTAAGTTTATACATAATTAGTTGGGTAAGTTTGTTTTATATTAAATAATTTAGAGTTCAACTTCAATTTTATTGTTTTGCAATCGACATTTTATATCCAGAAAGTTAAGGGTCTCAACCAGTTGCTGGGCCGTTGAATTACGTTTTATTTTTCCTGTCAGTTCACGCTTTTCATTTGTTTCCTTATAGACAATATCTACATTATACCAGCGTTTTATGGCAGCGAGTGCATCTTTTATTGGTGTCGATTCAAAATAGAAAAAGCCATTTTTCCAGGCCATTGCTTCTTCGATATTGGCTTCTGCTACGATAAGATTCCCGCCTGCGGTAAATGCTGCTTGACCAGGTTTCAGCATTTTTGACTTGCCGAATTGCGAGACTTGTACAGAGCCTGCTATAAGTGTGGTTTTATTGTTTTCATTTGGATAGGAGCTTACATTAAAATGTGTTCCGAATACGCGAATGGTTTGTTCATTCGATCGCACATAGAATGGTCGCTTACTATCGTGGCTGACTTCAAAATAGGCTTCACCAGATAATTTTACTTCACGGCTATTTGACGCAAAAGATTCAGGAAATGTCAGCACGGAGCCAGCGTTTAGCCATACCTTACTGCCATCGGCCAAAATGATCGTATACTCTGTTCCAATCGGCGTTTCAATGGTATTGGTACGGCTAGCAGCAGTATTCTTACTGGCCGTAAATTGATATTGCACGGTTCCGGAAGCAGTTGTAACAATTTTCACCTGTTCATCCTGATGGAGAACGCTCTGTTGGTGGGCAGAAAGGTCAATTTTAGTTCCATCAGCTAAAGTTAATGCAGCTGCCTTAATACCCGGATGAACTTGCTGTAGCGGCTTCACAGCTACCAGCGGGGTGTCTCCAGTTGTCCTTTTGACAAGGTAGAGTGGCAATACAAATAACAGCGCAAGCGCTGCAGCTATTCCACCCAATTTTGCCCACTGTGGAATACGTTTAATTTTGGATCTTTGGATTTGCTGCTGTATCTGGGATAGGAGTAGCTCTTTAAGCTGTTGCTCGTCTGTTGCAATTTCTTCGGGAATATTGAGAGGCTCATCATCATTTGCTTTATACCATTCTTGGAGCTCTGTCTCCTCTTCTGGTGTAGATGTGCCTTTCAGCCATTTGTAAGCTAATTGCTTTATCCGGAATTGATTGTTGTCAGCCATGTTTAGAGGGTATTTGTTTATATAGTCCCTAAATTGGAGTGATACCCTGACAAGAAAAGAAGAAAAATTATAAGGTGATCAGAAAACGCTGAATACCAGCGCGGATTTTTTTTAATGCACGGCTTAATTGGGTTTCGACAGTCTTCACCGAGATGTTCATGCGTTCAGCAATCTGCTTGTAGGTGAGCCCTTCTTCGCGGGATAATTTAAAAATAAGTTGGCATTTTTCAGGCAGTTCGGAAACAAGCTGTTCCAACCGGACGCGTAATTCTTCGAATTGGAGCCAATCTTGCGTAGAATTGTCAAAATCTATCCACTCTGTATCCTTTCTAAATGCTTCTTTCTTGTATTGCTGAGCTAGATATTTAAATATCTTGTATTTAACTGCCACAGCGAGGTAGGAAGCAAGATTGCTTTCAATTTGGAGTTGATGACGGCGTAGCCACAGTGAAGCAAATATATTCTGTACGATTTCCTGTGCATCTTCCAGCGAATTTGTTTTGCGGGCAGCCTGATAATAGAGCTTTTTCCAATAGCGATCATACAGGGCTTCGAAAGCTATGGAATCGTCCTGTTGAATCAATACGATCAGCTCCTCGTCTGAATGGGCTCCAAAATCTTTCATGCACGACAATTCTATGTTTTTCTACGGTTACGCTACCCAAATAGCGGAGTAAATGTAATGACTAAATGGTGAATAATACAACTTTAATAAATAAATATCGCTGTTTACGAACGAATATCATGCTTTCCTAAAGCCTTATCTGCGGCGATAGACACAAAAAAAGAGCATCTGTTAATCTCAGATACTCTTTTTTTTTGCGAAAGCAATTACTTCTTAGAAGTTTGGCTTCAATAGGTACTTATCGTAGAATCGGAAAATATGGTCCGCAGCCTCCTCCGCAGTATCTACAATTCGATACAGCTTTAAATCCTCCTCACTGATATATTTATTGGAAATCATAGTATTTTGAACCCAGTCCATTAATCCTTTCCAATAATCAGAGCCGACCAATACGATTGGAAAACGTGCAATTTTACCCGTTTGGATCAATGTGATTGCTTCAAAAAGTTCGTCCATTGTTCCGAAGCCTCCCGGCATAACAATATAGCCCTGAGAATACTTCATAAACATCACTTTTCTCACGAAGAAGTACTTAAATTCTAGTAGCTTATCTCGGTCAATATATTTGTTGTGGAATTGTTCGAAGGGTAGTTCAATATTCAATCCAACAGATTTACCCCCCGACTCATAAGCACCTTTATTGGCTGCTTCCATGATACCTGGTCCACCGCCCGAAATAATACCGTAACCACGTGCTGTCAATAAACTTGCAATTTCTACCGCCATTTGATAATATTTGTGTTCACGCGGGGTACGCGCAGATCCAAATATTGAAACACAGGGGCCAATTTTTGCTAGTTTCTCAAATCCATCCACGAACTCTGACATCACTTTAAAAATCTGCCAAGAGTCTTTTACTTTAATTTCCTGCCATGTTTTGTTCTCAAATGCACGGATAATTTTATCTTCTTTTGTAATGTCCATATATAACGTTATACATTTAATTTCTAAATTAAATTTTCCAAAAAGGAATACAATATAGGTATTTTTTTAATAGTAGCTACTTTTTCTGATTATTCTTACATTTGCATTATGAATTTTTCTTCTAAGCTTCTCGAGAACGCCGTTGCTGAATTTGGAAAACTGCCGGGCGTAGGACAAAAGACATCATTGAGGTTAGTTTTGCATCTACTGAAGCAATCGGATGCGGATGTAGCTCGTTTTACCGCTGCTATCGACCGTTTGAAAGAAGACATTCAGTATTGTCAGGAATGTTTTAATATTTCAGATCATACAATTTGTGAAATATGTGCTTCATTCAAACGTGATAAAAGTTTGATCTGTGTCGTTGAAGACACGCGTGACGTAATGGCAATTGAGAATACGAACTCCTATCAGGGTGTATATCACGTATTGGGCGGATTAATTTCGCCGATGGACGGCATCGGTCCTGCTGATCTAAAAATTGAAGGGTTAATCAATCGAATCCAGAGAGGTGAGGTTGAAGAAGTTATTTTAGCGCTGTCAGCAACGATGGAGGGAGATACAACCATTTTTTATTTATACCGTAAATTGCGGGAGTTTGATGTCAAAATTACAACCATCGCGCGCGGGATCGCATTTGGCGGAGAATTGGAATATGTTGATGAGTTGACTTTGGGTCGCTCCATTGCCACACGCGTTCCTTACGAGCGCAGCGTCGGTTAATTGTACTTTAGATAGATTTGTTTAACCCCTTCGTGTATTTTTCTGCCTTTATCAATTTGCTTTTTTTGCCATAAAGAATTGTCTATCCTATAATTCGACGTCTTATTCTTTAAGATATTCATGTAGGCAATACGACCAACTACTGTTTTTTCTAAACCTAATAGCGCGCAGGAATAGTCGCCCAATAGATACTGATTGTAATAGAGGTGAATTTCGCGCATGAGCTTTCGTCCCCATTTATTTATAGGGTAAGCAGCTTTAACGGGTTCTTCCATAAGTGCCTTTGCCAAAGCAAGGCTATCTTGGTCTCCAGACTGCTGTGTCATTGTCCAATAATATAAAGCTTCAATTGCTTCCTCTTCCGTGTCAGGGAGAAGGTGAAGGGGGATGCCTAATAAGGTCCCTACAAATTTCCATAAATGGAATAGACCTTCAATTTCGCTTTTTAATATATTGAATTTCATTCGTTTAAGCCCTGTTAGATAAACAAGGGAGAATCCTAAGTTTGTGGCAAGCATATCCCAGGTATTTAATGGAATACCCCATTTTTCAGTTTCCCACTGACCCTGCTTTAAAATGTTTAACCGCGCATACGAATGGATACATCGGGTGAGTAAAATGGCTTCAATACCAATATGTCCCTTTCTTAGGGCATTATTACCTGTAATATCAACCCAAAAGGTAACGGTTTCAGTAAGTCGCTTTACGGCGCCTTTTTTTAGCGCTCCCGTAAAGATCAAAGGTTTGTTTATAGCGCTGGATTCATAGCCACCCATGAGCACATAATCACGTAATACAATTAATCCAGATAAGCCCGATCGTTGACTGAGTTCAATTCCTTGTACAATTTTATCCCAATCCAACCAAGATGGAGCAAAATCCACGGTATGGAGAAACTCGATCAATACCTGCTCGTAGGCAGGTTCAATAGATCTACCAGCAAGCGCATCTTTGAGTAACTGTTGGCCTTGATAAAAACCAATTTTTAGGTGTAGTTGTTCTACAAGTTGGTCGCAAGACATGTCGTATTGATACAGTAAAGGTGCAAATTGACCAGCATCGGTTATCACTGGTTTCTTGGGCAGTTTGCGAAGCAGAGCAACACCAGGGCCCTTTGACCAATAGAAAGAGAATGAGCTCGTATTAATTTGAAAACGTTCGGGTATACGCATAGGTTCTATTGAATTGTCCAATCTACATAGGATCCATGAATCGCGATGGTATCGTTGGAAATATTGAATTTAAAGTCGATATAATCCATTTGACAGGATAAGAGATCGCTGCAGCAGAACTGACGGTCAATTTTAAAATGCATTCTGAAATTACCGCTGGTATGATCAGTATAAAAAGACAGCCTGCTAATACTAAAGTCGCTTAAACGTGGTGCACCATCTTTATTCTCTAAGCAGTCAACAACATAGTCGTTGATATCTTTCATGTGTGCGTTCATGGACTGGAGAAGATCTTGGATATTGAAAGGGATGCTGAGGTGATCTTTTTCTATTGAAATTTTTATGTTTATCGCTGTCATTGTATTATCGAATCTTTACAAAGCTCTTTCCAATTTGGAATAAATATGTCGAAAATAGCCTCTGTTTCCATACGGGATTTCTGAGCAAATTTACAGAATGCCTTGAGTACAATTCGATTTATATGTTCTTTTTCTAAATCGATGAGTCGATTTGAAAAATAAATTCCACTGTCAACAATCGTAAATTCGCTTTTTGGTAACTTTTTGATTGCAACGCTGGAGATATTGTAGATGTCCAGCTGTTCTTCCCAGTAGGACATCTGCTTTATAACTTCATTATAAAGTAGTTCTTTGCTCCACTTGGAGAGTAATTTCAATGTATTTGTGCTCTCGTTTTGATAAACAGCTATGCTGGTTGCTGTTAGATTAACTTTTGTTGAGGTTGAGTTAGAATAAATTTTAACCAAATAAGGTTTTCCAAATAGGATATAAGGATTGTCCAGATATGCATACGATTGAAGATCGGCTTCGATTGTTGGCGGATTCAACTTAAGATATTCTTTAACGGAAGCCATATCCCAATGAGCCGGAGCATATACACGATAAGGAGATAGGCTGCCTAAAACTTGAATATAATCTTTATTCCAAGGAATTATTTCGTAAAATGTATTAGCGATTTCGATTTGCATTGCTCGATTTTAAATTACAAATGGTGAGTTCGACGTTAAGAGTGCACGATACCCCATAAGTTGCGTTAAAGTAACGTTTTTTATAGTATACTACAGCTATAATGGTAATAATTTCTTTTATATAATGAGCCGCATCGTTGAGGCTTTCGTTCGACCAAATGATGCTTTCCTGGTAACCCACTTCTAACTGTAAGTAAGATGTTCCCAAGGTGGACGCATTGTGAAAGTACATGTATAAAGGTGGACTTAACGTGGACTCATGGTGTACTCACTGTACATACAGTTGGAAGTTGCTCCAGAATTGGTAATAACTTTTTAGCATTCTTATCAGCTATCAATACCGTATGATATCTACAAAAGCCATGATAATTCTTACAAAGAAAATTACCTCAAATCACTTAGTTTTGTTAAAAATGATATCGGCATGAATGGAATTACGCAAAATCAAGATACATATTTGTTAAAGAATGTATTGTTAGAAACAGGCTTTATTTATGAAAACGCGGAAGTTGTTGCTACAAAAACAGCATTATTTGATATACAAATTGAGGGAAAAAAAATAAAAAGTGTTGAGTCTGCGCAATCTACAACGGATGTAAAAGGCTTTGACATCAAAGGTAAATTGGCATTACCACCATTTCGTGATATGCACATTCATTTGGACAAAACCTTATTTGGCCTTCCTTGGAAGGCAGTATTTCCAAAAAATAGGACCGTGAAAGATATGATTGCCAAAGAGCAGATGATCATCCCGGAGCTATTGAAAACCTCGGCTGAACGGGCCGAAAAGCTAATTTCACTCTTGCAGGGCTACGGAACCAATTTTGCGCGCACGCATTTTAATATTGATCCGACGTCTGGCACAGCGTCATTGGAGCACTTGTTACAGGCTCTTGAATATTTAAAGGATTCATTTTCTGCCGAATTGGTCGCATTCCCGCAGCATGGGCTATTTTATACAAAATCTGCAGAGCTGATGGAGGAGGTGGCCAAATGGGAGCAGGTGGACTTTATCGGTGGCCTAGACCCCTTTAGCATTGACGGTAGTATTGAGAAGCCGGTGGACTTGACCATTCAACTTGCATTGGACAATAACAAAGGTATCGATATCCACTTGCATGAAGGCGGACAATCTGGCGTTAAAACGATTCATTATTTAATTGATAAAACTTTCGAAAATCCAGCGTTGCAAGGTCGTACCTTTATCAGACATGCTTTCGCTTTGGGCTACATGGCAAAAAGGGAATTAGAATATACGGCCGAACGCCTCGCGGCAGCGAAAGTTGGTATTTGTAGTTCGGTGCCTTTCCGCAACATGTTAATGCCACTTCCGGAACTGGAAAAGGCAGGAGTGGAAGTTTTTATAGGGAATGACAACGTTCAAGATCACTGGAGTACTTTTGGTAGCGGTAATATGCTTCAAAAGGCCAATTTGGTTGCACAATTATACGGTTATGAAACCGAATTTGAGCTATCCCGCAGCCTCCGTTACGCGACTAATGGTAGCATTCCACTTGATGACCATGGGAAAATCGTGTGGCCAAAAGTGGGAGATGATGCTAGCCTTATTTTTGTTGATGCAAGTTGTTCTGCAGAGGCGGTCTCCCGCATCTCGACCGTAAATGGATTTGTTTATCAGGGAAATAGCTCATCAATCATAGCATAGAAATGCCAATTTATGGTTTATAAAATTGGCGTTTTTTATTTTGATGTATTCGTTTAATGTAGGAAAGTGGTTTTGCAGTAATCTATTTTATAGGATCCTCCGTTGTGTACCAGTTGAACCTCATTTTTGGTCCTTACATCATGGCCGTAATCGACAAATACGATAAATTTACTGTCTGATACTTTTTCAATTTTAACATCCTGAATATCCAACGCATCATCATTCCCGCGTCCAAATAGCCATGTCTCCTGGGTATACAGTGGATAGATTTTTCTCCATTTGGCTTTGTAAGCTGCCTCGGCCATGGGTAGTTCCTCATCGGAAAGGTTTGATGGCCCGTAAATTTCATTGGCCTCTTGTAAAAATGCACGAAATCGCGGGGTACATAATGCATCTTCTTTGTCTAGGTAGTAGCAATATTTTCCAGTTGAGGAGCTTTCGCACTGAAAAATGCCTTCCAGCCAAGATTCTGCTGGATGGCTATCGTTTAAAGTTGAGTCCCGTTTTTCTGCCATCTCCTTATTTTGAGGTGTAGTTTGCTGCATGGCAGCTGTTATAGAATTGCTTTTATCCTCTTGAACTTCATTTGTACAACTTGCTAAAATACAAGATAGAACAATTGCTGCATATGAACTCTTCATTTGTTGATATCATCTTAGTTGGTATAAAATTAAGCTATTAAAAGCATATTACCTTCATTGATTACAGCGACATCGAAAATCGTATTGGCTAAAAAAATATGCTATTCGATATGGTTTCTACAATTTTCCTCATTCACTATTGGATTATTATTTATGTTATATGCGCAATACATCTGCGTAATTGATAGGTGCTGTCTGCTTTCTAACATTTTTTTTTATTCTTTATAGCTGTATATCAGTTTTTTATTTTGATTTAAAGGACTTTTTAATTCCTTTTTATTACTACGCAAATTGGCCGCGTGGTGCCCCAGCGATATTTGTAACGTCAGCAATGACAAACATTCTTTGATGGAAAGGATAGCAGTAGAATTCGAATCCCACTTCCATCTTCGGATGGAATAGCATAACGATACAGCATAGCGCATTGCTATTTGTGAACATCATTTTACTAAATACCGTTAGGCTGATGGAAGAAAACAGTATGGAGTTCAAATTAAAGGAAATGGAATATATTAAGAAGATCGTTGAAAAGATCAATACGATTTCGCTTGTTGGAAACGGACAGATTGTCGATCAACTTAAACAATATGTGTGAAATAAAAGATACTACATGTGAAGAGGTGCAGGCAACAACGTAAAGAGGTGTTGTTGCCTGCTTTAGAGGAGTTGTAAAGTTTATTATATTAGAAAGTCAGAAAATGGAAAATAAAAGAATAAATGGCAATGATTTAATTGCATTAGGATTTAAAGAAAATCATACGTTGGGTGTTGCGTTGAAAATCAACAGTAAAAGACACGGTTATACACGCGAAGAAATGTTGGAAAAGTTTAGATCTGTCTTGGAAGACCCGAAGAGCTATTCAGAAGACGCTGTGTTTGGTATTTTGTCCAGTGCTATACTCGGGCAAGACGCGGTTGATAAGTCATTAATAGTGTTGAATGAAACACCGGTAGATTATGCGATCTATGGCGCTTCTGAAATAGAAAACGGGGCGAAAGCACAAATGAATGTTGCCATGAAATTGCCTGTTGCAGTTGCCGGTGCATTAATGCCGGACGCGCATCAAGGCTACGGATTACCAATCGGAGGCGTATTGGCGACCAGTAATGCGGTAATCCCTTATGGGGTTGGTGTAGATATTGGATGTCGTATGGCTTTGTCCATCTTCGATTTACCAGCCTCATTTTTGGAAGAAAATGTAATGATGCTCAAAGATGTTATTCTACGTAACAGCAAGTTTGGAGCTGGTAATGGATATCTGAGACACGAACGTATAGATCATGGGGTGTTAGATAATAAATTGTTTACGGAGAATAGCTTGCTTTCGTCCTTGAAGGATAAAGCATGGACACAATTGGGATCTTCAGGTGGCGGAAATCACTTTGTGGAATTTGGTGTCGTCGAATTTGAGGATAAAGATGAGGTTTTAAATATTGAACGTGGGACTTATTTGGGCTTATTAACACATTCAGGTTCAAGGGGAATGGGCGCTACCATTGCTGGACATTACACAAAATTAGCCAAATCTTTGTGTAAGTTGCCTTACCAAGCTGAAAATTTGGCTTATTTAGATCTGGACACCCATGAAGGGCAAGAGTATTGGCTGGCCATGAATCTCGCCGGTGATTATGCGTCAGCTTGCCATGAGGTCATTCATAAAAAAATTAAGTTGGCTTTAGGGGCAGAGTTGTTAGCGCAGGTGGAAAATCATCACAATTTTGCATGGAAGGAAACCTGGAACGACCAAGAGGTTATAGTCCATCGAAAAGGTGCGACACCCGCGGCGAAAGGAGTGATGGGCATTATCCCTGGATCAATGGCCACACCGGGTTTTTTGGTGCGTGGAAAAGGGGAGGTGAAGGCTATTCAGTCGGCCTCTCATGGAGCAGGACGATTGATGAGCCGTACACAAGCAATCAAAACATTATCTCCTCATAACCTTAAAAAGATGCTTACTGATAAAGGTATTATGCTGCTTGGGGCAGGCATGGATGAAGCGCCAATGGCCTATAAAGACATTCATGCCGTGATGGCTTCGCAAAAGGATCTCGTTGACGTCGTAGCAAAGTTTTCTCCAAAGATTGTACGCATGGCAGACGATGGAAGCCGAGAAGACTAATGGTCAAAAAGCACCTTGACAATACGTTTGAGGCGCTTTTTGACTACTAGTTTGTTCAATTATGTCAATCAATAAGAGCGATTAAATCGGTTTGGCCGTCGCAACCTCTTTGTAGGTGTATACGTTATATGGATATAGTTTTTTTGCTAATACCTTTGCTATAGAACTACTGATAAGTAGGGGCGCTAATAATAGATATCCTGAAGGAACGAGGCTTGCAATAATAAAAATAGCCGTAAAAGGTGCGTGTATGGCTGCAGAAAGCATTGCCGCGGCACCAAAAAGAGCAAAATTAATGACGATTAGCTGTGTTCCGAGGTAACGATTGCAAAGCTGCGCAAATAAAACGCCTAATAAAGCTCCTGTTACAATGCTTGGCGCAAAAACACCACCATCGCCACCCGCGCCGAGGGTCAAAGATGCCACTAGTGGTTTTAGAAGAACGAGCAGAATCAATGGAAGAAAGTAGCTCAAATTTACGGAGTCATGAAGACTGCCTTTTAGAATCTCACCAAGTCCGTGATAACTATCGCCATAAAGTGCTGGTAGGAAAAAGATAAATATTCCTACAGTGATGGCCCCTAAATTGACTCGTATAAAATTACTTTTTATACCTGCAAAATAGGATTTTGCATAAATAACAATCTTCGTAAAATATAAAGCTAAAATCCCGCCAATCAATCCTAAAAGGATGACAAACGGGACTGTCTGCCACCGCCATGCCTTTGCCTCAACTATAAATAATGGACTGGCGTCAACGTAATAAACAAATACATATGCCACCGCCATGGAAGTGATTCCGCTAATGAGCAAAGTTTTATTATATTTCCGTGCAATGACTTCAAAAGCAAATAGAAAGCCACCTAGGGCGCTTCCAAACAAGAGCGTCACTCCGGCGATTACACCGGCGCAAATCAGTTCGGTTTTATAGGCCCAAGCGGCATGTAATCGTTTATATGCCTGGTTCCCTACTGTCGCTGTAGCAACAACGGTAGAAACCTCAACGCCCGTTGATCCCCCGAAAATGACGGTTAGAAAACCGTTGATGTAGTGAGATGGAATTTTAAAAAAAGGCAAATAGTCTTTTCTTGTTTCTAAGGTTGTATAGATTTCTTTTATCCCTTTGTTTTTTCTGTTTTTAAAAGCATGCTTTCGTAAGAAGTAAATAGCTGTTATACCTATACTAGGTAAAATAATAAGCAGTCTAGGATCCCAAGAGGATACGCTTTCAAACAACTCTTCCTGTACATAGCCCGTGCTGTGCTTGAGGCTGAACGCCAATAGGCAACAAAGAATGCTGACGACAGCTGAAGTTCCAATTAATTTTAAATAGCTATATCGAACAACTTTTTTTCTATATGCCGTATTGATTTGCATGATGTTCTTTTTTTAATCGGCACAAAGGTAAGGGATATTTAATTTAAAATAAACGGCAATACTGAATGACATATGTTTTGTTACGATACACCCTAATAGATACCGATGAAAATATCTACTTTTGCATTTGCTGGATCCTGTGCTTTTTCTCCGTAGATTTCGAAGTCTGCTGCAAATGTTCTTGATAGATCAGAATTCCAAATCTCTTGCCAAGCTTGATAAACAATGCCATCTTCCAGATTTCCTTCTGCCGTAAAGTGCTGATATTGATTTTCAGCGATATGAATACCGTCCATGTCTTCCGGTACTTCTTCAAGACTTCTTACTTTGCAGCCCAGTAACGTTGTATAAGGCAAGGTATGATCTCTTTCATATTCTGTATAAATACAATAGAGGTCGTTGGATATCTTATTGGGGATACGGCTCAATACGTCTTCTTTAAAAAAACGGCTCCAAAGTTCGGGAATGTCCTTAGCAGCCTGTCCATTTTGATTGCTTGTCCGAACAGCTAGACCAATTATACTGAATGAAGGAATTGTCTTATTTTTCATGAGTCTTAGTTTTCCTCAAAGTTAGGTTAGCGAATGACAGCTGTATGTCACGAAAGAGAAAATAATGCTTTTTTTTTGCGATGGATGTATAGGGTATTTAAAAATAGCGGAGTTTATATTTGTTTTCCGCTAGGCCTTATATTTTTGGTAATTGAGTGCTTTTATTTAAAGAAAAAGTATGGTGCGAAAACCGCGTGCTGCGTAATAGGTGATGGCTCCATTATGATACGTGAAAACTCGGTTGTAGCGTCGATCACAGAATAAAGCGCCACCAAGTTTGCGGATAGCTTCTGGCGTTTGTATCCAGCTAGAAGTTTTCAAATCAAATTCACCGAACATCTGTAGCTGGCGATACTGTTCTTCAGAAAGGAGCTCAGTCCCCATCTTTTTAGCCTCTTCCAATGCACTTCCAATAGGCTTGTTTTCTTTCCGATCATTTAGGGCCTTTTGGTCAAAACAAAGACTTCTCCTTCCTTTGGGGCTTTCCTCCGCACAGTCTACGTAAGCATATAGCTTTGCTTTTGGATCAATAATAACGATATCGGGTTCACCGGCACTCTTTTCCATCTGGAAGAGGCTCCACAGTTTTTGGGGATTGTCACGTAATTTGTCGGCCACCTCATTCCAACTGATCTGTGGATGCCTATTGGGGAATTTATTAAATCTTTTTTCTAAAGTCTCCAGCAGTAATGACTGCTCCTCTTGTGCAAGTGAATGTTTCATAAATGGTTATCCTTGTTTAATTAAAAGTAAGCATTTAATTCAATAATCGTGAAGCTTCGCGCATGTATTGAATTAAATATCTTACTCCAAAATTGAATTAAATTTATATTTTTACGTTCAATTTTTATATAAATATGGCTTCAGGAATATTTGCAATATTAGATGATATTGCAGCTTTGATGGATGATGTAGCAGTAGCGAGCAAAATCGCGACTAAAAAAACTGCTGGAATCTTAGGTGATGATTTAGCAGTTAATGCCGAGAAAGCAACTGGCTTTTTGGCGTCGCGTGAGCTCCCTGTTCTATGGGCGATTACCAAGGGATCATTGCTTAATAAACTGATTATTGTTCCAATCGCCTTATTATTGAATGTATTTTTTCCAATCGCTATTAAGTACATTTTAATCTTGGGCGGTTTCTATCTTGCTTTCGAAGGGGTAGAGAAGATTATGGAATACCTATTCCATCGAAAGGATACCACCAATGAGGCCAAAGTGGAGGCGGTAGTTGCTGAAGACTCGGTTGCCGCGGAAAAGGCTAAGGTCAAATCGGCTATCACAACAGATTTCATTCTTTCTGTGGAAATTGTCATTATCGCCTTGGGAACAGTTTTAGGAAAGAGCTTATCCCTACAGATCATTACGGTGTCTGTTGTGGCTTTTCTAGCCACTGTTGGAGTTTATGGAATTGTAGCACTTATTGTTAGGATGGATGATGCGGGATATAAGTTGATTAAAACATCACGTGAGAAGGGTCCTATTGCAGGTTTAGGCCGATTTTTAGTACGTGCACTGCCGTTTGTCATCAAACTACTGGCCATCGTTGGTACATTTGCTTTAATTTTGGTTTCGGGTGGAATATTTGCTCATTATATTGATTTTTTACACCACGCGCTTCCAACGCTGCCGGGGATAGTAAAGGAACTATTATTCGGTCTAGCAGGCGGGATTATTGTTGTAATTCTATTTACAATTGGAAAGAAACTGTTTAAAAAGAAAAAATAAAGTAGATCCCTAAGCAAGGGATCAGTACTTAATAACAAAAAAGACCGGTATCTGCAGGAGGGCACTGAAAAAGTCCCGTTTTAGATTGGGCAAAAAAAAGGAGTGGGAAATAACAGTTTTCTGCTCCTTTTTTCGTATCTTAAATTAGTCTT